>VBIL01000020.1 GCA_005879975.1 Chloroflexota bacterium
AGCCGAGCACGTCGGAGGCCCTCGTGGATGTCGCGGGGTCTCACCCGATCGTGGAGACGAACGCGCTTGCCGATATCGCGGACGCCGTTGCTCCGCATCTGGAGGCCAAGCCGGCGTCGGCGCACGAAGCGCTCAGCGCCGAGCCCGCGATCGGCGAGAGCCTCGGAGTCCGGCAGATCGAAGTCGTTATTGCTCCCGTTGGATCGTTCCTCCAGCTGATCGAGATCCAGCGCCGGATCCAGTCGCTCTCCAGCGTGGAAGCTCTGCACCTGGGCGACTTCCGGGACGGTGTCGCAGCCTTTGCCGTGAATCTCGCCGAGGCCATCAGCCCGAAGGAGTTCGGCGCGGCGATACAGATGCTCGAGAATCTCCAGCTGCGCGTCGCGGGCACAAGCCATAACAGCGTCGAGCTGCGCGCGGAGGGTGAGCCCTCCCGAGCAAAGACCGCTGGCAGAAGCGGCTCAGTCGGACTCGACTTTTCTGCGACGTACGGGCGCCCGCTCAAGCCCCGTCGCCGACGCCTCTCCATAAGGTTTGGGCGCCGACGCCCCCGTGAAGGCTGACGGCCAACCGTAACGGGCCGGATACGAGCGGCGGACTTAGATCGCGACCGCCACCAGCTCCACCGCGGTCCGAAGTGCGACCGCACCGAGACGTTCGGCGATGGCCTTCGCCTCGTCGCACTCCTGCCGGTGCTCCCTGCCGAGCGCTGCAAGGACGCGCGCGTGATCGGCGAGCGCGACCGCGCGCTCGTAGTCGAGTCGCAACGTCGCGAACGCTTGGACGGCGTCGAACAGGAGCTTCTCTGCCTTCGCGAGCTCGCCGCGGTTCATCGCTCGCATGCCATGAGCCTGTTTGAGTAGAGCATGGCCGCGCGCGTGGCCGGTCCGTTCGATGACCGCCTCGATGCGTTCTTCGAATTGCTCATCGTCGATGCGCCAGCGCGCCGCGGCGAGTACCGCGAGCGGACCGACCAAAGCTTGGTCCACGAGGTGCTTTGGATAACCGGCGCTTCGGATGGCGTGGTAGCTCGACTCGCTCTCGCGCATCCCGTAGACGGCGGTGATGAAGTCGCAGGCCGCGAGGTCAAGTGGGCTCGCCTCGGCCTCGACGAGCTGTTCGCGAAAGGTCTTCTCATCAGGCGAGCCCATCGCCGCAGCCGCCGCGGAAGCCATCGCCAGCGTCGCGTGGGCCTTCCCGGTTGGCAGGAAGAGCTCGCGCCTAGCTGCTGCAGCGAGCACGCCCGGAAAGTCGCCTGACAGGAGGCGCGCGAGCGCCTCGGCCTGGAGCGAGACCGCTCCGAGGCGTGGCTTCTCCGTTTCGAGCGCGATGTCGCGCGCGGTCGACGCGTGCTCGATGACCTCGCCGAAATCACCGAGCACGAGCGCCGAGAGCGCGATCATGTTGTGGGCATCGATGAGCTCGTCGCTGTCCTGCAGCGACTTGGCGATCGGCAACCGGCGCTGGTTGTGCGCGTACGACTCGCGGAAGTTCCCGAGCTCGCCGTACGCGTACCCCACAGCGTCCAGGCAGAGCGACACTTCACGGAGCAGCCCAAGCTCTTCCGCGATCGCGAGCGCTTCCTTCGCGGTGGCAAGGGAGTCCTGCCAGTCGGCGTCGGATGGCTTGGGGCGCTTGCGCGACATGAACGACTTCGCGGCGAGGAGCAGGACTTTGTCGCGATCGCGCTTGCCGTCGACGATGGCAAGGCCGCGCGCGATGAGTCCATCGAGATCGGGATGCTTCGCGTCCCAGCGGGTGCAGAGCTCGGCCATGTGGGCGATCACCGTCCCCACCTCAGAGCTCTTCGGGTCGCGGTCCTCGAGCATCGCGAGCGCACGCTCGTACGCCGAGAGCGCGGCGTCGTTCTCGCCGCGGAAACGCCTGACGCGCGCTATGAGGTAGAGCGCCTTGATCGCTTCGGGGAACCGGTCGAGCTTCTCGTAGAGCTCGAGGGCCTGCTCCGCGAGGCGGAGCGCCTCGACGTGCGCGTGGATGGCTGTCGCGCGCTCGGCCGCCTTCCACGAGTAGTCGGCAGCCTTGTCCGGCACCTCGCCGAGCAGGTAGTGGTGCGCAAGCGCGGGCAGAAAGTCCTTGATCCCTTCACCCAGGACCTTCTCGTACGCGACCGCGACCCGGCGGTGGAGCTCGATCCGGCGCCGCAGGAGCAGCGTGTTGTACGCGACCTCCTGCACCACTGCGTGCTTGAAGCGGTAACGACCCTCACGCCGCTCGCCTGGCGCGGCCTCGAGAACAAGATCGGCCGCGATCAGCTCGTCGACCGCGTCGGCGAGCCGCGGGCCACCGGCCTCGCGCAGGACGCGGTCACCGAAGCGTTGGCCGATGACGGACGCGAACTGGATGCACTCTTTCGCCGTCGGGGGAAGCCGATCGACCCGTGCCGCGACGACGGCGTGAAGCGTCGCGGGGACCTCGAGCGCTGCTGGGCGCTCGCGCAGCTCCCACTCGCCCTTGTCGTCCTTCGCGACGGCGCCCGAATCGACGAGCGCGCGGATCGACTCCTCGATGAAGAACGGATTGCCGCCGGCGCGCGCCACGATCTTGTCGCGCAGCTCGTCGGGGATCCAGTCGAACGTCGCGTCGATGATCCGCGCGGCCTCCTCATCGGAGAGTGGCTCGAGCACGAGCTGAGTGAAATTTGTCCGCACCGGTCGCGGTTCGGGCGATCCCGGCCCGGCGCGCTGCGCAAGAAGGAGGAGGATCGGGACCCGCGAGGCCCGCGAGGCCACGAACCACAGCAGCTCGAGCGACGCGGAGTCGGCGAAGTGCAGATCCTCGAGGACGTAGAGAAGCGGGCGCTCGCGCGCCAGCGACGCGATGACGTCGTAAACAGCGAGAAACATCGAGCGCTTCCATTCCTCGCTCTCGCTCGGCGGCTCCGTCGCGCCGGCCAGGTGGAAGAACTGCGCGAGGGTCGGCGCCACCATCTCCGGATTCGCGAAACCGAGCTCGCGGAGCTTTGCCGGAAGCTGCGCTGAGGACTCGGCGTCGTTCGGTTCGATCCGCATCTCGACAAGGAGTGTCTCGATGAATCCGGCGTAGCTCCGCTGGTTCACCCGCGAGAAGGTCCAGCGGAGGACTCGCGGCGCGTCGCCGGTGCGCACGCCATCCTCGGCGGACGTCGCGAGCCCGATGAACTCGGTGAGCAGGCGGCTCTTGCCGATCCCAGGCTCGCCGGCGATGAGCACGACCTCGGTCCGTCCGACGCGCGACGACTGGTAGGAGAGGTCGAGCCGCGAGAGCTCCATCCACCGTCCGACGAGCGGGGCCTGGACGTTGATCGTCGTCCGCGGTGTCGTGCGCTCGCCGGTCAGCGCATAGGCCAGGACCGGCTTCTCCTTGCCTTTCATCTCGATGGGACCGACTTCGCGAAAGCTGAACTCGCGGTTGGTCATGCGGAAGGTGGCCTGCGTCACGTAGATCTCGCCGGGCGTGGCGGCCTGCTGGAGACGAGACGCCGTGTTGACCGTGTCGCCCATCACCCCGTACTCCGCGATGCTCCGCACCGCGCCGGCGACGACCATGCCGGAGTGGATACCGATGCGCAGCCCGAGCTCGATGCCGAGCTGGGCCTTCACGCGCGCCGCGTGCTCGTTGAAGATCCGCTGCATCCCGAGCGCGCAGCGGAGGGCGCGCTGCGGGTCGTCCTCGTGCGCGATCGGCGCGCCGAAGATCACAAAGATTGCGTCACCGATGAACTTCTCGATCGTGCCGTCATATCGGAGCGCCTCCTCAGCGAGATCTTCGAAGATGCCCGAGACGAGGATCTGCAGCTCTTCAGGATCGAGATCATCGGCGAGTGCGGTGAACCCGACGAAGTCGGCGAACAGGACTGTTACGAGACGGCGCTCCTGCTCCTGCACACATCGAAGTATCGAGGGGCGCGTATTCGAACGCGCGTGAGGGTCTCAAAAGCCACAAAAGGAAGAGGGAGCCCTCCTCGGGCTCCCTCTCCTGTCAGCGCGTGTGTCCCGTTCGTTTGTTATTGGATGGGCAGCCCCTTCGGGCGGCGGAGCAGCGCGCCACCGACCGCCATGAGGGCGATACCCAGGATCGTGAGCGGTGTCGAGTCGTTCGAGGTGTTCGTCGACGGGAGATTCTGGACGCCAGCGCCCGCGGTGGACGACGCGGTCTGCGACCCACCCTGAGTCGCCGTCTGTGTAGCCGCGCCCGTTTGCGGACCTGTCTGCACGCCCGCGACTGCCGTCGAGCCGGTCGTCGTTCCGGCCGTGGTCGTTCCGGTCGTTGTGCTGCCGGACGTCGTACCGGTCGTGGTCGTGCCGGTCGTGGTCTCGGCTCGCTCCAAACGCTCGGTGGTCGTTTGGCCCGTCGTGGTCGTCGTTGTGGTTGTCGAGCCGCTGGCCGCGATGGTCCCGGCGAGCTGGGTGTTGGCGCTCGCTGCGGTGGTTACGGCCGTGTTCAGGTTGGTCATCGCCTGCTGCGCCTCGCTGACGCGGGTCGCGATCTGGGCGGCGGTGCCGCTGCTGATCGCGTTGATGAGATTCTGGAGCGCGGTCTGCGCCTCCAAGATCTTTTGCCCAAGCTGGCTCTCCGCCGTGCTCGCGTTGTTGAGGGCGTTCGAGAGATTCGTGAACTGCTGTCCAGTGAGGGATGGCAGAAGCGCCATTCCGCTGGTGATTCTGTTCTGGAGCTCGGTGTTGAGGTTTCCGGCCCCGCCGATCGCGGCGTTGAGCTGCGCACGCGTGGCCTCGGCTGTGGACGAGTTGGCCGCGATCACCGTCCCGAGCTGTGCGTTCGCGGTGAGAGCGGCGTTCGCAGCCGTGTTCAAGTTGCTCATCGCCGTTTGGGCAGCGGTGACCTTCGCCGCGATATCCGCGGCGTTCCCCGCGGCGATGGCGGCGACGAGGTCTGTGAGAGCGGTCCGCGCCGCGTTGAGGTTGTCCGTGAGCGTCGTCTCCGCGGCGCGCGCGGCGACGAGCGCATTTGAGATGTTCGTGAACTGCTCGCTGGTGAGCGTGCCCGAGTCCAGGAGCGCCTGAGCGACGTCGATCTTTGCCTGGAGCCGAGCGCTCGCGCTCTCCGCGCTGCTGATCTTGGCGGAAAGCTGGGCTCGCGCCTGCTCGCCGGCGTTCTCGTGGTGGCCGTTGCCGTTCCCGTTGTTGCCGTTGCCGTGGTTGCCGTTATTTCCGTTGTCCTCGTCGTTCTCCCCGTTGCCGGTGTTGCACGTGCAGTTGCCTTCGTTCTCGTTTTCGTTGTCGTTGTTCTCATTGCCGCTGTTGTTGCAGCTGCTGGACTCCTCGTTCTCGTTCTTGCTGCTCTTGCTGTTGCTTTCGTGCGAACCCTTGTTCTCTGACTTCTTGGATGCGTTGGCTTCCGTGCTCTCGCTCGTCTTGGCCTTGGCGCCTGACTTCTCCTCCGCCTTGGCGCCTGACTTGGAGTTGTCCTTCTCTCCCGTCTTGGCCGTCTCCTCGCTCTTGGCCTTGGCGTCGGCCTTCACCTCAGTGTTGGCCTTCGTCTCCGCCTTCGCGCTGCTCTTCGAGTCGGCCTTCACTTCGGTGCTGGCCTTCGTGTCCGCCTTGGCGGAGGTCTTCGATTCGGCCTTCACCTCGGTGCTGGCCTTCGTGTCCGCCTTGGCGCTGCTCTTCGAGTCGCCCTTCGAATCGTTGTGGTCCTTGCCCTTGTCCGCCTTGTCTTTGCCTCCGTTGTCCGCGATCTGACTCGTGTCGGACTGCTGGGAGTACGCGTTCGCCATCTCGACACGGCCGAGACTGATCGCGATCGCCAACGCCGAAACGGTCATGAACCTGAGTCCGTAACTGATCGCTCTCGGCATCTTTGGACCCCGCTTTCCTTTTTGCTTTGACCCGGGTATCCGGGTACCTCGGAAGGGGCGGGAGCACGGCGTACTCCATGCGCCGGACGATTCGTAACGTCGGTATGTCCGCGGGTCGAGGCTTCGGTAACGGGCGGGCATCGGTGTGACCACCGGGCTGAGCTCCGCTCGCGTATTCGCACTACGCGCTGGCGCTCCCGTTCAGTCGAGCCCGGTGACTGGATCGCCGGCTATCCGTAACGGCACCGTCGCGCGGTCCGCATAACACGCCGCGCCGCGGTCACACCGAGGGCTACCGACCGGTAGGTAGAATGCCCGGCATGGCCACCAGACCCCGTCGACCAAGCACTACCCGCGATCGGGTCCTGAGAGCGGCGGACCGGCTTTGGGGCCAACGTGGCGTACGTGGCGTTTCGCTCGACGAGATCGCACGCGAGGCGCAGGTGACGAAGCCGACGGTCTACTACTACTTCCCGGACAAGAGCGCACTCTTGACTGCCGTCATCTGTGGCGTCCTCGAGGAGCACGGCACCGGCCTTCGGACCGCGGCTCGGCACGGCGCTCGCGCGCGCGATCGGCTGTCCTCTGTACTCGCGTACCTGGTGAGCGCGCGCTGCTCAGGGCCGCGGCTGCTTCGCGATGGGGCCGTCGGACTGACGGTGGATCAGACGAGCCAGGCCCGGAGCGCCTTCTTCCGTCACTTCTTCTCTCCCGTCCAGCAGGTCCTCGACGAAGGCGTACGGAGCGGCGAGCTCCGCCAGATGGACACAGCGTTCGCGACTCAGGTTCTTTTCAACCTCGTCGATCCCTGGACAGGCCGGGAGGCGGTACCGGGGGGACGTGACGCGCAGCAGCTCGCCTCGGACATCGTCGGCGTGCTCGTCGACGGGGTCGGCGTCTAGGCCCTGTACCGACCGGTAGGTAAAGGCGCGAGCCGCGAAGCCCAATCCGCGATCCGGGAGACAGCTTTGTCGAGATTGGCGAGCGAGTTCGCGTACGAGAGCCGCAGGTAGCCTTCGCCTTCGTTCCCGAAACACGTTCCCGCGAGCGTCGCGACGCCCGCCTCGTTCAGGATCCGATCTGCGACGTCGGCGCTGCTGCGCAAACCGAGCGCGGTGACGTTCGGGAAGACGTAGAAGGCTCCGTGCGGCGATCGGCATGAAACACCCGGAACGGCGCTCAGCCCCTTCACGATCGCGTCCCGGCGCTTCCTGAACTCCGCGATCATGCGGTCCACTTCGGGCGGACGCATTAAGAGCGCGGCCGCGCCGGCGCGCTGCACGAACGTCGCGGTGCAGGAGACCGAGTTCGTCACGAGCTTCGTCACCGGCTCGACGAGCGGCTTGGGAAAGACGCCATACCCGAGACGCCATCCGGTCATTGCGAAGGTCTTGCTAAAGCCATCGAGAAGGATCGTCCGCTCGGACATCCCCTCCTCGAGCGCGATCGAACGATGCTCCCCGTCGTAGACCAGCTCGCCGTAGATCTCGTCGGTGAGCACCCAGAGATCGCGCTCGCGCGCGATGCGAGCGATCTCGCGGATCGCTTCGAGTGAGAGCACGGCCCCGGTCGGGTTGTTCGGACTGTTCAGTACGAGCACCTTCGTCCGATCGGTCACGAGCCGCCTGAGTTCATCGAGATCGGGTTGAAAGTCGTTTCGCTCCCGGAGCGGCAGCGGTACCCCGCGCGCGCCGGCGAAAGCGATCATCGACGAATAGATCGGGAAGCCCGGATCCGGGTATATCGCCTCGTCGCCGTCGTCGAGCAGCGCGAGCAGCACATAGAACATGATCGGTTTCGCGCCTGGGGTGACGATCACCTGCGCGGGGTCGACGCTCACGCCGCGGCGCGCCCGCAGGTACGCGGCGATCGCCTCGCGTAGCTCGATCACCCCGGCGGAGGGTGTGTAGTGCGTCTCCCCGCGTTCGAGTGCGGCCACGCCGGCGGCGACGATCGAGGGCGGCGTGTCAAAGTCGGGTTCGCCAATTTCGAGGTGGACGATGTCGCGGCCCATGGCCTCGAGCGCGCGCGCTTTGGCGAGGACCTCGAACGCGGTCTCCGTCCCGAGGCGCGACATCCGTGGGGCGAGCGGTCGCATGGAAGCCTGGAGAGTCTAGGCCTCGAGCTTTCCTTCTAGGCAGGCGCAACCCGCGGGGCCGACGACAGCCGAGTGGCGCGTGCGCGGGGGCAGGATGAGACGGTCCCCCGGCCGCAGGGTGATGCGGCGCCCATCGCTGAGGACGAAATCGATCGAGCCTCGCGTGCAGTAGAGGAGCTTCGTATAGGAGTGCTCGTGTTCGCCGTAACGGTCATCCGGCGCGTTGGACCACCCATACACGTCGCGTGCTTCGCGTCGCAGTGACCGCTCGATGGTCGCCGGATCGGGTGAGGGTCCGGAGTGCGGACGGTGCTCGATCTGCATCGCTGCCATGATGCGACGGTGCGCGTCGGCGTGGTCTATCCGCATCAGGAGATCGGCGACGATCCCGCACGCATCATCGCGTTCGCTCAAGCTGCCGAGGACTTGGGCTACATGCACATCGTCGCGTACGACCACGTCGTTGGCGCCGAGCCGACGGGGCGGCCGGCCTCGTGGAAGGGCGCATACACGCATCGCGACGCGTTCCATGAGCCGTTCGTGCTCTTCGGCTATCTCGCGGCGGTGACGAAGAGGCTGGAGCTCGCCTTCGGGATCCTCATCCTCCCGCAGCGCCAGACCGTTCTCGTGGCGAAGCAGGCGGCGACCCTCGACGTCCTCTCGCGCGGTCGCGTTCGTCTTGGCGTTGCGATCGGATGGAACCACGTCGAGTACGAGGCGCTCGGCATGAGTTGGGGCGATCGTGCCAAGCGCATCGAGGAGCAGATCGAGGTGCTGCGCCTGCTCTGGACGCAGGAGCTCGTCGACTACAAAGGCCGCTGGCATCGCATCGATCGAGCGGGCATCAACCCGCTCCCGGTGCAGCGGCCGATCCCGCTCTGGATGGGTGCGGATGAAGAGGTCGCGGTGAAACGTGTGGCGCGCCTCGCCGACGGCTGGTTCTCGCATCTGGGGCCGACCGACGAGGGGCGCGCGGCGCTGGAGCGTTTTCGCGGGTACGTGCGAGATGCCGGTCGCGATCCTGCCCGGGTGGGTGTCGAAGGCCGTGTCGGCGCGACCGGCGCGCCCGAGGAGTGGGCGCGAAAAGCCGAGATCTTCCGCGACATGGGGATGTCACACCTCGAGTTCCGGACGGCCGGCTCAAAGCTTCGCGATCTCGACGCCCACATCGACGCCATGCGCCGCTTCCGGGAGATCGCGCCGGTGTTTGACTAGGGAAGCCCGCGGCGTACCCACGCATCGGCTCCGATGACGCCGTCGAGGAGCACGACAAAGCTGCCCTCGGTCGGCGTCATGCCCCGCGCGAGGTCGATACGTACGATGCGCGGCCCGCCGAGTCCGACGGCGCTGCGACCGTCGGCGCTCACGACGACACGCCGGAAGAGGCTGCTCGGAGCGAGCACGGTCAGACGACTGGTGCCGAACCACTGCGACGCATCGCCCTTGATGTGCATGAGATACCGCCCGTCCGGCCAACGTCCGTCCAACCGGAGGTTACCCGCGACTTCGAGCCGGCTCTCGCGACGCGCGTCTTTCCCGTCGACGGCGACGCTCCAGATGCTCGGGTTGACGACGAAGATCCCGGTCTGGTCACCACTCGCGATGGCGCCCTGGAGGAAGAGGATCCGGCCGCCGTCGATGATCGGTGAGGCCGCAACCTGATCGACGAGCTTTCGGAGCGAGCCCGGCGCCCGGAGCGCACCGAGCACTCCGCTGTCCGACTCGACGAGCACCTCGTCGTCGCTGAGCCAATCGGCTACGAATGCGTTCCCGAGATCTCCGGCGCGCGTCAGTTCGCGACGCTCGACCGATCCCAGATGCACCTCGCTCTTCCCGTCCGTCGAGCGAAAGAGCGTCGCCGCGACCCGCGTGCCCGACGGCGACCAGCGCTGATCGATCACGCGGAAGCCGGCGTTCCGGGTCGCCGCTGGTAGCGTGAGATCGACGCGCGATCCATCCAGACGGATCACGGCGATGCCGAGGTCCGTGACGTACGCGACCGCGCCGCCGTCGCCGGCCCAGCGTGTGCCGAAGGGTCGCGAGGTGTTCGCGCTGAGCGTCGTCAGAGGGCGTGCGGAGGACCCATCGAGATTCGCGGCCCAGAGCACGAAGGCTCCGGCGGGATTCTGACGCCAGTACGCGAGGCGCCCGGTCGACGAGAGCTGTGGTGCCGCTCGTGTCGTGTCACTCGAGACGCTGCCAGGGAGATTCGCGGTGTCGACGGCCTGGAGCACGAGTGCCGTCGAGCCCGCGGCGATCACCGCCGCGGCAGCGAGGTAGGGGAGGAGCGCTCTGGCGTGCCGCATGTCCTCAATAATCCCCCGAGTGGCAGATCCCCTTTCCGCCGCGAAGGCGTTCATGGCCGCGCTCGAGGCGAACGACGCGGACAAGGCGGCAGCCGTCTGCGCCGAGGACGTGGCCATCGAGCTCCCCGGCGGTGAGAACGAGCTTGAGGGGAGGGAGGGCGCCCGCCGTCTCATCCGCATGGCGCCGCCGTTCGTCCGTCTTGTCCGCGAGGAGAAGGTCGAAGGGAACGTCGTGATCCTGCGCGGCCTGACCCGCTCTCCGGGCCACTTCGCCAACTACACGACCTGGACCTTCGAGACCGACGGCAACCTCATCACCCACGTCACTTTCACCTGGCGGCCCGCGAACTAGACAAGACCGAGTCAGCGCTCCACATATCGGAACGAGCGCGGGATCCTCGCGAGGCCGAAATCCGCGACCGGTCTCGGCTTGCGGTAGCGGCGAGGCTGGCTGACCGGAAGCGCCCAGCCTTTCGCGGTCTGGCGCAGGGGCGCGCCGAGCCGGCACTCGCCGACGACCGAGCCGGTGCCGACGACCGCGAGATAGGCGCGCGCGGGCAGCTTCTTGGGCGGGATCCGGCGATGGTCGCGGTCGCGTTCGCCCGACAGGAGGGCATCGGCGTTCTCCGCGGTGACCGCGAGGACAAGCGCAGATGGCACGGCCTTCCTCCGAAGAAAGGATGTCGCTCCTCTCTATCGGACCTGCCTTGCGCGGTACCTTTTCTCGACGGCCGGAAAGTCGCCGGGCTTGATGCCCTGAAAGAACGCGAACGTCTCTTGCAGGAAGGTCGTCTCGGAGTTCGCCCGCGCCAGATCGTCGTCGGTCTGCTCCGCGGCGACGGCCTGCACCTGCCAGGCGAAGCCGAGCACGTTGCGAAAGACGACAAGCGCGCGTTCGAGATGGAAGGGTGAGGTCACCAGATACAGCGGACGGGGCTCGATCTTCGATAGGTAGCGCGCCGCGATCTCGACACCGTTCCCGATGGTGTCTCGGGAACGTTCCTCTAGGAAAATCCGTTCGCGAGGCACGCCCGCGCCTGCGATGAGGTCTGCCATCACCGCGGCTTCGCTCTTTGGCGGTGTGGGACCGTCGCCGTGGCTACCCGAGGCGATGACCGCGAGGCTCGGCCGGTGATGAGCCAGCTGGGCCGCCGCATGCGCGCGGGCGGCCGTGGACGGAGAAGGCGCGCCGGAGGGAGACATGCCGCCGCCAAGCACGACGGCGACCTCGGGAAACTCCGCGAGGTCGCCGTCGTCATTCGTCACGCAGGATCAGATCTTGTGGAGGGTGCCGTCCAGGATCAGCACGGCCGCGAAGTTGTCCTGCTGACCCTGGGTGTAGATCTTGTCGCCATCGGCAGGCCAGCCCGCGACACGTGCCTTGTCGTTGACCGGGTTGTTGCTGAGCCGCTCGTAGATCGGGATGCACGGCAGCAGCTCATTGAACGCGAGCGTGAGCTTCGTGATCGGGTCCTTCTGCTTGGCGGTGTCGAACCCGGCGATGGCGTCGTCCAGCACCGTGTCGAAGTTGATCGCGCCGCCGGAGTAAGTCTGCTTGAGCGGGTACTTCATCCCTCCGGCCGGCAAGTCCGTATTGAACTCGCGGAACGGCCGCACCAGCGACGGCTGCGGGTGGGAGTTGCCGATGCCCCATGGGTTCATCGCGATCTGGAACTTGCCATTGTTCGTGTCGGGAAGCTGCGTTGAGCGGATCGCGCCGCGTGGGGTGAGCTTGAGACCCCACTTGTTCAGTGCGTCGTTGGCGTATGTGGCCGCTGCGGCCCAGTCCTGGAAATCGCTCGGAAAATAGAACTCGAACTCGAGCTTCTTCCCGTCCTTCGCCCAGATCCCGTCGCTGCCCGAGACCATCGGAGAAGCCGGCCATGTACTTCGGCGCCCTGGCCGAGGATCCGTAGAAGATCTTGCCGGCCTCCTCCCGGTTGAAGGCCATCGCGACGGCCTGCCGCAGACGCTTGTCCTGGAACTGTGGTGCGTTCTCCCAGTGGAAGTAGAGCGCTGGGCCCGTGAACTGGGGGCCGCGGATGATCCGGTAGCCCTTGTCCTGGAAGGCCTTGTCCGCGGCCAGGGGGAAGCCGTGGGTCGCGTAATCGACGTCGCCGTTAAGCACGATCGGCGTGACCTCTGCCGTCTCGCCCTGATAGATGAGGATCTTGTCGAAGTTCACCTTGTCGCCGAAAAGCCCGCCGGTATTACGGACCAGGCTGACCTGAGCCGCGGTCAGGGACGCCACATCGATCTTGTAAGGACCGATAGAGGGCGGGCCGCTCGGGCGGAAGTCGTTCATCTCCTTGATGAGCGTCTTGCCCGCGTCGGTGGAGTTCGTCCCACCGCCACCGTAGAAGTCCTGCGCCTTCTTCGCGAGCGCACCGTAGACGGAGTCTGGTTTGATCTGATTCCTAAGAATCAGCCGCTCGCCGAGGCTCGTCGGCTTGCTGTAGTGGAATCGCACGGTGGCGTCGTCCGGCGTCTCGATCTTATCGATGAAATTCCAGATCGCGTAGCTCGCAAGTCGGCCGACCCAGTACGTCGTCGCGACATCCTTCGCGGTGAACGGTTTCCCGTCGTCCCACTTGAGGCCCGAGCGGAGCTTGATCTCGTATGTGTCGCCGCTCAGCGAGGCCGATTGCGCGAGCCAGTAATCCCATTTGGCGTCGGCCCAGCGGTATACGCCGAGCGTCGGAATGAAGAGGTCCCGGTAGATGCTGTCGCCGAGCATCGAGTTGGTGGCGAAGTAGTTGTAGTGGTACTCGGGCGGCAGCTTGTACGGCCACGCGCCGTGGAATTCGCCACCCTTTGCTCCCGCCCCGCCGCCCCCTGGCGTTCCGGTGGTGCTTGGCGTGCAGGCCGCGGCGATGAGGCCGATGCTCGTGAGAGTCGCGTCTCGAAGGAAGCGACGTCGGCTTACGAGATACCTGGTCGCAGCGTCGGTCATCGAACCCCTCCTGAACGCGAATCTGATTCGTTGTGTGTGGTCGTGCCTCGCTCCGCAGTGCCCGACCGTCCTGCGTCTTCGCTTTTCGCTCCGTAGTACCCGTTCGTGGTCGCTTTGTCGACTGAGTTGCGCGCTGACGAGCGTGGTGATGGCGGCAACGTCGATCGCGCGAGCACCGTGACGAGCCCGACGAAGACCAGGCCGACGACAACCGCGAGCGCCGCGGCGACGAACTCGGGCGACGAGCGGTCCTCGAAGGGCAGTACCAGCAACGCGAGGAACAGGATCACGAAGCCGATCCGAAAAGCGCCCCGAAGGAGGAGCGGGTCCACTCAGGCCGTCGCGGCTGCCCGCTCGCTCGTCCGCTCACGGACGGCGACGTGACAAGCGACTTCGCGCGTTCCCGGTATGGGGAGGAGCTCCGGAATCTTCACATCGCACAGTCCCGCCTCGGACAGCGGACAACGCGGATGGAACGTGCACCCCGGTGGAAGCGACAGCAGGCTCGGTATCTCCGCGCTGCGTAGCTCGACGCGCTTTTTGGTGCGCGTGATGTCCGGGTCGGCCTCGGGGATGGCCGCGATGAGGGCGGCCGAATATGGATGT
>VBIL01000021.1 GCA_005879975.1 Chloroflexota bacterium
CCCCTCCAGCGTCGCGTCGCCGATGTGTAGTAAGAACGATGGGACGGTGCCGCGCGGGAACGTGATGAAGTCGCCACCGTAGCGAAGCTCGACGAGACGGACGACGATGAGGGTCACCGCCAGGCTCGAGATCATGGCCGAGAGTGGCGGTGCGCCGCGCCGGCGCAGCGGGGCGAACGCCACGCGGTCGAGGAGGATCCCGAAAATCCCGGTCGCGAGGAACGCGATGACGATGGCGAGATACCACGGGAGCCCCAGCGTCGCGATGACAAAGAGCGCGGTGAAGGCGCCGAGCATGAAGACAGTCGGATGCGCGAGATTCAGGATGTCGAGAACGCTGAACACCAGAGCAAAGCCGACTGCGAAGAGCGCATAGATGCTGCCGATGAAGATCGCGTTGTACAGCTGTTCGAACACCGAACTAGAGAGTCATGACCAGAACTCGAGGTTCGCCAATCGTGCCGCGGGTCCTGTCCCGGGGTCGGGGCCGCGCGCTCGCCGGCCTTTCCCGCTCCGCCCGCTTCGTCACGCGCTCGATGTCCCGCGGACGGCCACGGCTCGCGCGCAACCCGCTCCCCCGTGCCACCCGCGGCACGTCACCACCGCCGTGTCGCTCTAGCTCGTCCCTCTCATTGGAAGGGTGTGAACACCCCGTCTTTGACGGTCATGACGAACGTCGGCTGCTTGACATCGTGCTCCGGCGTGAAGGAGAAAGGTCCGAGCGGAGTGGCAAGACCGCTCACCGCCTCGAGCTGCGTTTTCACTTGCGCCTTGTCGGTCATGCGGCTCGTCCGCTTCATCGCGTCGATGAGCGCGAGCATCGCTGTATACGACTGCGCCGCGAATTGATCGGGATCCTTGCCGTACGCCTGCTTATACGCGGCGATGAAGTCCGTGTTGGTCTTGTCGGCGCTCGCTCTCGACCACGCCGTACCCACGATCATGAGTCCGGCATTGGCGTTCGCCAGGAGCGCCGAGGAGTTGAGGCCGTTGCCGCCGATGACCCGCCGGCCGGGCATCTGCTTCGCGACCTCGTCGAGGATCTTTCCCGCCGGACCGGCGAGCGAGGACGCCACGATCGCATCGGGGGTCTCGGCCTTCGCCGCGGTGACGAACGGGGCGAAGTCGACGTCGGTCGCTCGGTACGGGATCTCCTTCGCGACCGTGACGCCGTTCGCTTTGAAGGCGTCCTTGAAGATCGTCAGGTCGTCGAGCTCGAACTTGCCGTCGCCGTAGATGATCACGATCTTCTTGAGACCGAGCTTTGAGGTCGCGGCCTTCACCGTCTCGGGCACGGCGCTCTGCTCGCCGAGCGAGGCGCGGAAGATCCAGTCGCACGGGCCATAGTCGCACTTGCCGACGATGCCGATGCCGGTGTTCGAGATCGCGATGACCGGCGTGCTCGCGGCCTGTGCGACCGGGTGCGCGCCTGCCGCCACGGCGGAGAGCGTCGGTCCCAGGATGGCGGCGACCTTGTCCTGCTCGATGAATTTCTTGAAGACGGTGATGCCCTGATCCTTGGTGGAGCCGTCGTCCTCGACGATCAGCTGGATCTTCTGGCGGCCATTCTGGAATCCGCCTGTCGCGTTGAACTGGTCGACGGCCAGCTGCGCGCCGTTGGTCTGCTGCGGGTTGTAGAAGTTGGCGGCGCCGGTCTTGGAGGTGGCGAGCCCGATCTTAACGTCGGGAAGCGGTCCGAGGCTTGCGGATCCGGTCGCCGTCGACGTCCCGCCATCGCCTCCGCAGGCGGAAAGAACGATCGAAACAGCGGCGAGCGCCGCGAGCTTTTGCACCTTCATCGCGAACCTCCCCGGAAGCGGATGAAACGGCTCGATGCTAGCGAACGTCCAGCGCTTCGCACACCGCGGTCTGGCTCCCGCCGGGGGTCGGGCCGCCCGTCAGGACGAGGATCGCACCCCGAGGCACGCCGCTCGTGCCGCCAACGGCGGCGACGCCGATTCCGTGGCGCGGTGTGGGGAGGTCTGGGCCTCGCGACCACGCACCGGTCCGCTCGTCATAGATCTCGACCTCTCTGAAGGTGCCCAACGGCTGCTCGCCGCCGATGAGGTAAATGCGGCCGTTCCACGCCGCGGAGCCGACGCCGCCCCGCGGCGTCGGCGCGTCGGCGAGCTTCTCCCACCGATCCGTCTGCGGCAGAAAGCACTCGAGCGTTGCGAGGTTCGCTGAGCTCGAGAGACGCCGCCCCGCGACGGCGCAGACCCGGCCGTTTAGCTCGACCGCCGCGAGATGATCTCGAGGCGTCGGGATCGCCGAAAGGGTGCGCCAGCCTCGGGTCGTGACGTCGTACTCGTACGTCGGCGAGATCAGACGCGATCCGTCGGCACCGCCGACGATGTAGATCTTCGTATTGATCGCGACCGCTGCGCCGGCTGCGCGGGGCGACGGCATCGGCGCGATCTCCGACCATCGACCGGTCGACACGTCCAGGCGGAACGACCGCGCGGTCGCGCTGCCGGCGTACCCGCCGAACACGTAGACGCCCTCGTCTCCACTGGTCTGGATCCCGAAGACGGCCGCGGACATCGCGTGATCGACACCGTGCGGCAGGTCCGCGATGCGATCCCAACGGCCGGTCACGGCGTCATAGCGCTCGACGCGGTCCGGGCCGCCGAACCCGCCGATCACGTAGACCTTGTCCTGCTGGTAGACCGCGGCCGCGACCTCGCTGCGCGGCGTCGGAATATCCGCGAGCCGGCGCCATGCGGGAGGAGCGGTGGGCGTGGCCGCGCCGACCGCCTTTGTGGGACTCGCCGCCGGGTGCGGCGTGCCCAGAGGCGCGGGCGGAGCGACGCACGCCGGCAGCGCGAGCGCGATCAGCGCGAGCGACCGGCGCATCACTCCTCTATATATAGGTGCGGATGCCGGACGAGGTCATCACGGCTGTCGCGGGCCTCGTTGCGTCGTTCCTGTCCGGATTGCTGGGTATCGGCGGCGGACTGGTGCTCACGCCCCTCCTGCTCTATCTTCCGCCGCTCGTTGGTGGAGTGGCGATCCCGGTGAAGATCGTGACCGGTCTCACCATCGTGCAAGCGATCTCGGGAAGCCTGCTCGGAACCATGCGGCATCGCGCGTACGGGAACGTGTCCGTGCCGCTGGTCTGGCTCATGGGACCACCAAGCGCGATCTCATCGCTTATCGGGGCGCTGATCTCGCAAGGCGTGTCCGACCGCGCGCTGCTTCTCATCTTCGCGGTCATGGCATTCGCCGGCGCGGTCATGCTTTTGCTGCCGGTCACGCCTCGCGAGGGCGATGCTGAGACGATCGCGGTCCGACGGCCGCTCGCGGTCGCGATCGCGGTGGTGCTCGGATTCTTTGGCGGAATGGTGGGCATCGGCGGGATCGCCTTCATCATCGCGGCCCTCGTGTACATCCTCCGCATCCCCGCACGCCTCGCGATCGGCACCTCGCTCGGCATCGGACTTTTCGCAGCGGTCGCTGCGCTCATCGGCAAGGCCGCCACCGCGCAGATCGATCCGCCACTCGCGGCGATCGTCTTCGTCTCCGCGCTCGTGGCATCGCCCGTGGGCGCGGCCGTGAGCGTGCGTACGCAGCCGCGGGTATTGCTCGGAATTCTCTCAGTGATCGTTATCGTTGCGGCCATCCGTATCGCGATCAACGCGCTCACCGGTACGTAGGCCTGGCGCGAGCGACGTTCCGCGTCCTACCATCGCGCGAGAAGTGAGGATGGAAGAGTTGGCCGCTCTCGCGCGCCGGTACGGCGCCGCGCTCGTGGCCGTCGCGATCACGGTGGCGCTGAAGCTCTTAGTCGATGGGCTGGGCGAGGATCACCCCTTCGTGCTCCTGCCGGTACCGGTCGCGATCGCCGCGTGGTACGGAGGCCGCGGGCCTGGGTACCTCGCGGCGGCGCTCGTGGCCCTCGTCGGCGTGTTCTTCCTCAACCGCTCGGTCGCGACCAGTACCGGTGACGTCGTCGCGCTCGCCGTCGTCACAGTCGAAGCCGTTCTCATCGTCGTGATCACCGTCGGTCTCAAAGATGCGCTGCGTCGCGCCGAGGCCTCGCGGATCGCCGCGGACACGGCCCAGCGTGAGCTCGGATTCGCGGTGGCGGTCCGCGATGAGGTACTGAATATTTGGACGGAGAAAGTGCGGGGACCGCTCGCGCGGCTCGAAGCCACGGCGACCGAGGCCCTCCGCACCCTCGACCGAGATGGGTATCACGGCTCCGCGACGCGCCCGATCCGCTCGATCGTCGAAGACGCCGGGCTGCTGACTCGCGTGACCGCAAGCTGGAGAAGTCCAGCGAATCCGAAGCGACCGGATGACGCGTAGCGCTGGGTGAAAGAGGTCGTCGTCCACTTCGCGCCGAATGAGATCGACGCACAAACCGCCGCGGGTGCGCTGCGAGCCAACGGCATTCATCCGCGCGTCGCTCGCGACGATGGGGACGCCATGCTCGGGGCCGCCGGCGGCATTTCGATGGGACGGTTCGTGGTCCTCGTCCCAGACGAAGAAGCCCGAGCCGCGCGCGAGATCCTGCTTCCCCCCAAAGGAAGAAGGCGCGCTCGCCCCTAGCGCGTCTCGGTCTCGCGCTCCTTCGGCACGATCTCCTCGCGGTCCACGCCCAGACGGACCTCTCCGTGCGCGATCCGAAGGATGTCGTCGCGCGATATCTCAGCGAGCCTGCCGCCCCCGAACAGCCGCTCGAGGGCCGCTCCGGCCTTCACGGTGATCCCGAGAAGCGCGCCGGTGGCCGGGTCGAACCGGATCTCTTCGACCGCGCCGACGACGTCACCGTCCCGATCCTTGACCATGTCGCCCTTCTTGATCACCGGCCGATCCCGTTCCTCGACGGCCGGGAGCGTATCGATCGGCCACAGGTAGGAGTTCGGCGGGAACTCGTATCCGGTCGGGGCCGCCCATCCTGGCTCCGGCGTCACGTACTGGGCCTCCTCGAAGGTCGGCTGCGTCTTGAGGTCCTCCTTCGTCATGGTGAAAGTGAGGGTCTCGCCGCCCGGGTCCGCGGCCTCGAATGCGTCCTCGCCGACGATGACCTCACGGCCGAGCAGCCCACCGGTGCCGACGACGAACCCAGTGATCCTTTCGGTCGCCGGATCGACGATGACGCTGCGGACCTTGCCGGCGTCGTGGCCATCCTTGGTCCTGACCTTGGCTCCTAGATCGATGCGCATGAATTCCTCCGGTCGGGGCTCCCGCCGGAGGAAGACGCAGCAGGACCCATTCCAACGAGATCTGCGCTCAGTACGGAACGTCGAGGTTGCCGCCGCGCCGGACGCCGGTGCCTTCGACAAGTCCGGCGAGCCCGCGTTGCTCGCCGCGCAGGGCGTCAAGCAAGCGCAGTGCCTCATCCACGGTCAGGTCGCGACGGAAGTCGGTCAGGGCGCTCTGGATCGACGGTGGCTGCGATGGGCTCGCCGGCGCGCTGGCGCCGGGTGGCGGACTGCCGCCGGGAGCACCCGAACCGCTCGGGCCGCTCGGTCCCGGTCCAGGACTGCCTCCCGGTGGCGGCTGCTGTCCGGGCGGGGGCGTTTGCCCCTGCGGGTTCTGCGCCTGCGGGCGAACGAGGTCGAGGATCTTGTCGATGAGCTCAATGTTGAATTTCGCGTCGCGGTCGGTCGGATCGAGACGCAACGCCTCGACGTACGAGGCCCGCGCGTCGAGGATCCGGCCCAGGCGGAACAGCGAGTTGCCCCGGTCGTAGAACGCGATAGCACGCGCGCTCCCGGCTTTCGCATTGTCCAGCGCGCGCCCGTACGCAACGAGGGCGCGGTCATGGTCGTTGAGCTTCGCGAGCGTGTTCGCCAGGTCGACCGCGATCTCGGGCGAAGCAGGCCGAGCAACCTGAAGGTCGCGGTATCGCGACAGCGCCGCCGCGGGATCGCGCTGGTAGAGATCGTTCGCCGCATCGACATCGGCGGCCACCGGGTCGCTCGGCCCGCACGCGGTGACGCCGAGCAGCGCGGCGCCGAGGAGACCCAGAGCGCCGCTAGCGCGATACCGAGGAAGATCTGGTAGCGATCCTCGGGACTCACCGCACCCTCGCTCGTCGGAACACCAGCGTCGATGGCGCGGAGCGCATCGGCGAGCGAACGCGCTGCGGTTTCGCCGTCGTAGCGAAAGTAGCGGCCACCACCCTGGTCAGCGAGTGTTTGGAGGCGCGACTCATCCAGGCGGCTGGTGATCTGAGTCCCGTTCGCGTTCACGAGCATCTGCTGGAACTGGCCCTTCCCGTCGTACACCGGAACCGGGCCGCCCTCGGGTGTGCCGATCCCCAGCGTGTACACGTGGATGTTCCGCTGGAGGAGCGGCTCGAGCAATGGAAGATCCGGCGTTAAATCCTCGCCGTCCGAGACCACGACGATGGCTTTCGCACGCGCACGACTCGCGACCTCGGTAGGGAACACCGCGGCCGCGCCCTGCAACGCCGCGCGCAGGGACGAACCAGGCATGATCTTGAAGCCGCGGCCGGAGGTGTCGAGCGCGGGACCCAGGATCTTGGTGTCGGCGGTGAGTGGGTAGCGCAACACGCTCGTTGCCGCGAAGAGCGTCAGTCCGATTCGACCACCGGCGAGCTGCTGGCCGAGGATCTGGAGGGCCTGCTGCGCGACGTGCAGGCGGTCAGGCGCCACGTCCCGGGTGGCCATGCTCTGCGATACGTCGAGCGCGATCACGGTGTCGACCTGCGCGGTCGCGCTCCGGCGCTGGACCTCGCCGATCTCCGGGCCAGCGAAAGCCGCGGCCAGGCCGAAGCAGGCCACGCCGACGAGGACGATCTTCGCGACCTGGCGCGCCGGGCTCGCTGACGCGAAGCGAGCGCCCGACCCGCCGAACGCCGCAAGCGCCCGACGCCGTCGCACGAATGTCACCGCGCAGAGGGCCGTGATGGCCGCGGCCGCGAGCGCCAGCGGCGCGAGCTCGGGATGCGCGAAGACCAGATTCACGGGCTCCTCCGGAAGAGCGTCGCGGCGAGCGCGACCTCGACGAAGAGGAGGAACGCACCGAGCCCGAGGAACAAAAGGTGCGCCTCCTGGTAATCGGTGAACTCGCGGGTGCCCACGTGTGACTTCTCCAGAGATTCGATCTCGCGGTAGACCTCGGCAAGCGAGTTCTCGTCGGAGACGCTGTAGTAATGACCGCCGGTCTGCTCGGCGATCTTTCGCATGAGCCGCTCGTCGACGGTGTCGGAGGGGGTGTCCTTGTCGGCGCCGGCCTGGAGCGTGATCGCGCCGATTGTGTAGACCCGGACGTCGAGAAGCTGGGCCATGTTCGCCGCATCGAGCGGCGTGATGTCGCCGCTGTTGTTCTCACCGTCCGTCAGGAGGATCACGACCTTCGACTTCGCGTCGGAGTCGCGAAGCACGTTGATCCCCGTTGCGAGCCCGGTGCCGATCGCCGTGCCTCCGGCGAGCGTGCCGGTGTCGACCGGAGCGACGAGCTTTTGTGACGCGACGTAGTCGAGCGTGGGTGGACCGAGGACGATCGCCTCCCCGCTGAACACAACGATCCCCACGCGATCGTTCTTGAGACTGCCAAGGAAGTCGTTGACGACGCGCTTGACCGCATCGATCTTCGATGAGCCGCCGAAGCCGCGCTCCGACATGGACCCCGAGGTGTCGATGACCAGGACCACGTCGATGCCTTCGGACACCGACTCGACCGATGCGCGCACGATCTGGGGCCGGGCGAGCGCGACGATGAAGAGCACGAGTGCCGCGACGCGCAAGGCGACGAGGATCCAGCGCAGCCGCACGCGAATCCCGGGCCGCGACACGGGAAGCAGGCCGAGCGACGAAAAGAGCAGCCCCGCCCCGGGGCGCCGCCCGCGCACGAGGCTCAGGAGTGTCGCGGCGATAACGACCGCCAGCAGCGCGAGGAGCCAGGGATCCTGGAAGTGGAGCGCGGTCACCTCAGTCATGAGGGCTGGCCTTGCATGAGGTCGTACTGCTCGGCCACCGCCGCCCGCCGCATCGCGTCGAGAGCGCTGCGGACGGCGTGGTGTGCTCGAGCGGGATAGGAGATGGAACGATGGAAGCGCGCGACCTCTCCATCGCGCAGGATCTCGTAGATCGTCGCGACTTCTGTGCGGTCGATCCGCGCGCGGAGCATGTCCTCGCGGAGCTCTCGGGGTGTGCGCTCGGTCGCCGACAACCCAAAGCGATCGCGCACGTACGCGCGGAGCGCTCGGGAGAGCAACGCGTAGTGCTCGGCGTAGCGGCCCTTCTCCGGGAGCCCCAGCGCCGCGATCCGATTCAGCTCGGCCATGGCGCGCTGCGCCGGAGTCAGCTGGATGTCTCCTTCGGGCTCGCCCGCGCGCACGCGGCGAGCGGCGGCGCGGCGGGTCTGGCTGATGATCAGCGCGAGCATCACCAACACCACCACCGCGAGCGCGGCCTGGACAACGATGGGCGAGATCTGCGGGGCGGCACCGGGCAACCGGAGCTGCGGCTTCCACGGCTTGATGTCGTCGGTGGATTCGCCCGGCTGGACGACCGTCGTGATCACGATCGGGATCTCGGCCGTCGGCGCGACGCCGATCGCTCCTCCCGGTCCCTGATAGGTCACGCCGATCGCGGGGAACACGAGATCTCCTACACGGAAGGCCGTGACCCTGTACCGGAATGTGTATCGCGTGCGGCCGTTCGCGATCTTGGTGAGCTGCGGGGGGAGTGCCTCGAGTATTTCGAACTCCCCCATCGTCCGGCCGACGCCGCTATCGCTGACTGCGTAGCCCGCATCGGCCTCGATGACCAGCGTCAGCGCGATCGGGTCACCGATGGTAATCCCGCGCTTGTCGAAAGTCGCGGATGCGCTGACCGGTGCGTCGGCCAGCGCCGCAGAGCCAAACGCGGCGCACGCGAGGGACATGACCGCCGCGATCACGAGAGCGCGCATCAGTTGCGCCTCGATCGGGTCCGGAGGCGCTGGCCCCTGCGCTCGCGTGCGGTACGCGCGTAGGTTTCCCGGGTCGCCGCGACCGAGGTGTCCACGTAGCCGACGCTTCCGGTCTCGGCGTCCTCGAGCCCGACCAGGCCGACCGACGGTAGCTCGAGCTCGCGCGGGTCGTTCAGGATGAGCGCGATCACATCGTGCTTGTGGCCGAGTGCGCGAAGCGGCGCCTCGAAGTCGAAGTCGAGGAAGTCCGAGAGGACGAACACCACGTTGCGTTTCTTGGTCACGTTCGCGAGAAAGTCCGCGACGCTGCCGATCTCTGTGCGCGAGCGCAGCGGCTCTGCGAAGAGCAGCTCGCGGATGACGTGCAGCAGGTGATGGCGACCTTGGCGCGGGGGGAGGAACTCGCGAACACCGTCCGCGAAGAGGACGAGACCGATTCGATCGTTGTTGTGCAGCGCCGTTACCGCCAGAAGCGCGGCGACGTCCGCAGCGAGCTCGCGCTTGTTCATGTTCGCGGTGCCGAACCAGCCACTCGACGAGACGTCGACCGCGAGATAGATGTTGAGCTCCCGCTCCTCGCGGTACTTCTTGATGTACGGGACGTTCATCCGTGCGGTGACGTTCCAGTCGATGCTGCGGATGTCGTCGCCGGGCTCGTACTCTCGCACTTCCTCGAAATCGAGACCCGATCCCCGGAACACGCTTCGATACGTCCCGACGAGAGCCTCGTCGGCGAGGATTCGCGCCTTGATCTCCACCTGTTTGACGACTCGCAGGACCTCGGGTGGGACCGGCTCGAGGCGGCGTTCGGCGGGCTGCGTCATCTCAGGGGACCGGAACGTTGTCGAGAACGCGGCCGATGACGACCTCCGGCGTGATCTCCTCCGCCTCGGCTTCGTACGTGACGATGAGCCGATGGCGCATGACGTCGAGGGCGACGGCCTTCACGTCGTCAGGCAGCACGTAGTCGCGCCCATCGAGGAATGCGTGCGCGCGGGCCGCGAGCGACACGTAGATCGTCGCCCGAGGCGAGACGCCGTAGGCGATGAGCGGCTTCAGGTCGGCGAGCTTGGGCCCTTGCGGGTCACGCGTCGCGAAGACGACGCGCACGATGTAGTCCTTCACGGCGTCGTCCATGTGAACCTGCCGCACGGCGGCACGGGCGCCTTGGATCGCGGCCGGCGTCGCGAGCTTGCGCGGCACCGCGGGCTCCTCGATGGTGTTGCGATCCATGATCGCGCGCTCTTGATCGGGCGTCGGATAGCCGATGACGACCTTCATCATGAAACGGTCGACCTGCGCTTCGGGCAGGCGGTAGGTGCCCTCGTGCTCGATCGGATTCTGTGTCGCGAGCACGGTGAAGAGCTCGGAAAGCGGATGCGTCTCGCCGCCGATCGACACCTGACGCTCCTGCATCGCCTCGAGAAGCGCGCTCTGCACCTTCGGCGGCGCCCGGTTGATCTCGTCGGCGAGAAGGAGATCGGTGAAGATCGGACCCAGCCGCGCTCGGAAGGTCTGCTCGGACGGGATATAGATCATCGTGCCGTTGAGATCCGCCGGCAGCAGATCGGGCGTGAACTGGATCCGTTTGAAAGACGCGTCGATGGTGTCGGCCAGCGTCTTCACCGCCAGAGACTTTGCGAGGCCGGGGACGCCCTCGATCAGGAGATGCCCGCTGCACAGCATGCCCATGAGCAATCGGTTGACGAGATAGTCCTGCCCGACGATGACCCGGTGGATCTCGTGCAGGACCGGCGCGATGAAATCGCCGCGCCGCAGCACCGACTCATTCGGCACGGGCGCACGAAACGTGGTCGCCACCTCTAGACAGACTAGAGGCTGAGTCGGCGATTGGTTCGTTCTGGAGCGTGGACGTTTGAGCGGCCTTGGGCGTGGGCGTCGGCCACGCGCACTAGGCTGCCGAGGTGCGGCGGCTCATGTTCACCCTCTGGTACTGGTTGCCGCGGCGGCCACCGTGGGACACCGGCATCGTTCCGCCGGAGGTCGAGCGCTTCGTCGCATCGCATCCGCCCGGTCGCGCCCTGGACCTGGGGTGCGGCACCGGGACCAACGTCGTGTATCTGGCGGACCAGGGCTGGTCCGCGGTGGGCGTGGACTTCGCGGGACGCGCCATCGCCAAAGCGGTCCGGCGCGCGAACGTCGCGGGCGTTACCCGGTGGTGCGAATTCCGCGTCGGGGACGTAACGCGGCTCGATGGGATCCCGGGCCCTTTCGACCTCGCCCTGGACGTCGGCTGCCTGCACTCGCTGCCCGCCTCAAGGCGCGGCGCGTATTCGGTCGGGCTTGCGCGCCTGGTCCGCCCCGGCGGGACATTTTTGATGTACGCGTTCGCGCCGGGCGGCGGTTCGGCCGTCGGTCTGACGCGCGACGACGTCGCGGCGACGTTCGCGGACACGTTCGCGATCACGCGGGTCGAGGAGGGCAAAGGGCGGCCCTCGGCGTGGTACACGCTCACCAAGCGCTAGCCTTTTCTTCACGGCCCCGTAGCTCAGTGGATAGAGCAGCAGCCTTCGAAGCTGTTGGTCGGGAGTCCGAGTCTCCCCGGGGTCGCAGCTTTTTGGTACCGCGGTACCGACTCGTGGTCCTATTCGTCCGACGCTGAAAAATCGGCACGCTCGCGAGCATGCGAGCGTGCACGAAATGCGGCGAGATCAAACCGCTTGAGGCGTTTCCTCCGGTGCGCCGCGGCGAGCCGAAGCTCCAGACCTGGTGCCGCGAATGCTTTGCAGCCTACGGGAGGGAGTACTACCGAAGGAATCGTGAGGTCCAGAAGGCGAGGCTGCTGCGCAATGTGGCGGCCACTCGAGCCGGGAATCGTCGCCGGATCATGGAGTACCTCGCGGCCCACCCGTGCGTGGACTGCGGCGAGACCGACATCGTTGTGCTCGAGTTCGATCATCTCGGCGACAAAGTCGCCGATGTTTCGAACTACGCGAACGGCGGACGTACCTGGGCTCGCATCGAGGCGGAGATCGAGAAATGCGAGGTCCGTTGCGCAAACTGTCATCGGCGGAAAACCAGAGCGACGCTGTTTCCGCCGCGGGCGGCTGTCGAGCTTCAGACGATGGTGGGCCGACCGGCCCCGGCGCAGCTAACGCTGGACGCGGCCCTCGGTTTGCGTACTTGTCGCGTCTGCACAGAAGCGAAGCCCCTGACGGAGTTCCCATTTCGGTCTCTCGTTCGTCAAACGCGCCAGTGGATCTGCCTCTCGTGCCAACGGGCGTACACGAAGGATTGGTATCACAGAAACCGCAAGAAGCAGATCGCGGCGGCTTACGTTCGACGAGTTCGAGCAGCAAAGAATCTCGGAAGCAGGATCCGCGACTACCTCAGCGATCACCCGTGCGTCGACTGCGGAGAATCAGACCCGGATGTTCTGGACTTCGACCACTTGCGCGATAAGCGGGCCGATGTTAGTCGCCTGGTACATGTCGCGGTCTCTTGGGATCTGGTGCTTGCTGAGATCGCAAAATGCGAAGTCCGGTGTGCGAACTGCCACCGTCGCCGAACCGCCCGTGTCGGCGGTCATTACCGGGCGGTCGAAGCTAGAATGAAAGCAGACGCGCTGACCCGGTAGCTCAATTGGATAGAGTGTCTGCCTACGAAGCAGAAGGTTTGCGGGTTCGAGCCCCGCCCGGGTCGCAGTAGTAGTCAACTAGGAAGCAACGCGACCACGCGATCCAATCCGCGCACATCACCATCGAACTCCCCCGGCAAAATAAACGCGCGCATCCCCGCGCGCTCTGCCCCCGCATCAACAACGTGATCGCCGACCATCAACGTCTCGTTCGGCGCGACGCCGAGCGACTTCGCCGCCGCGAGAAAGATCGCTGGATCCGGTTTCTCCGCGCCGACCTCGAACGAATGCGTGAACGAGTCGACCAGCCCGTCGAGCCCGTGCTTCGCGAACACCGGCCGTAGATCCACCGGCACATTGCTTACGACGCCGACCCGAAGCCCGCGGTCACGCACCGCACGCAAGGTCGCGGGCGTGTCCGCGTACGGCACCCACGAATGCGGATCCATCACCCGCTCGTAGAGCTCTCGCGACAGACCCGGGACGACGCGATCCGCGCGGGCAAAGAGCTCCATCCAGACACGGCGGTGAGCCTCAGGCGAGAGATCGCGTCCTTTCGCGATCTCTTCGGGTGTCTTCCCCGCCGCCCACAGCTCGTCCCAGATCCCGCGCGCGAGGCCGATGGTCATGGGTACGCCGGTCCGCTCAGCGAACGACAGGATGACCTCCGGCGCGTGCGGTGCGTGGAAGAGGGTGTCGCCCCAATCGAAGAGCACCGCGCGTAGGCGCGGCCTTACTTGCGAAGCCACTCGTGCTCGGGATCGAACGTCACGCACCACTTACGCACGGGACCCGCCATCACGTTCAGGTAGTAGAGCTCGTACCCCGGCGCGGCCGACACGGTGTGGTAGCCGCGCGGCACAAGCACGACATCGCCGTCGCGCACCGCCACTGTCTCGTCGAGCGTGCGATCGGCCGTGTATACGCGCTGCACCGCGAAGCCACTCGCCTCGCGCAACCGGTGGTAGTAGGTCTCCTCGAGCTGTGTCTCCTTCGGCGGGTCGTTGGTGTCGTGCTTGTGCGGCGGATAGCTCGACCAGTGACCCGCGGGCGTGACGACCTCAGTCACCAGAAGCGACTCGGCGGCCGCGTCCTCCATGAGGATGTGATGGATCGTCCGCTCCATGCTGCCGCTGCCGCGGACCTCGCGCCGCATGTCGGCCGGCCGGATGTGGCGTGGCCGCTCCCCGCGTTTCGCCGGGGCCGATGCGATCGCGATCTCGACGTCCGTATGCACCGCACGCATCTCGACGCTCGAGCCGGGAGGCGCGTAGATGGCGTGCGGCGCACCATCGAATGGCGTCTGGCGCTCCCCCACCTCGGGCCAGCTGATGTCGCCCACCCGGACGGAGCACCGTCCCGCGATGACGACGACACACACCTCGGAGTCCTCGGCCTCGACGACGAACCGCCCGCCCTTGGGCATCCAATTCGCGCTGAAGCTGACGTACTGCCATCCCGCGGTCTGCGGGGTGAGGGTCACTCGGCCCTCCAGGCCCCGGACCAGCAACGAGCGCGAGGTCACAGGTAGCGCCGCTGCTTGGGCTTTGCCTTCTCGTAGGCGGCGCGGGCGTCCCGCACGCTCGCGGGCCCCGAGACCTCGGCGACGGGCACGTCCCACCACGACTCGTAGCTGGGCACGGACGCGTAGCGATCGACCTCGATGTGGATCACGACGGTGCGGTCGATCTTCTTCGCCGCGGCAAGCGCTTCGCGTAGCTCGGCGATACCGCGCGCGCGGATGACGTGCGCGCCGAGACTTTCCGCGTTCGCCGCGAGATCGGTGGCCAAGAACGGGGCCGGATCGCGCTCGCCGTCGAGACCCCGCGAGCCATCCTTGGGTTGGCGGAACTGCGTGCCGAAACCATCCGTTCCGAGCGATCGCGACAGGCCGCCGATCGACGCATAGCCGTGGTTGTCGACCAGTACGACGACGAGCTTCGCCCGCTCCTGCAAGGACGTGACGATCGCCTCGTTCAGCATCAGGTATGAGCCGTCGCCGACGAGCGCATACACCTCGCGCTCGGGAGTGGCCATCTTCACGCCCAGCGCACCCGCGATCTCGTAGCCCATGCACGAGTAGCCGTACTCCACGTGGTACTGCTTGCGGTCGCGCGTGCGCCAGAGCTTATGCAAGTCGCCGGGCATTGAGCCCGCCGCGCAGACCACGACGTCCGTAGGTGACGAGAACGTGTTCACCGTCCCGATCACCTCGCTCTGCGCAGGCAAGGGCCCGTGCCCGAACGAATACTGTCGTGTCACCTCCGCGTCCCACTCACGCGCGAGCTTCGCGCACTCTTCGCGGTACGCCGCCTCGACCCGGTATCCGACGTCGGCGAGCGCCTCCAGCGCCGCTCGCGCGTCTGCCGTGACCATCAACGCGCCGTGCTTCGCCGCGTCGAGCTCGGCAACGTTGATGTTCACGAAGCGTACGTGCGGATTCGCGAAGGCTGACTTCGACGCGGTCACAAAGTCGCTCCATCGCGTCCCGATGCCGATTACCAGATCCGCGTCGCGCGCCGTCCGGTTCGCCGCCGCGGTCCCCGTCGCGCCGATGGCCCCGAGCGCCGACGAGTGGTCGTACGGCAGCGATCCCTTTCCAGCTTGCGTCTCGGCGACGGGGATACCCGTCGCGTCGACGAAGGCGCGCAGCGCCTGCGATGCGCACGAATAGATGACGCCACCGCCCGCGACGATGAGCGGCCGTTTGGCCGACCGGAGCGCCGCGACGGCGCGGTCGAGTGCCGCGCGCTCCGCCGGGCGGCGCTCGATGTGCCATACGCGTTTTGCCAGGAACTCGTCCGGATAGTCGTAAGCCTCCGCCTGGACGTCCTGCGGCAGCGCGAGCGTGACGGCACCGGTGTCCGCGGGGCTCGCGAGGACGCGCATAGCCGCGAGCGCGGCGGGGATGATCTGCTCGGGACGCGAGATGCGATCCCAGTAGCGCGAGACGGCCTGGAACGCGTCGTTCACCGAGACGTCACCACGCGCCGGGACCTCGAGCTGCTGCAGGACCGGATCCGGGATCCGCGAGGCGAAGACATCGCCCGGCAGGAGCAGCACGGGCAGGCGATTCACCGTCGCCAGCGCCGCGCCGGTGATCATGTTGGTCGCCCCGGGACCGATCGAGCTGGTGCAGGCGAAGGTCTGCAGACGGTCCTTCATGCGCGCGTAGCCGACCGCCGAATGCACCATCGACTGCTCGTTCCGCGCCATGTGATACGGCAGGAGCTGGAAACGCACGAGAGCCTGGGCCATGGTCAAGCGCGTCACGTGGCCACCCGGCCCGCCAGCAGCGACTCGATTTCGGCGAGTGTCGGCATCGCGTCCGCGCACGCGAGCCGCGACGCGACGATCGCCCCCGCGGCGTTCGCGACCTCCAGCGTCCGCGCGAGCGGCCACCCAGCGAGCAGCCCATGGCACAACGCTCCGCCGAACGCGTCGCCGGCGCCCAGGCCATTGAGCACCTGGGTCTCGACCGCGGGCACGCTGAGCTCGTCGCGCGACGTGCGCGCGTATGCCCCGTCGCCCCCGCGCTTCACCACGGCGAGCCGCGGCCCCATCCCGAGCAGCGCCGCGGCCGCCGCTCGCGCATCGCGGAGGCCTGTCGCCATCTCGACCTCGTCACTGTTGCCGACGACGACCGTTGCCCGACGCAGCGCTTCGCGCGCGTAACGCCGCGCATCTTCGCTGGATCGCCAAAGATGCGACCGGTGGTCTAGATCGTGGATCGTCACCTCTCGCCCCGCGCGCGCGTCGAGCGCGGCCAGGGTCGCCGCCCGGCTTGGCTCGTCCGACAATCCCGTTCCGGTCGTCCAGAAGACCGGCGCTCGTCCGATGGCGTCGAGATCGAGCTCAGCGCGCGTGATGTTCATGTCCGGGGCCTTCGGCTCGCGATAGAAGAGGATCGGAAAACGATCGGGCGGATAGATCTCGCAGAAGACGATCGGCGTGCGCAAATCCGGATCTGTCCCGACCCAGCGCGCGTCCACACCAAAGCCCGCCAGCGCGACTCGGACGTAGTCGCCGAAGCCGTCGCGGCCGACCTTGGTGATGACCGCGGCACGTCGCCCGAGGCGCGCGGCCGCGACGGCGACATTTGTCGCGCTGCCCCCGAGTGACTTCGCGAACGTCCGCACCTCGGCGAGTGGGACTCCGATCTGCTCCGGGTACAGGTCGACGCCGACCCGGCCCATCGTGATGACCTCGGGGTTACCCCTGCCGCCTCGCGTACTCGCTGCGACGTCCTGCTGCGTCAAAGAGATTCGCAGTTTAGAGTCGCGCCGAGTGAAGATCGCGATCCTCGGCGTCGGCCGCCTCGGAGCGTTTCACGCCAAGGTCCTACGTGAGCTGCCGGGCGTCGACGAGCTGCGCATCAACGACGCCGACGCACCTCGCGCGGCCGCACTCGCGAGCGAGCTCGGTGCGAAGCACGCCGCCTCGGTCGACGAGGCGCTGGCGGGCGCGGACGCCGCCGTCATCGTCACACCGACAGGAACGCACGCCGGGCTTATACGGCGTGCCCTCGATTCGGGCCTCGCCGTGTTCTGCGAGAAGCCGATCGCGCTCGATCTCGAGTCGACGAAGGCCGTCGTGGATCAGGTGGACAAGACGAAGGGCCGCGTGCAGATCGGCTTTCAGCGCCGCTTCGACGCGGGGTTCCAGGAGGCGCGCCGCCGGGTGCGGGCCGGCGAGCTCGGCACGGTCTACGGCTTCCATATGACGAGCCGCGATGCGCTACCTCCGGCCGACGCGTACATCGAGACATCCGGCGGGCAGTTCGTCGACCAGCTTATTCACGACTTCGACGTGACGCGCTGGATGTTCGGCGACGAGGTCGAGGACCTTTACGCGACGGGATCCACGCTGGGCTTTCCGCAGTACGGCAAGTGGGGCGACGTCGCGACTTCCGCGGTCGTCCTGCGGCTGCGCGGCGGCGCGGTCGGCTCGCTCGATGCCGCTCGGCACAACGAGGCCGGATACGACATCCGCGTCGACGTCTACGGGGCGAAGGACACGATCGCGGTCGGACTCGATCCCCGCACCCCGGTGAGCTCGGTCGAGCGTGACGCGCCGAAGTTCAAAGATCCCGCATATCCCACGTTCTTCGTGAGGTTCGGCGATGCGTATCGCGCGGAGCTTGCCCACTTCCTCCGGTTCGCGCGCGGCCAGGCTGAGAACGCGTGCACGGTGCGCGACGGGATGGAGGCGCTGCGCATCGCGCTCGCCGCACGGCGCTCGCTGAAGGAGCGTCGTCCGGTCGCCCTCACAGAGATCGTGTGACCGTCGGCGTCCGTTTCCTCGGGAGCGGCAACGCCTTCAGCGACGGTGGGCGCGCGAACGCCGCCATCCACATCACCGCCCCAGGCGTATCGCTGCTGCTCGATTGCGGCGGGTCGGCGCTGCCGGCGATCAAGAAGCATGTGGATCCGGGGAACATCGACGCCATCGCGGTGACGCACCTGCACGGCGACCACTTCGGCGGGATCACCTTCTTCGTTCTCGAGCAGCACTTCGCCGGCCGCACGCGCGAGCTCGCCGTGGGTGGACCGCCGTCGCTCGAGCAGAGGCTGCACGCGGCCGAGCAGGCCCTCTATCCGGACTTCTACGGACGGGTCGAGCTCGGCTTTCCGCTGCGCACTCACGTCCTCGGCGTCGCGCCGACCACGCTCGGTGGCGCGCAGGTGAGCGCCCTGGAAGTGCGCCACGTACGCCTGTCGGAGCCCCACGGCCTGCGCGTGAGTATCGGAGGAACGCTCATCGCGTACTCGGGCGACGCCCGCTGGAGCGAGCACCTCGCGGCGGTGGCCAAGGGCGCGGACTTATTCATCTGCGAGGCGTCGAATTTCGATCGCGATGATCCCGCGCACATCTCGTACCGGCAGCTGATGCAGCATCGTGACGAGCTTGGCGCGAAGCGCATCGTGCTCACGCACCTGGGCGCGCAGACCCTGGCGCATCTGGCCGAGCTCGAGCTCGAGCACGCGACGGACGGGACGCTCGTCGAGGTCTAGAGGGAGACCGGCCGCCCGCCGGCCTCCCCACTGCCCTACTTCGCGGCGTCTACGTATTCGTTCGTCCAGGTCTTCGTGAGGTCGATCGTCTTGCCCTTGACGTTGTTGTTGTAGGTCTGGAGAACCTTGAGGATGAAGTCCGGCGCGCCCGCGGGCATCTTTCCGTCCGGGCTGAACATCGGCATGCTGCCGGTCAGCGCGGTGAGATACAGGTCCTTGTCGCCGGCGTAATAGTCGGCCGGCAGCTTGTCGGCGATCTCCTGGGGCGTGTGCGTCTGGATCCACTTGAGCGTTTTGACGTACGCGTTCACCACGCGCTGGACGACGCCCTTGTTCTGGGCGACCCAGTCGGCCCGCATGTAGATCGAGATAAAGGGGTAGTCGCCGCCGAGGGCGGCGCGCGTCGTCTCAGGCGTCCGGAGGTCGATGAGTACCTTGGCGTCTCCCGTCTTGATCAGTCGCGAGATCGTCGGCTCGGTGGTCATCCCCGCGTCGATCGTCCCCTGCTTGATCGCGGCGATGAATGTGTCGCCGGCGCCGACAGCGATCGGCGTGAACTGATCGGGCGTGATCCCCTTCGTGCTCGCGAGGTACTGGGTGAGACCGTGCGTGCCAGACCCGATCGAGGTCACGCCGAGCTTGCGTCCCTTGAAGTCGGCCGGACCTTTGATGTCGTTCGCCTTGGTGGTCGCGACCATCTCGGCCTCACCTGGCGCCCGCAGCAGCTGCACCACCTCGATGAGGTTCTTGCCAAGACCGGCCACATCAATGGTGTGGTCGTACGAGCCGGAGGAGCCCTCGACCTCGCCGGCGATGAGCGCCGTCGTCGCGTCCTTCCCTGACGGCTCGTCGATGAGGTTGACGGTGAGGTTCTGGTCCTTGAAGTACCCGAGCGCTTCGGTGAGCTTGTTCGGTAGGTAGATCTGCTTGTTGAGCCCGCCCACCATGATCGTGAGAGTTGCCGGCGCTGCGGTGGCGGCGCCGGTGGCCGCGGCACTGCCGGCGGCGCTGGCCGTCGGGCTCGTGCCTCCGCCTGTGTTTGTTGCGCCGCCGCACGCGGCGATGACGATCGCCGCCATCAGGCCGAGTGTCGCGATGGTTCGCTGCATTCGTATTCCTCCCATTACTTAGATGTGCACTTCGGTGATCGCGTTCGGACGCCAGCGGATCAGACGGTTTTCGAGCCAGGTGAGGACGACCTCGGCGGTGAGCGCGACGACCGCGAGGATGAACATCGCCGCGAAGACGCCGTTCGGGTTGAACGTCGCCTGTGCGGTCGAGATGACGAGACCGATACCGTGGATCGCGCCGAGGTATTCGCCGACGACGGCGCCGACCAGCGCGAATCCGAAGCTCGTGTGAAGACTCGCGAGGATCCAGGAAAGCGCGGACGGGAAGATCACGTGCGTCGACAGCTGTCGCTCGCTCGCGCCCAGGATGCGGGCGTTGGCGATGAGCACGCGGTCGACCTCGCGTACGCCCTGAAAAGCGTTGAAGAAGACGACGAAGAAGACGAGGACGACGGCGAGCGCGACCTTCGACCAGATGTTGTAGCCGATCGTGATGATGAAGATCGAACCGAGCACGACGCGGGGCATCGCGTTCAAGGCCTTGATGTACGGAGCAAATACGTCTGAGAGCAGACGCACCCTTCCGAGCGCGACGGGTCGTGATCCAGGTCCACAGCTGACTCGCGATGCCGGACGGCCGGCCGTAGAAGAACGGGTCGATCCATAGACCTTCGTGGTGATTCGCATCGATGGTCGTACCGATCTCCCAGAATCCGAGGACGACGACGGCGAACGCGATCCGCAGCCCGTTGACCAGCAGTCGGTGATTGGTCCGTGCGCGCGCTCGCGCGCGAGCACCTGTGGTGCTCGCTTCCTCGGCCTGCGTGCGCTCGTTACGAGACGCTGCGCTTAGAGCGCTCATAGCTCACGAGCACCTCGTCTCTCAGGTCGTCCCAGATCTCGTGGTAGATCCGCGAGAACTCCGGCTCGAAACGGATCTCGGCGACGTTGCGC
>VBIL01000166.1 GCA_005879975.1 Chloroflexota bacterium
CGCTTCGCCGGCATCCCAGGTCAGAACGTCGGCTCGGGCTCGCTCGAGGCGCCGGAGGAACTTGTCGAGTCGGACATAGTCGTCGCCGATGGGCCAGCGCTGCAGACTCAAGTCGATGCCCAGGACGAAGACAGTGTCGATGAGCTCGGCGTCGCGGAAATCGTTGCCCCGAAAATCGTTCTTCGCGCGCGGCGGGTCGATCCGCATCGACCCGGGACCGGCAGGCTTGCCGGTGAACGTGACGTGCGCCACCTTCCCCGCGAAACGGCACTCGACGAACTCGGCGCGCGCCGGGGTCCACCCGTCGAGACTGGCGTCCTCGAACGAGCACTTCTCGAAGCGTGTGCCCTCCGGACTGATCTGGCGGAGGTCGGCGCCGTCGAACTTGCACGAGGTGAAAACGCTGCGCGGCCGCGTCGTGAAGAACGGGGCGAAGCGCTCGCCGAGTTGGAGGCCACGGAAGTCGCATGCCATGAAGTTCCCGACCGCGAGCTGGAATTTGTCGAACTTGGCCTTGCGAAAGTCGACGTTGGCCAGGCCGGCGCGTCCGACCGAGATGACCGCGCCGGAGGGCTGGTTAGGTCCGCTGTCCTGCTGGGACACTTCGCCCGGGCGTGAGCTGCCCCTCATGCGAAAGCTTCGGCGCCTTCTGCGAGTAGGGCTCCTTGCCGTTCTCGATCAGGATCTTGTCGATCTCCGCGAGCAGCGCGTCCATGAGCTGGGCCTCGGGATAGGTGCCGACGATCTTGCCCTTGCGGAAGATCGCGCCCTTCCCCACTCCGCCGGCGATGCCGACGTCGGCGTCCTTGGCCTCACCAGGCCCGTTCACCTCGCAGCCCATGACCGCGACCTTCATAGGTGTCGGAAGCGCGCGGAGGCGTTCCTCGGCGACCTTGGCGAGGGGAATGAGGTCGATGTCCGCGCGACCGCACGACGGGCACGCGACGAGCGTGAGGCCCTGGTCCCGCAGACCGAGTGACTTGAGCAGGTCGAAGGCGGCCTTCACTTCGACGACCGGGTCTTCGCTGAGCGAGACGCGGATCGTGTCGCCGATGCCCTCGTAGAGGAGAACGCTCATCCCGGCGGCCGAGCGGATCGAGCCCGAGAGCGCGGTCCCGGCCTCGGTCACGCCGAGATGCAGCGGATACACGACCGCTTTCGCGAGCCGACGGTACGCGGCGATCATCACCGGGACTTCGAAGGCTTTGACGCTCACGACGATGTCGTCGAAATCGAGGTCCTCGAGGATCTTGATCTCGGAGAGGGCCAGGTCGACCATCCGCTGCGCCTCGTCGCGGACATCGCCGGGCTGCCGGTCACCGATCGAACCGTGGTTCACGCCGATGCGGATAGGCGTGCCCTGGGTCTTGGCGCGCCTCACGACCTCGCGCACGCCGTCCTTGTTGTGGATGTTCCCCGGGTTGAGCCGTAGCTTGTGGACCTTCGCGTCGAGCGCCATGAGCGCGAGCTTGTAGTCGAAGTGGATGTCCGCCACGACGGGCAGGATCGAGCGCCGAACGACCTCTTTCAGGGCCTCTCCGGCGCGCTTGTCGGGCACGGCGACGCGGGCGGTCGCCGATCGCGGTCCCGCCGACCCAGACGCGCTTCGATTTGCGCCGCGGACGCGGCGACGCGCGGTCCTCGGGAAGGTTTAGATCGACGCTGATCGGCGTGCTCATCACCCACAAGTCTAGGTGGTAGCTACGGAAAAATGAGGCCTCCGCGCTGGTCGAAGGACGTGCCCGCGGCCCAGATGACTTCCCACGCGTTGTCCTCCGGGTCGAGGAAGGAAAACGAACGTCCGCCGAACGATTGGTCCTTCGGCTCGCCGCGCAGGCGGATCCCCTCGAACGTCCTGAAGGTTGCGTACGCGGCGTCAAGGCGCGCGGCATCTTCGAGATTGATCGCGAGCTCGAAGCCCTTGAACGCACCGGGCCCAGGCGCTAGCCCCAGCTGCTTCTCGTAGTTGGACACCGGAAAGAGACCGAGGACGGCGCCGCCGCACTGGAACGCCACGAAGCTGTCGTCGCTTTGCGCAGACTCGGGCCATCCGAATTGGCGATAAAAGGCGGTCATCTTCGCCATGTCGCGGACCGCCAGCGTCACGAAGCTGACACGAGCCGGCACACCCTTCAAACCCGCGACGGCCGCCAACGTGCCCTCCTCCAGCGTGGTGAGGCGCTCGTGAGCGGGAATCGCGACGAGGGACGCATACGCATCTCCGGGCGAATCTCCGACTCCGACGCGCCCGCGATACTTTTCCCACCGGTTCCTCGCGCTGACATCGTCGCTATTCCAGTCGATCGCGTTCAGCTGCTCCGGCGCCAACTCGAACGCCGCCCACGTGCCCCCTTCGTAAGCGCCTGTGTAGCGCGTCGGTACGATCGTGCAGGGGTAGATGCCCTCCTCGGATTCCTTCATGCACTTGCTCCGGTGTAGGACCGCAGACCGAGCCGCCAGAACCACGACGCGAGAAAGAAGGCGGCGACCGTCCCGACGACGAGAAGCCCGAGACCGGCGACGTCGAGCCGTCCTGATATCGCCAGCGCGGGGACGGTCACCGCGACGCCGACGGGCACTGCGGTGGATAGGGTGACGCGCAGCCATCCCGGATAGATGTCGACCGGGAATCTGCCCGCGTCGAGGAACGACCAGTAGATCGCCATGAGGTTGTCGATCCGGACGAACCAGAACGCGAACGTCGAAAGCGCGAGAAGAAGCGCATAGATGAGCGTGAAGCCGCAGACGAGCGCGACCGCGAACCCGGCGGCCTCGGCGGGCCCGAGGGTCGACACTCGCGGCAGCCCGGCGATCACCACCACCGCTCCGAGTCCCATCTGCGCGAGCTGGACCACCTGGAAGTGCCGCAGCGTGACCAGGAACTGCGCCGAAGCCGGCTTCAAGAGCACGAAGTCGAGCGTCCCGAGCCGGACATGCTCCATGAATTTCTCGAAGCTCGGCTGAAGGACGAGCTCCCCGAAGCCCTGCACCAGATAGAAGCAACCCAGAAGGACCAGCATCGCGCCGAGATCCCAGCCGTTGAGCACGGTCGTGTAGTTGAAGAGCACGAGCACCGCTCCGACGCTGGTCGTGATGATGACCACCATCTGCAGGAGCTCGAGCGCGAGGTTGGTCCGGTACTCGAGCTCGTACGCGAGCTCGGTCCGGAAGAAAATGGCGAGGAGCCGCAGGTACCGCACTAGGCGCCCACGCCGGTGTACTGCCGGACCCCGACGCGCCACACGACCTGCAGCAGGGCGTAGAAGATCCCCACCCAGACCGCCTGCACGACGATGAGGACCATTGCCGTCGGTACGTCGACGGCGCCCTGAAGGATCTCTGCCGGGACCCCCAGCATGTAGCCGAACGGGAGCACGAGGGCGATCGTCTGCAGCGCCCCGGGCAGGAGCGCGAGCGGCGCGATCTGCCCGGCGAAGATGAACGCCGCACGGTCCCAGAGAGTCGACACGGCGTGAACGCGCGTGGTCCAGAACGCAGTCGTCGCAACGACCCAGCCGGCGAGGAAAGCAAGAGATGCGCCGAGGACCACACTTGGGACGAAAAGCGCGAGGTGCGCGGGAGTCGAGCGGAAGCGCGCGTCGAAGGTCGCCGCGACAAAACCGAGCACGATGAGCATCGGGATGATCGTCGTCATCTTCCACACGATGTTCTCCACGACCGCGTAGTGGATCGGATGGAGCGGCCGCAGGAGCTTCGGCGACAGCCGTCCCATGCGGATCTCGAATTCGAAGTCATACGCGTTCCAGCTCGTCGCGAGGTTGCTGACCAGCGACAGCGCGACGTAATACGCTGCGAAGTCGCGAACGTCGTACGACCCGACCTGGCCCCCCTGCGCGTTGGCCACCGCCACCCACGCCGCGAGGAAGATCACCGGCCGGATCACGGAGAAGAGCATCCAGAGGACCGACTGCACGCGGTACTGCGATGCGGCCTGGATCTGGCCCACGAAGAGCGCCCGGTATATCTCGATCACGTCGCCGCTCCGACCCGCTCCTCACTGAAGACGCGGTCGATGACCTCTTCGATCGGAGGATCCTCGACCGAGATGTCGGCAAGGTTGTCGCCGAGCTCGTTCACCAGGCGGGCGGCCCGCTCGGGGGCGATCTGACGCTCGACCTTCAAGGTGACGCGCCCCTCGTCACGGGCGGTGACGGTCCCGTAGGCTGCGAGATCTGCCGTCGCCGCGGCGCCGTCCCGGAGCGTGGCGGTGATGATCTTGTACGGGGCCATCCGCTCCGCGAGGTCGGCGAGTGGACCGTCGTACAGGAGCTGGCCGTGGTGGATGACGATCACGCGGCGGCAAAGCGCAACGACGTCGTCCATGTAGTGGCTCGTGAGCAGGATGGTCGCTCCGGTCCGCCGGTTGTACTCGGCGACAAAACCGCGGATGCGTACCTGCATCGAGATGTCTAGGCCGATCGTCGGTTCGTCTAGGAAGGCGACACGCGGCGACTGGATGAGTCCAGCGGCGAACTCGACCTTCATCCGCTCCCCGAGGCTCAGGTTTCGCACCGGCTTGTGCACGAGCTCTTGAAGCTCGAGCAAGTCGGTGAGCTCGCCGAGCGTCTTCCGGAATGAATGCTCCGGGACGCGGTAGATCTCCTGAAGCACCCGGAAGCTATCGGCGGCCGGGATGTCCCAGACGAGCTGCGTACGGTTGCCCATGAGGAGCGTCATCTGCTGGAGGTACGCGTTCTCGCGGCGCCACGGGACGAACCCGAGCACGTGCGCCTCGCCCGCGGTCGGGTAGAGCAGGCCCGAGAGCATCTTGAGCGTCGTGGTTTTGCCCGCCCCGTTCGGGCCCAGGAACCCGACCACCTCTCCCGCCTCGATGCGGAACGTGATCCCCGCGACCGCGTTCACGTCGCGGCGGTGCCGACGCACAAAGGACCGCAGCGTTGCGGCGAGCCCCTCCTGCCGCTCGGTGACGCGGAAGGTCTTGCGGAGACCCTGGACCTCGATGATCGGCTCAGTCACTGTCGCATCATGCCCGCGTTGTCGGCGGGGTGCGAGTGCATCATGTGATGCGAACCGCGGTCGGAGGTTGACCATGGCTGAGCAGCGCGTCATCCCGATGCTCGCGTACGAAGACGCGGGTCGCGCGGCGGACTGGATCACGAAGGTGTTCGGGTTCCGGGAGGTCGAGCGCTTCCACAACGGCGCCGGAACCGTCACCGATGTCGAGTTGGATCTCGATGGCGCCACTGTGCTGGTCGGCCATCCCTCCGATGCGTATCAGGGTCCCCGCCGCCATGCACAGGCCTGCGCCCTTGCACGCCAATGGCTCGAGACGCCCTTCATCGTGGATGGAGTGGTCGTGTATATCGATGACGTCGACACACACTTCGGCCGTGCAAAGAGAGCCGGCGCGAAGATCTTGACCGAGCCCGAAACGAATGAACGGGGACGCCAGTACCGTGTGGAGGACCTCGAAGGACACCGCTGGATGTTCGCCCAGCGGAGCGGGAGCTAGCCTCCCGTCGCGCGGCGTATGTCGGCGACGCTGACGATCACCAAGAGACCGAGAAGCAGGACGAAACCGACGGCGTGTATCGCGGCTTCGACCTGCGGCGAGATCCGCCGACGCAGTACGGCCCCGAGCAGCACGAAGAAAAGACGCCCGCCGTCGAGCCCGGGAAACGGGATGATGTTCAGCACTCCGAGATTCACCGAGATGACTCCGACGAGCTTGAGGAACGTTGGGAGGCCAAATTCGCTCGCGGCCGCGGTCACGCGGAAGATCTCGATCGGACCGCCGACGGGCGGCGGACCCTGGGTCCCGGGCGCGCGATTGAGCAGCTGGCCAGGGAGCTCCGCGATCTGCTGCACGACGTCGCCCGCCAAACCGACAGCCTGGACGAAGGCCTGAGGCAACGGGACGGGCTCGTTTGTCGTGACCTCGCCGAGAACGATGCCCAGCGGTCCCTCGCCTTCGGGCGGCTGCGCCCTCGGCATCGCACGGATCGTGATGGGACGCCCGTTGCGCTCAAGCTCGAGCGTCACCTCTCTGTCGGCGTGCACCCGAACGTAGTTCACCAGGTCGCCGGTCTTGGTCACCGGCTGACCGTCGATCGAGCGGACGATGTCGCCCGGCTGGATCCCGGCGACCGCGGCGGGTGATCCCGGCGCGACGCGGTCGACGCGAATCTGACCCGTCGGCGTCGGCGTGCCCGCTGCGAACGCGATTGTGAGCACGGCGATCGCAAGGATGAAGTTCATCACTACGCCGGACGCGAGCACGATCGCCTGCGCCCACCACGGCTTTGAGGTGAACGATCCGGGTTCCCCCGCGCCGCGCTGTTCGATCGAGAAGTCATCCTGTCCGAGGATGCGCACGAACCCCCCGAAGGGCAGGGCGTTGACGCTGTAGTCGATCCCACCGCGGCGGACCGCGAAGAGCCGCGGCGGGAAGCCGAACGCGAATTCCAGGACGCGCATACCCAGGAGCCGCGCGGTGAGGTAGTGACCGAACTCGTGCACGGCGATGATCGCGGTGAACATGACGAGGAAGAGCGGCAGCGCGAGCGGGTGGTCCTGGAAGTACTGGAGGAGCCCGCCCATCACGCTACCGCCGGCATCTTCGCGAGCGCGGCTCGGACGACGGCGTCGATGGCTACGATCTCGTCGAGCTCCGGCTCCTTCGAACGTCCCTGCCGCGCGCCGATCTCGGCGCCCTGCCGCAAGAGCGACGCTATGTCGGTGAACGGAATCTCGCCCCGCAGGAAGCGCTCGACCGCGACCTCGTCCGCGGCCGAGAGGCCGATCATCGCGGCGAGGTTCCCTGAGCGGGCAGTCTCCAGGACGACGCTGAAGCATGGATAGCGAGCCTTTTCGATCTCGCCGAAGTGGAGGGTTCGGTCGGCGGTCCAATCGAACCGTGGGGCCGCCGAGGGCGCGCGGTCCCAGAGCAATGCGTACTGGATCGGCAGCCGCATGTCCGGTTCGGCGAGCTGGGCCTTCACGCTGCCGTCGACGTATTCGACGAGCGCATGTACGAGGCTCTCCGGGTGGTAGACCACGTCGATCCGCTCGTACGGCACGGGGTCACGCCTGGCAGCGCCTCCAGGGGCACGTCGCGGAAGGCGCCGCCCGATGCGGTGAGCGCCACACGCCGGACCCGCTCGAGCCGCTCCCCGACGAGGCACTGCCAAAGGCCGTTGTGCTCGCTGTCGACCGGACGCAGGCGCTCCCCCGCCCCGCCCACCAGGCGCCGGATCAGGTGGCCCGCCGCGACGAGGACCTCCTTGTTCGCGAGCGCGACGCGCTTACCGTCCTCGAGCGCGGCGATGGTCGCACGGAGCGCCGCGACGCCCGGCGTCGCAATGAGCACGAGATCGGCGTCGGGATCGGTGGCTAACGCGACGAGCGCGTTCGTCCCGAGCGCGGTGCGCGCGGTCGGGAATTCGACGGCCAGCGCGCCGAGCTCATCGGCGTTGCGATTCGCACCGAGCGCCACGACACGCAAGCGGTCGGGGTTCGCCCGGACGACGTCCAGCGCCTGCCGCCCGATCGATCCGGTGGCGCCAAGCACGGCCAGCCTGGTGGGCACGGTCACAGATCCATCATCCCAGAGCGATAGGCATTCAGGGCGAGCGCGACGACCGGCGCGACGAGCAAGAGGCTGTCGATTCGGTCCAGCACGCCGCCATGGCCCGGAAAGAGTGTGCCGGAGTCCTTCGCACCGGCTGCACGCTTCAATGCGGACTCAAGGAGATCGCCAAGCAGGCCTGCAGGTCCGACCGCCACCGCGAGCGGCACGAGGATGCCCGCAGAAAGGCTGGGGCTGAAGATCTGCGTTCCAACGAACCACACGGTGATTCCCGCAGCGAGAAAGCCGGCGATCGTCCCTTCCCAGGTTTTACCAGGGCTGATCCGCGGCGCGAGCTTGCGACGACCGATCAGGGAACCGACCACGTAAGCGCTGATGTCGGCGGCCCACGTTGTTAGCAAGGCCATGAAGATCCAGGGGTAAATGTTCATCCGCATCCACGGCCAGACTCGCGCATCGGGCGGGATGAGCTCCCCGTGTCCCTGCAGGTATGTGGTGAGATACATAAGCGCGAAGAGGCCCCCTGCGAGAACGATCGCACCGGCCACGAAACCGGTGACCTGTTTCTCCGTAAACGACGGCCGTGATGGTGCGACGCGGGAGGTCCTTCAATTAACGGCCGAAACGGCGCTCGCGCTTCGCGTATGACTCGAGTGCGGCGTCGAGGTCGGTGACTGAAAAGTCCGGCCACAGGACTTCGGTCGCCCACATCTCCGCGTAGGCGACCTGCCACAAAAGGAAGTTCGACACGCGCAGCTCGCCACCGGTGCGGATCAGGAGATCGGGATCGGGATGCTCCGGCGCGTACAGACGTTTCCCGATGGCCGCCTCGTCGATCTGGTCGGGCTGCACACCATCGGCGACGAGCCGCCGCACCGCGTCGACGACCTCCGCTCGGCCGCCGTAGTTGAACGCGAGGGTCATGACGCCGCGCGTTCCGCCCTCCGTCTCCTTCACCGCACCGGCGATCGCGCGCTGCAGCCGATCGGAGAGCTCGTGCAGGCGGCCGATCACGCGGAGCCGCACGCCGTCCTCGACCAGCGTTTTCGTCTCGCGGCGGATCGTCTCCTCGAGGAGCGCCATCAGCGCGCCGACCTCTTCCTCGTCACGCGACCAGTTCTCCGTGGAGAAGCTGTAGAGGGTCAGATACTCGACGCCTCGCTCGCGGGCCGCGCGCAGCGTCCGGCGGATCGTCTCGACTCCGGCGCGATGGCCCGCGATCGCCGGGAGATGCCGTTTCCTCGCCCAGCGCCGATTGCCGTCCATCACGATCGCCAGATGCCGGGGGACGGCGGAGGTCAAACCGCGAGGATCTCCTTCTCCTTCGCGTGGCCGATCTCGTCACACACGAGGATGTAGCGGTCGGTGAGCTTTTGCAGCTGGGCCTCGATGCGCTTCACCTCGTCGGCGGTCACACCGGAGCTCTTTTCCTTCGATTTCAGCTCGTCGTGCGAATGGCGGCGGAGCGTACGAACCTCTACGCGGCCTTCCTCGACCTTCTTGTGGAGCTGCTTCACCAGCTCCTTACGGCGCTCCTCGTTGAGCGCCGGAATGTTCAAGCGAATGACGGCACCGTCGTTACTGGGCGTCAGTCCGAGGTCGGACGCGAGGATCGCCTTTTCGATCGCCTTGATGAGGTTGCGGTCCCAGGGCTGGATGACGATCTGACGCGGCTCCGGGGCGCTGATCGCGGCCAGCGACACGAGCGGCGTGGCCGCGCCGTACGCATCGACCTCGAGCTCTTCGACGAGGCTCGGTGCGGCGCGCCCCGTGCGCACGCTCGCGAGCTCGTGGCGGAGCGCGTCGATCGCCTTCTTCATCCTCGCCTCGGTCTGAGGGAGGACCTCCTCGAGCGCCACCCCCGTACCTAGCGGCTGTGGACGAGCGTGCCGATCTGCTCGCCCCTCGCGGCGCGGACCATGGCATCGGGTTGCGATATGTCGAATACGACAGTCGGGAGGTTGCGCTCCTCGGCCAGCGCGGCCGCGGTGGCGTCCATGACGCCGAGCCGCTTCTCCAGCAGATCCCTATACCGCAGGTCGTCGTACTTCTTCGCGCCGCTCACTCTCCGCGGATCCGCATCGTAGACGCCGTCGACAGCGTTCTTTCCCATAAGGATCACGTCGGCGTTGATCTCAGCGGCGCGAAGCATCGCTGCGGTGTCGCTGGTGAAGAACGGGTTTCCCGTGCCAGCCGCGAAAATGACGATGTACCCCTTTTCGAGGTGGTGGATCGCCCTGCGCCGGATATAGGGTTCGGCGACCTCGGCGATCGTGATCGCCGACTGCACGCGGACAGGGACGCCCACCGATTCGATCTGTGACTGCAGCGCGAGAGCGTTGATCACCATAGCGAGCATGCCCATGTAGTGGCCGGTGGCTTCTTCGATGCCGTGCTCGGCCACAGCGGCGCCGCGCATGATGTTCCCGCCACCGATCACGACGGCGACCTGCACGCCAAGGTCGTGGACCTTGCGGATCTCCTCGGCGAGGTAACGCGTGTATTCCGGAGAGATCCCGAACTTGCGGTCGCCAAGGAGCGCCTCGCCCGAGAGCTTCAGCAGCACCCGACCGTACTTGGCCTTCGTCTGGACGGCCATCGGCGGCAGTTTAGGTCGGTTCGCCGTTGGACTGGCCGAGCTGGAACCGCTTGAACCGTCGCACGCGAACGTTCTCACCCGTCGCCGCGGCGATGCCCGTCACGAGCTCGCCGACCTTCTTTGACGCGTCGCGGATGTAGGCCTGCTCGAGCAGCTCGTCCACGTCCTTCGGATCCATGGCTGCGACCTGCATCGCGAGCTCCTTGGCAAGCTCGCGGAACTCCGGGTTGCGCGCGACGAAGTCCGTCTCGCTCGAGACCTCGACCATCGCGCCGATCCGCCCGCCCGCGTGGACGTAGGCCTCGACGATGCCTTCCTTCGCTTCGCGGTCCGACTTCTTCTGCGCCTTGGCGAGGCCGCGCTCCTTGATCAACGCTTTGGCCTGCTCAAAGTCGCCCTTCGATTCCTCCAGCGCGCGCTTGCAGTCCATCACTCCCGCGCCGGTCTGCTCGCGGAGGCGCTTCACCTCGTCCTTGCCGGTTGCCATCACTCGCCCTCTTTCTTCTCGGCTGTGGCGACGTCGGCCGCCTCTTCGGCAGGCTCTTCGTAGCCGCCGATCGGGTACTCCTCGTCCTCTTCCGGCTCGTAGACACGTGGCGTTCGCTTGGCGCGCGGCACTCCGAGACCGCCTTCGTATTGCTCCGGCGTCGTCGACGGCGCGTAGCCCATGTCCTCGGGTGTGGCTTCTTTCCGCGAGGCGTCGAACTGCTGGCGGCCCTCGAGGATCGCGTCGGCCATCTTCTGGCAGATGAGCTTGACCGCACGGATCGCGTCGTCGTTCGCGGGGATGATCACGTCAATGAGATCGGGATCGCAGTTCGTATCGACCATTGCGACCACAGGGATCTCCAGACGCCTCGCCTCATCCACCGCGATGTGCTCGCGATGCGGGTCGACCACGAAGAGCGCACTCGGTGGCCGCTTCAGCTCGCGGACGCCGGAGAAATAGCGATCGAGGTGCGTGAGCTCGTCGTCAAGACGCTGGGCGTCCTTCTTCGGCATCGTGGCGAAGTCGCCGCGCTCCTTTCGCTCGCTCAGGTCGTTGAGCCGCTGGATCCGCTTTTGGATCGTGACGAAGTTGGTGAGGAACCCGCCGAGCCAGCGCTGGTTCACGTAATGCATCCCTGCGCGCTTGGCTTCCTCGGCGATGGATTCCTGCGCCTGCTTCTTCGTCCCGACGAAGAGGACCTGCCCGCCGTCGCCGGCGAGGTCGCGCATGAACGTGTACGCCTCCTCAACACGGGTGAGCGTCTGCTGGAGATCGATGATGTGGATGCCGTTCCGCTCCATAAAGATGAAGCGGCGCATCTTCGGGTTCCAGCGTCGCGCCTGATGTCCGAAGTGGACTCCGGACTCCAGGAGCTGCTTCATCGTGACAACCGCCACGTGAGTCTCCCTTATGCCTCCGCCTGCGGCCGGTGTCCCGGAGGGCGACTGCAGGCGTGCGAAGTACCGAGCACGCGCTCGATCCGACTCAATTGTATGGGTTCTTAACCAGCGTCCGACACTGGCACGTCCGCTGCGGTGTATTCCGGCCGATGGCGAAATATGACGAGGTCCCGGTCCCGCGGGGCACCTCGCGACGCTGGGAGGTGCTCATGTCGGACGAGGACGCCACCCCGCAGCCGATCCGGCAGGACGGCCGGACGGCCCTCGACGTGCGCGCCGAGCACCGTGTCCTCCAGAGCTTTTCCGACTCTGAGCTCGAGGCCATGCCGCTGCTCGCGGAGAGCGAGGCGCTCGTTCGACGCGGGCATTACCTCGACCTTCATGACCCGGCCCGCGCCGGCTTCGTCGCCGAGGGGGACGAGGTCGTCGAGCCGGGCCAGCACGTGATCGCGAGGAAAGAGGTCACCGGCGCGCTCTGGGATGAGCTCCAGCGAGCCTGCGATGGTGTGCTCGGCAGGCGCTCCGCGACGAGGTTGCGCCCGGCCGTCTAGCGAGCACCCGGAAAAAGAAGATCGGCCCGGCTTTTCACCGGGCCGATCGTCAATTTCCAGAGCGGCTGCTTACGTGAGGTTGTTACCGATGTTGCTAAAGATGTTCTGAAGCTGGCCGCGGAGGAAGATCATGGCGACGATGACCGCGATGGCGATAACGGCAATGATGAGTGCGTACTCCACCAATCCCTGGCCTTCGTCGTTACGGAAGAATTCGAGCACTGACTAGGACCTCCTTTCATCCCTGCTTGGCCGGCTGCATGCCGACCGTGCGAAAAGTCTAGGTGAGCACCTTTCGCCGACAAGTCCCCTGCCCGTACTCCCCCATTCGCTGATACCGCGCGGCGACGAAGACCCAAGAATGGCCGCTTCTCAACGGAAATCCGGGTGTCCGCGCCGGCGAACCCTGTCGCGAAGCACTTCGAGCGGGCTTCTAGGGCGACGCGGTTTGACGGCATCTGCGCCAAGTGTCGCGACGACCGCGTCGCGCAACTGCTCGAGCGAGCATCCGAAGATCTCGCCGCTTGTCTCGAACTCCGCACGCAGGCGAAGGAAGCCGAAGCGATTGTGCCGCGAGACATCAAGCCCCGAGACAAGCTCATCCAAAAGTACGTAGAGCTCGCGCCGTCCTTCCCGCGTGAGGCTTCCTAGCCAGGCATCCAGCGCGCGGGTCGATCGCTCATCCACGATCGCACCACGCTCTCACGCGCGCGCCGATCCCGTCGAGAGGCAGGTGCTCCGTGCGCGCGTCGGGTAGTGACGCGAGCAGCACTTCCCCGTACTCCTTGGTGACGACGCGTCGATCGAGCAACACGACGGCGCCGTAATCGGCCTTTGACCTGATGAGCCGACCGAAGCCCTGCCGCAGGCGGAGTGCCGCTTGGGGAAGCTGGAAGTCCACGAAAGGATCCTCATAGCGCTCGGCGCGACCCTGCACCAGAGGGTCATCCGGAACGCTGAACGGGAGCCGCGCGATTACGACACAGCGAAGGATGTCACCGGGCAGGTCCACGCCTTCCCAAAGGGACTGCGTCCCGAGCAGCACGGCCTTGCCCTGGGCGAAGCGCTCGAGAAGCGCGCGACGCGAGCCATCGACGCCCTGAGTGAGTACGGCGAGGCCTTCGCTCTCGAGTGAGGCCAGGCGCATGGCCGCCTCGCGAAGGGTCGCGTGAGAGGTAAAAAGCACGAGGGTCCGTCCATCGAGAGTTCGCGCGATGTTGTCAACCACCTGGGCTGCGTCGTCGAGAAAGCGCTCCTCCCCAGGGAGCGCGATGTCGGCGGGCACGATCAGCAGCGCCTGTCGCCGATGATCGAACGGGGAGCCGACGGCGAGCGTGTCGGCGATGTCGGTCACGCCGAAGCGATCGACCGCGAAATCGAACGATCCTGCGACCGCGAGCGTCGCCGACGTGAAGACGGTAGACCGGTGCGCGTCGACCACGGCGCGGCGCAGCACGCCGCCAAGGTGCGTCTGCGCAACATGAAGGGCGAGCGCGCCGTCGCTATCGCGATCAAGCCACACGATGTCGCTCGATCGTGGATCGTGCAGGCCGCGCGTAATCGCCGCGCGCGCGCCTGCCAGCTCCCCCATCGCGTTCTGCAGCTCGGCGAGCTCGTCCTCGTCGCCACCCGCTCCGCTCAGGCGCTCCGCCGCGAACGCGATGCCCGCGATCGCGTCGGCAAGGCGCTCGCCTGCGAGCTCGACCGGTAGCCAGCGCTCGTCGCTCGCGCGCAGCCCGGCGGTGACACGTATCCGATCCTCCGGTGGAGCGCCGACCGGCACGAGAAGCGCGCCGAGCGCCGCGAAGACTTCACTCGTTCGCTCGAGCGCCCGTTCCACCTCGAGTCGGCAGCGCTCGGCGGGATCGCTCCGCCCCGGGTCGCGCAGTGCCGATGTCACCGCGACCGAGTGCGCGACCCGCTGAAGATCTCGCCGCAGGTGTGGCTCCGAGAGCTCGAGACCGAATGCGTGTGTCGCGACGTCCTCGAGGCGGTGCGCCTCGTCAATGACGAGGTGGTCGGCCTCTGGGAGTAGCGCGCCGCGCATGCGCGCGTCCTGCAGCAGGAGCGCGTGATTCACAACGACGATCCCGGCGTCGACCGCGGCCTCTCGCGCTCGCTGCAGATAGCAACCGCCTGGCGTGCCCTTACAGCGACGCTGGTCGCAGGATTCATCGTTGGCCGATATCCGCGACCAGAGCTCGCCTTCGCCGCTCATGAGGTTCAGCTCCGCGCGGTCACCTGATGCGGTCAACGTACGCCACACAAGCGTCTTGCAGAGGAGCCGGGCCTCCTCTCGGGTCGTCACGGCACCGCGAAAGATCTGCCAGCGTCGCGGACACAGATAGTTCGAGCGGCCTTTCAGGACGGCGACCGGGACGGCGGACCCCAGCGCGGCCTGCAGCGCCGGAAGATCCTTTCGCGTCAGCTGGTCCTGGAGCGGCAGCGTGTGGGTCGAGATAACGACACGCTCGCCGGCTGCGGCGCATGCGAGAACCGGCACCGCGTACGCCAGCGACTTGCCCACCCCGGTCCCGGCTTCGGCGACGAGCACGCCGCCATCCGCGAACGTGCGCTCGATCGCCGCTGCGAGCTCCCGCTGCTCGGGCCGGTCCTCATATCCGGCAAGCGAGCGTGCAAGAGGCCCGTCCTTGGCGAAGGCCGCGTCGACCGCGAGGGCCGACGACCCTTCTCGGGGTGCCTCTCGCGCTCGCGGGTCCCTTCGCGCTGAAGAACGCGTTTCAAACACCGACGATGCGCGCGCGACTCCCGCTGCGCCGAGAGGCACCCCTAGCGGATCATCGGCCCAAGCGGTTCGGATCGCGGCGCTCGCCACGTCCCTGAAGAATTCCGCGGTCGCGGGGCCGAGCAGTTCAGCGAAGGCGGCGATCTCGCTCAGCACGAGAGGCGGGAGGTCGCGCGTAACCCTCGCTAGATGTCCGAGGACGAGGGCGGAGGTGATCGCATCATCGAGCGCGCGGTGTGCGGCATCGGGCGTGATCGCCGCGTCGGCGGCAAGGCGCTGCAGCGCGTACGAAGCCGCCGAGGGCAACAGGATCGACGCGAGATCGGCGGTGTCGAGCCGCTCGGCGCCCAGTGGCATCCCGGCCCGCTCGAGAAAGGCGACGTCGAAGCCGATGTTGTGTCCGACGAGAACGGGCGGCCCATCGCGAAACGCGAAGCGTGCGAAAGCGACCACGGCATTCTCGCCGCTGGGCGCTCCGGCGAGGTGCTCGTCCGATATGCCGGTCAGCCGCCTGATGGCCGGCGTCAGCGGCCGCTCGGGGTCGGCGAACGTCAGAAAACGCTCACCAAGCTCGACCGCCCCGTCAGGCCCGAGCCGGATGCGGACGGCGCCGATCTCGATGATCCGCTCGCTCTCGGCCTCGTATCCGGTCGTCTCGAGGTCGACTGCGACGAGCTCGCGTTCCAGCAGTTCGCCGATCTAGCCGCCGAGCAGGCGGTCGGTCATCGCGCCGCATGCGCGCTTCCGAAGCGTACTGCGCCGACTGCGCCGCGGCCCTGGCACCGGCCGTGCAAGCAAACGGCGGTTAGTGCGTAACCAGAACACGCGCCCGGTCTTCTTTTGGCTGGGCATCCTCGCGCTCACCGTGCTCCTCGCCGGTCTCGCGCTCGGCTCGGTCACGCTGCCCGGCGAGGCGCCGGCGACGCCGCCGACGACCCCGCGACGGTCTCCGACCCCTCCAGCACAACGGGAGGGCGTCCTCCTCTCAGACACGCGCGGGTTCATCGCGCTCGAAAGCGGAACGTCACCGGCGAAGATCCGCCGGGAGACCGATGCGACGGCCGCCGCGGCGCTGCGGGGGCAGGGATTCATCGGCGCCGTCTCCGGGACCGGACGTCGGGTGGCGTATTGGGTCACGAGCAACGGTGGCACGCAGGAGCTCCGCGTATTCGACGTCGCCGCGCCTGACCAGGACACGTCGATCGCGACGGTGCTCGAGACCGAGCGCGGCGCGGGCGCGGTGTGGTCCACAGACCGCACCGGATTGCTCCTCGCGATCGGGTCAAGCGGGCGCGCGGGGACCGGCGAGGCGCCGGGGCAGTTCTCAGCGCTGCGCGTCGTGGACACTCCGACCCGAAGCATCCACGAGATCGCGCGGCTCACCGACGGAACAAGCTTCTGGCCGGTCGGCTGGGATCGCGACGCGCGTCTCACGGGGGCGTGCGTGGCCTCGGCCGACGGGGATGCGGTGGCATATGCGGTCATCGGCGAGGACGCGCTGAGCGCTCGTGTCCCGATGGATTCCGGCATCCCAGCACGCACCGTCGAGTCGAGCGGTAGCGCGGTGCTCGGGATCATGAAGGAGAGCGTGATCCGGGTTTGGAGCATCGCGTCCTACAACGAGCATCGCGAGCTCGGCGCTCCATCCGGCGAGCGCATCGCGGTAGCTCGTTGGAAGCCCGGCGGTACCGAGATCCTCGTCTCGATCGCCGATCGCCTCGAGATCTGGCCGGCGGCCGGCGGAGATCACCGGGTCGTCGCCCGCGGACTTGGCCCGGCGACCGACCTGCTTGTGAGCGCCGATGGCGTGCTCGCTTTCGTCGGCTTCGACTCCGGGCGCAGCGTGGTGGCCGTGGATCTCGCGACTGGCGCCACGGCCCCTTTACCGATGGCGGGCGAGCGCCTCGTTGCGGCGGTGTCCTTCCGCTAGACGGCTAGGGGTATATGCCTCGCGTGAGCGTGGCCTCGGCGACCCGGCCGACCGCAACCATGTACGCGGCCGTGCGCATGTCGACCTTGTGCTTCTTCGACATCTCGAGCACGTCGTTGAAGGACTTCACCATGACCTCTTTCAGGCGCGCGTTGATCGTGGCCTCGCGCCAGAAGAGGTTTTGCAGATCCTGCACCCACTCGAAGTAACTCACGGTCACGCCGCCGGCGTTGCAGAGGATGTCCGGGATGAGGAACACGCCCTTCTCGTAGAGAATCCGATCGGCTTCGGGCGAGGTGGGTCCGTTCGCGGCCTCGGCGATGACCTTCGCCTTTATGCGCGGGGCGTTGTGTTCGCCGATCTGGTTCTCGATCGCCGCCGGGATGAGGATGTCGCAGTCGAGCTCCAGGAGCTCCGCGTTCGAGATCCGTTCCGTGCCCGGGAAGCCGGTGACCGCGCCGGTCTCGCGTTTGTACGCGTCGACGCGATTCGGGTCGATGCCCTTCGGGTTCATGATCGCGCCACTCGTATCCGAGAGCCCAACGATCACGGCCCCGAGCTCGGCCATCAGCTTCGCCGAGAAGCTGCCGGCGTTCCCGAATCCCTGGACGACGACGCGCGCGCCCTCCAGGTCCATGCCGAGGTGCTTCGATGCCTCGATGATCGTGTACACCGCGCCACGCGCCGTCGCCTCGTTGCGGCCTTCGCTCCCGCCGATCGAGAGCGGCTTGCCGGTCACCACGGCGAGCGCCGTGTAGCCGTGGTGCATCGAATACGTGTCCATGATCCAGGCCATCGTCTGCGCGTTCGTGTTCACGTCCGGTGCGGGAATGTCACGGTCCGGACCGATGAGGAGCTCGATCTCGGTCGTGTAGCGCCGGGTGAGCGTTTCGAGCTGCTGCGCGCTCATCGTCTTCGGATCGCACACGACGCCACCCTTCGCGCCGCCGTACGGGATCCCAACGACGGCGCACTTCCAGGTCATCCACATCGCGAGCGCTTTGACCTCGTTGAGGGTGACCGAGGGGTGATAGCGAATGCCCCCTTTGCCCGGTCCGCGCGTGGTGTTGTGCTGTACGCGGTAGCCGGTGAAGACCTGCACCACGCCGTCCGCCATCCGCACCGGGAAGTGGACCGTGAGCTCGCGCTGGGTCGTGCTGAGGATTCGTCGCATGTTGGGATCGAGGTGAAGCTTGTCCGCCGCGATGCTGAACTGTTCGAGCGCGACCTCCCAGGGATCGCGCTGGGTGTGGTCGATCACCGCCGAGGATGTCTTCACGAATACCTCCGAGGTCTCACGCCATGGCTGCCTTCAGCTTTTCGAGCACCAGCCAATCGTTGTTCGTCTTCCCAGGAGCGTACGCGCTGTTCCAGTTCTTGATGACGACGCGCTTGAACCCTTGGGCGAGAAGCGTGTCCCGCCAAGCCCGCAGACCTCTGGTCACGTACGGCGTCAGCCGCACGTTCTGGCTCGGCGCGAGGACACCTTCGAGGTGGCGGCGCCGTTCGAGCAGGGGGACCTCAAGCAGCGGCTCGCCATCCACCTCGAGGAGGTCGAACGCGGCAAAGATCTGCCGCGCGCCGAACTGCCGGGTGTAGGCGTTGCCCTGGTCGTCGACTTCGAGATCGCTCTCGTCGCGCCAATCGTCGACCAGCACGCCGTCGATGATCGCGGTTTCGCAGTGGGCGTCCGCGACGATCGCGTCGTACAGCTCGCGCGGGCCGCTCGTCGCTCCGCCGTACCCGACGAAACGCGGGTCGCCGTGGCCGATCCGCACGAGCACGCGTGTCCCCGACCACTCCGGCTCGAGGATGTGGCCTTCCGGCTCCGCGCGTTCGCGGACGACGCGCGGCCGTTGCGGCGCGATGTCCGCGCCGAGCACCGTTTTCAGGCGCTCGAGTATCCCGCTCTTGACATCTGGAACATCCGTTCTATCATGCGAACGCCTGTTCGAAACTAATTGTCCAGAGGTGTCTCGTGGCCGCCGCATCTGCGCTTCTGCTGACCCTCCGTCAAGGGGAGTCCCCCTCCCCATCACCACGCCGCGCGCAGGCGGCATCCGTCTCCTGGCGGGTGCCGCCGCGCGTGTACTCACCGTTCCGCTCGCGACCACGGGCTCGTCCGATGGCCGTGCCTCTCGCGGATGAGGCCGCCGCCACGCACTCTGGCCACGCGTGGCGGCGCCTTTTCCGCGCACGACGCGACTAAGAGCTCGCCTTTAGCCCTTCTTCTTCTCCTCGCCGCCGTCGCTGCGCGCCGTAGCCGCCGCGAGTGCGCTCAGCGGCGCGGCGAGGTTGGTGAATTCGGTGGGGATGATGAACTTCGTTGACGGCGACGCGCCGAGCTGCTTCAAGGCGTCCAGGTACTGGAGAGTCATCGTCTTGGCGTCCGCGGTCATCGCCTGAGCGTTGATCGTCGAGATCGCCAGCGCGAAACCCTCAGCGCGCAGGATCGCCGACTGCCGGGCACCCTCGGCCTCGAGGATCGCGGCCTGTTTCGCACCGTCCGCGACGAGAATCTGAGAGGCCTTCTTGCCTTCCGCTTCGGTGACGACGGCCCGGCGGGTCCGCTCCGCGGTCAACTGGCGGTTCATGGCGTCCTGGACGTCGCGGGGCGGCGTGAGCTCTTTGATCTCGACGTTCGTGACCTTGACGCCCCAACGATGCGTTATGTCGTCCAGCTTCACGCGGAGCTCCTCGTTGATCTGCTCGCGCTTGGCGAGGACATCGTCCAGGGGGATGTTCCCGACCACGGCGCGGAGCGTGGTGGTGGCGATTCCCTGGATGGCTTGCCGGAAGTTCTGGATGTTCAGGAACGAGTCCTTCGGATCGACGACCTTCTGGTAAATGAGGAAGTCGATCGAAATCGGGGCGTTGTCTTTTGTGATGCAGGTCTGCTGCGGGATCTCCACCACGAACTCCCGAAGATCCACGGTCTGCGCGACGCTCTGGATCGGGGGCGGCAGAAGGAGCACGATGCCCGGTCCGGCGACCTTCTCGAAGCTCCCGAGTCGGAACACGATGAGGCGCTGATACTCGGGGACGATGTGAATGATCGCTCGCAGCACGAAGATCGCGATGATGATGAGTACGCCGATCGTGATGAGACTCAGATCCATCAGGCCGCTCCCTTTCCTTCGGCGCCCTGCGCCGGTTCGACGATAAGTCGCACGCTGTCAACGCGTTTCACACGCACCTCGCCGCCCTTGCGGATGTCTCCGCCTTCGCTGACGACGGTCCAATCTTCGCCCGCGACGTGCGCGATCCCTCGTGGCGCGATGTCGCTCCTGGCCACGCCGACCGCGCCCACGAGCAACGAGGCACCGCTCGCCACCGGCAGAGGACGCAGTGCGACGCGGAGCGCGACGCCAAAGAAGATCGCGGTGAGCCCCACCACGAACGCGGCGATGAGCGGCTCGACCGTTTGGCGCACCCCCGGGAAAGTCGGACGGAACGGCGGGAACAGGATGACCAGGCCGATCAGCAGTGAGACGATCCCGCCGACGGTGAGAAGCCCGTGCGCCGGCACCTTGATCTCTAGTACGAAGAGCACGATCGCGAAGACCATGAGAACGACCCCTGCGGCGCTCGCGTCAAGCGTGCCGAAGGCGAAGAGAGCCATCACGATCGCGATCACCCCGATGATGCCTGGGAAGATGAGGCCGGGGTTCGAGAGCTCGAAGATCAGGCCGTAGGTCCCGAGCGTGAAGAGCAGGACGGCGATCTGGGGGTCGACCACCAGATGAAGCACGTTCTCGATCGGGTTGAGGCCGTCTTCGTCGAGCGCGGCGCCCTTGGTCGCGAGACGGACGTCGCCCGCCGCGGTCTTCACCGTGCGTCCGTCGATCTTGGCCACCAGATCGGCCACGTCGTTCGCTTCGAGGTCGACCACGTTCAGGCTCAGCGCCTCGTCCACGCGCACACTGACGCTCTTGCGTACCGCGTCCTCGGCCCACTGGACGTTTCGCCCGCGGGTGCGGGCGATGTTGGTGATGTGCGCAACGGCGTCGTTCTCGGCCTTGAGCCGCAGGTCGCCCTGGATGTCCCCGCCGCTCGAGTCGACCGGATGTGCCGCCCCGATGTTCGTTGCCGGAGCCATCGCCGCGACGTGACCGGCCATCGTGATGAACGTGCCCGCCGACGCGGCGCGCGCTCCCGGCGGCGCGACGAACGTGACGATCGGCACCCGCGCGGCGAGGAAGCGCGCGGTGATGTCATACGTCGAATCGATCAGCCCACCAGGGGTGTCGATGACGAAGACCACCGCCGCCGCACCGTCCCGCTCTCCCTCGGAGACCACGCGGTCGACATAGCGGGCGGTGATCGGATTGATCACACCATCGATCTGTCCGACGAGAACGGCCGGCCCCCCTGCCGCGAGCGCGCCAGCCGTCAGCCCGAACGCTCCGAGCACGACCGCCAGCGCGGCCGTCGCTCGGACCGCGAGGCGAAGCCCGCTCACTCCACCATTCTCGACCCTCCCTGAAACCGCGCTCACGTCACGAGGCGCAACCTCACCGGGATCCGACCCATCTCGACGTACCAGTCCGCGACCCATTCCGGGCCGTACTTCGCGCGCAGCAGCTCGACGGTCCGGCGGAGGTCCGCGGGCGGATCGGTGGAGCGCTCGTACTGGGCCTGGATCTCGGCATGACCGATGCGGACCTGGCACCGTGGGTCGTGCTCGAGATTGCGTAACCAATCGGTCTCGCGGTCGACGGAAGATCGCCGGCGCACACCGCTGGCGTCCGGCGCCGGGGGCCGCTCGCCGGTCCGAAGCCAGATCGTGCCGTCCTCGTACGCGAAACGAAGACGCACCGAGTGCGGTCGCCCGGTAACGCGACCGATCGTGATGAGCTCGATCTCTTCGCCATCGGTTAGGGCATCTTCGGTCGCCGGGTCCACGGCGCGCGTAGCCTAGCCGCCGCCGATGGACTGGCTCGCGGCGCCCGACTACTGGCTGACGCGGCTGGTCTTCCAGCGCCTGCTCGCGCTCATCTACCTCATGGCGTTTCTCGTGACGCTCCATCAGTTCAGGCCGCTCCTCGGCGAACGCGGGCTCCTACCGGTCCCGGAGTTCGTGCGCGCGGTCCCGTTCGGCCGCTCCCCGAGCCTCTTCCATCTTCGCTACTCGGATCCCCTCCTCCTGGCCGTCGCCTGGTCCGGCGTAGGCCTCGCCGTCGTCGCGGCGCTTGGGTTGTTCGAGGGGCCGGAGTGGCCGGTCGCGATCACGATGGCCGTTTGGGCACTTCTCTGGGTGCTCTATCTCTCGATCGTCAACGTGGGCCAGACCTTCTACTCGTTCGGCTGGGAGTCGCTGCTTCTGGAGACCGGCTTCCTCGCGATCTTTCTCGGATCCGCGACGACGACGCCGCAGTTCAGCTTGATCCTGCTCATACGCTGGCTTCTCTTCCGCGTCGAATTTGGCGCCGGGATGATCAAGATGCGCGGCGACCGCTGCTGGCGCGACCTCACGTGCCTTTACTACCACCACGAGACCCAACCCATGCCCAACCCGTTGAGCTGGTATTTCCACCATCTCCCCAAGCGCCTCCACCGCGTGGAGGTCCTCGGGAATCATTTTGCGCAGCTCGTCGTCCCCTGGTTCCTCTTCCTACCTCAGCCCATCGCCTCGGTCGCCGGGCTGATCATCGTGCTGACGCAGTCGTGGCTCGTCCTCTCCGGCAACTTCGCCTGGCTCAACTTCATCACGATGACACTGGCGATCGCGAGCTTCGACAACGGCGCCCTCGGCCACCTCTTCGCGATCGTTCCGTACCACCCGCAGGAGACTCCCACGTGGTATCTCGCGATCGTCCTCGCGATCACCGCCTTGATCCTCGCGCTGAGCTACCGGCCCGCGCGCAATCTCCTGTCGCGCCGCCAGCTCATGAACTACAGCTTCGATCCGTTCCACATCGTCGGGACGTACGGCGCATTCGGCTCCATCACGAAGGAGCGTTACGAGGTGGTCATCGAAGGAACGGAAGATGCCGTGCTCACGTCGCAGACGAAGTGGCATGAGTACGAGTTTCAGGGGAAGCCCGGCGACGTACGTCGCCGGCCGCCGCAGGTGGTGCCGTACCACTACCGGCTCGACTGGCTCATGTGGTTCGCCGCACTCTCGTCGCCGATGTACCACGAGTGGTTCGTGCCGCTCCTCCGCAAGCTCCTCGAGGCCGACCGCGCGGTGCTGCGCCTGCTCGCACGAGATCCCTTCGCCGGACGGCCGCCGCGATTCGTGCGCGCCATTTTCTATCTCTATCGATTCACGACGCCGGCCGAGCGCCGCGAGACCGGCGCGTGGTGGTCGCGGGAGCTCGTGGGCGACTACGTGCCGCCGATCCAGCTCCGCACGTTCCGCTAAATCACTCCCGCCGGTACGGCGCCTCGAGCTCGATGTTGCCGACGTACTCGGGCAGATCCTTCTGGCCAAGGATCTGACGGATCGAGAGGATCTCGCCGATGTGGAACCAGTAGTGGTACGTGAGGCGCCGGATCGCGGAGCCCTGCGTCTGTCCGCTCGTCTGCCCGTTCAACGGGAGGTCGACGAGGAGTTTGTCGGTGGTCAAAGAGTCGAGGAATGGGTCGGCGGCGGCGGTGATCGTGCGCCATGCGGCGAGCATCTCGGCAAATGACGGAGTGCTCATCGGCGCGCCTGACGCGAACTCGTCCTGAATGTCCTGGCGCAGCATGATCCCCTGCGGGCGGTGCAGCAGATACCGCTGCTCCTGCCAGGTCAGGTGGCCCACGATCCAGCCGATCGAGTTCATCTGACCGAAGTGACGCTTCGCGTCCTCTTCGCTCACGCCATCCAGGCCGCGGAGCCACTCGCTTCGCGTGAACCGGAGCTGATCAACCAGCGGGTGACCCACGCGTCGACCATTGCAGCACCTTCGCCGATAGACCGTCGCTAGCCACCCGTCGGCGCACGGATCGCTTTCCAGACTCCAAGGGCCCAGTCGAGATCCTGCCGGTCCCGGAAGGAGATCACGCAGGTCAGCACCGTACCGTCGGCTTCTCTGGTGGCTTTCAGCTCGAGATCGTTCGTCCCTTTCGTTACGAACTGCGCATGCCCCCAGCAGATCGGCCCGCCGGGCTCATACGCGCCGGACTCTGTCAGCTTGGTCATATTGCGGTGCAGCTCAGAGGCGGGCGGGATCGGCGCGCTGTCGCGCGGTCGAATGGTCAACGCCGAGAGGTAGATAACGCGAGCGCCATCCGCCGGTTGGACGGATCCGTCGGCGTTCTCGATCCTGGCGAACGACGACGGGAGCTGGAGCTCCCAGCCGTTGTCGAGCAACAAGCGCACCGGTGTCAGACCGACGCCCGGTAATCGGCCCGAGCCGCACGCCTGTCCGGCCAGCTCCGATGAGCCAGCAGTGCAGCTCGTCGAGAGCAGCAAGATCAGTAGCCCAAGGATGGCGGCGCTCCGCCGGCGGCTCACCGAAAGCGGACGCGTCCCTCGCGATCCGGCGGATTCTCCGCGTCCCCGTCGTCGACGATGATCACGAACTTTCCGGCCCAGTGCGGCGTCGGATACACGCCATCGTTGCGATCGATCGCGAGGCGCGAGCCGTCCGGCATGGGGATCGGGCTCGCGTAGGGGAAGCCGAGCCACCACTCGTCGCGGCTCCATTCATCGAGGCTCAGCAGCTGCCCCGTCTGGAAGCCCGCCGTCCGGTACTTGTCGGGCCGCCGGTTCTGCGTGGCCGGACTCAGATCACCACGTTGGGGGTCCTCGACGATCACGCCGGTAATGCGATTCGCCGGGTCGTCGTAATAGGTGCCGTACGTGCCTTGGAAGCCGATCAGCACCGGCCCGTGCTGGCCGGCGAGGCTGATCACCATCACCGGCTTCCCGCTGCGGACGAGCCAGTACACCGCCGCGCCGGTCGCGTCTTCACGCGTGTCGTATCGGTAGTAGTGATAGTGGTTGCGCGGCTCCATGCGCTGGAGCACCGTCGCGATCGCCACCGGATCCAGGCCGGGGTCCTTGCTCTTATTGAACTGTCGCCCGAGGTCGAGGATCCCCTGCGCCGTGAGTGGATCCTTCCCCGCCGTGTAGTTCTGGATGATCCGGCAGCTCGCCGCGGCGCACGCGAGCGGCTCGCCGGCCGGATCCTCGAACTCGGTGAACCACTTCACGTCGTTCAGCTTGTCGCCCATCGTCCTGAACTTCTGCTCGAACGGGTACGTCCCCGCCGCGGTCGTGAGCTCAAGCCGGGCGACGTAATCGGTCGCGCCCTTGAGCAGACCGGCGCATCCGAACGTCCCTCGCAGACTCGACGTGTCCACCGTCGCGACGCAGGCGAAGCCCGGGTCCGGCGTAAGAGTCACTTTCGCGGCGCTGATACGCGTGCCCGACTCCCAGGCCGCCCGGATGAACCGCGCGGTCTGCGCGCAGCACGTCTCTAACGTGATCCTGGCATCGGGGCCGTGCGTCGCCGGCGTCGCGGACGGCGCGCCGCTCGCCCCGGGCCCACCGGGCCCGCCCCCACGGAAGAGGAAGCCGACCACGCCGACGGCGAAGACGACGGCCACCGCGACGACCGTCATCTGCGCTACGCGCTCCGCTCGGGTGTACCGCATGGCGGTGATAATCCTCGCATCCCGATGGACGACGTTCGCCCGATCACGCCCTTGCGCCACCCGCTCGTCGAGAAACGTGTCAAGGTTCCAGCCTCCAAGAGCATCGCGAACCGCGAGATCGTGCTGTCGGCGCTGGGTCAGGGACGCTCCCGCCTCGCCCTCGGTCCGCTCGATCCCGGCGACGACGTCGCCGCCATGACCGACGCGGTCGTCGCCCTCGGCTACCGCGTCGAGAGGAGTAGCGACGAGATCCTCATCGTCGGGATGAGTGCCGATTCGCGCGCCGGAGCCACGATCGATGCCCGCGAGGCCGGCACTGTGGCGCGGTTTGGGGCAGCGCTCGGCGCGCTGGGCAGCGGGTTCGTCACGGTCACGGGGTCCGAGCGGCTGCGCCGACGCCCGATCAAGCCACTCCTCGACGCGCTCCGCGGGCTCGGCGCGAGCGTCAAGGGCGACGAGCTGCCGGTGCTGATCGTGGGCCCCATACATGGTGGCGAGGTCGAGATCGCGGGGAATGAATCGAGCCAGTTCGCCTCCGCGCTCCTCCTCGTGGCGCCACGTCTTCGGGCAGGGCTGCGGCTGCGCATCGTCGGCGTCCTCGTGTCTGCGCCGTTCGTCGACCTGACGATCGCCGCCCTGCGGCAGCGCGGCGCGACGGTCGATCGCGAGGGCAACGAGATCACGGTGAAGGAGAGCAAGCTCCGCGCGCGCGATCTGCGGATCCCTGGCGACGTGACCGCGGCGACTTACCCCGCTGCGGCGGCCGCGGTCCTCGGCGGCTCTGTGACGATCGACAACGTGGACGCCCGCGTACGCCCCGGTTCCCAGGGCGACGCACGCTTCTTCGAGCTCCTCGGCGCGATGGGTTGCGGTATCTCGTACCGGTCGGGCGCCGTGAGCGTGCGCCGCGTCGGCGAGCTGCACGGGCTTCGCGCGAACGTCAGAGACTGCTCGGACGTCTTCCCCACCCTGGCCGTGGTCGCGACCCAGGCCTCGGAACCGACGGAGCTCACCGGCATCGGCCACACCCGCAAGCAGGAGAGCGATCGCATCGTCGCGGTTGCGAACGGCATCAACGCGCTCGGCGGGGCAGCACAGCCCTTCGCCGACGCGATCCGCATCGAGCCACGGCCGCTGCACGAGGGCTTGATCGATTCATGCGGCGATCACCGGGTCGCAATGGCCTTCTCGATCCTCGGGCTGCAGGTGCCAGGCATTGCTATCAAAGGCGCAAGCTCGGTCGCGAAGACTTTCCCAGGTTTCTACGACATGCTCGCGGGGCTCGCCCGCTGAGGTCGAACATCAGGCGCGATCGGGCGAAGTCGGCGCTCGCGGCTGGAACGGCCCCAGATCCAGATCAGAAGCGCGACGGCGACGGCGATCACAGAGGCTGTGATGGCGATCGGAAGAGGCCAGGGCAGACCGCGGCTCGCCTGCGCGGACGCCGCCAGCATCGGTTACGCGCCAGTCATACGCGCCTTAGGAGAGCTCCTTGCGCACGCTACGCGCCGCTTCGAGAAAGCTGCGGACGTAATCGCGGTCTTCCCTATCAAGCGACGTCCGCAGCTGGTCAAGTGCCTCGATCACCGAGGTGATAGCGGCGCGTGCGTTCTCAGCGTTGCCGAAGAGCAGCTCAATGGCGAGCTCGGTTGGCGTCTCAGCAAGGCGTGTCGAGTCGCGAAATCCCGGACCGGCCACGCTGACCAGATCACCGATCTGCGCTGCCGCAACCGAAAGGGCTGCGGCTGCGGCGAGCGGCGCCGCAGTGAGCCGCGCCATCGCTCGGTCATGGACGTCGGCTGAACAAACGGTCACGAGGGCTCCCGCGTCTCGGACCACGGTACCCGCGATAGCCATCGCGCGATCGTCGGAGCGTTCGGTCGGCACGAGCAGGAACGGGCGTTCGTGGAAGAGCTTGGCGTCCGCCGCGCTGAAGCCCGCCGAGGTCGACCCAGCCATGGGGTGCCCGCCGACGATTCGGGAGTCGGCTGGAGCCCGCGCTGCATACCGCGAGACGCCCCGCTTGAGCGAGCCGGTATCTAGGAGGACCGCACCATCCGATTTCGCACTGAGCCGCTCCATGGTCGGGACGACGGCGGCTATAGGCGTCGCGATGATGACCGCGTCGGCTGGCAGGAGATCGACGAGCGTCGCGACGATGCGGATCCCGTCGCTGGCCGCGGCCCGACGCGCGGCTTCGTCGACGTCGTAGCCGGTGACCTCGTGCCGGTCGCGGAGCGACAGCGCCAGGGAGCCGCCGATCAGCCCGAGACCGACGACGCCGATCTTCAACGCACGGCCACCTGCTCGACGCGGCCCACCGCACGCGCCACGTGCGGCACCGCCGACATAAGGGCGCGGAAGTTGTCGAAGTTGAGCGACTGGAATCCGTCGGAGAGCGCATGGTCCGGGCTTGGATGCACCTCGATCAGCAAGCCGTCCGCCCCGGCGGCAACGGCGGCGAGGGCGACCGGCGCGACGAGGTACCACTTCCCCGTTCCGTGCGAAGGGTCCGCGAGCACCGGCAAGTGCGTGAGGCGCTTGAGCAACGGGATCGCGTTGACATCGAAGGTATTCCGCGTGTAGCGCTCGAACGTGCGGATGCCGCGTTCACACAGGATCACGTTGCGATTTCCGCGGGCGAGCACGTACTCGGCCGAAAGAAGCAGCTCCTCCACGGTCGCGGACATCCCGCGCTTCAGGAGCACGGGTTTGGTCTGCTCGCCCACCGCGTCGAGAAGCGAGAAGTTCTGCATGTTGCGAGCGCCGATCTGAAGGCAGTCGGCGACGCGCGCCACGGCTTCGACATCCTGCGGAGCGAGCACTTCGGTCACGATCGGCAGACCCGTCGCCGCCCGCGCCTCCGCGAGGATCTCGAGGCCTTCCTCGCCCATGCCGCGGAACGTATACGGAGAGGTCCGCGGCTTGAACGCCCCGCCGCGCAGCGCAGCTCCGCCCGCGGCACGCACTCCGCGCGCGGTCTCGAGCGTGACCTCGCGCGACTCCACCGCGCACGGCCCTGCCACCACCGCCAGCGGATGGCCGTGGCCGACGGGGACGTCGCCTATGTGAACGACGGTGTCGCTCGCGATGACCTCGCGCGAGGCGAGCTTGAACGGCCGGCTGACTGGAACGACCTCGGAGACGCCCGGCAGCGACTCGACCGCTTCGGCGGCTTCGCGCGAGGTCGTCCCGAACGTGCCGATCGCCGTGCGTTCGGCGCCGGGCAGCGGGACGGGTGTGATGCCGAACTCCTTGATGCGCTCGACGACCGCCGCGATCTCTTCCTTCGTGGCGTCGCGCTTCATGACGACGAGCACTAGGGCACCCCGAGCGGCGCGTCGCCCGGCAGGTCCACCGCCCACGCCGGGCGCAGCACTCGCGCCCCGTGCAGGAAAGCATGTCGGACCTCGGGCTGGGTCTTCGGCGTGTTCCACGCGATCAGCACACGGATGCACCTCTCGAGGGCCCCCGGGACCGGGATCTCGCGCCCACAGATGAGCGGCACGTTCATCCAACCGAGACCAGCCCGCGCGGCGTCCGCCGGGAAGGAGGCGTTGAGATCGTCGGTCACCGTGAACCAGACGTAGCCGACGTCCTCGGGTCGCACGCCGTTGAGCTTCACTATCGTTGTGAGAAGCTCGAGCGTGGCGCCGTAGATCGCGCTCGCCTCGTTCTTCATTACCGTGGTCGCGCCGCGAACGCCGCGGACAGGCATCAGGCCCTCCCCGCGGCGGCGAGGCCGGACACGAACTCGCGCAACGCGTCCGCCCGCCGCCGTGGCGGCGCGGCGGTGATGGTGTCGAGCGCCGCGCTCCCGACGACCACCGCGTCGGCGACCCCGCGCAGCGCCGCTACGTGCTCGGGGGCGCTGATGCCGAAGCCGACCGCGATGGGAAGGTCGGTGTGACGCCTCACCCGCGCGACGAGATCGCCAACGTCCGATGTCAGCGCGCGCCGCGCACCGGTCACGCCGGTGAGCGACACGCAGTACACGAAGCCGCGCGCTGATGGGACGAGCCGCGCGAGCCGGGCATCGGGGGTCGTCGGCGCATAAAGGTCGATTCGCGCGAGGCCCTCTGGTCCGAGCGCGGCGTCGAACTCGGCCGATTCCTCGGCAGGCAAGTCCGGAACGATGATCCCGGCGACATCCGCGCGAGCGGCATCCGCGGCGAAGTCCGCGAGACCACCCCGGTATCTCAGGAACGGATTGGCGTAGCCCATCAGCAGGACCGGGACGTCTCGCTCGCGGACGATGGTCTCGGCTTCACCGATGCAATCGGCGAGCGTCACGCCGTTCCGCAGCGCGACCTCGCTCGCGCGCTGCACCGTCGCGCCATCCGCGAGCGGATCGCTGAACGGCACGCCGAGCTCGATCAGGTCGGCACCGCCATCGAGCGCGGCCCGGAGCAACGGAGCGGTCGCGGCGCGCTCGGGGTAGCCCACGGTGAGATAGACGACGATCGCGAGGCGCCGCTCCTCCCGTGCGCGCGCGAAGGCTCGGGCGATGCGCTCGGTGCCGCTCCGGGTCGTGGAGACGGTCACCCGATGAGGCCTTCCTGCATAACGATCTCGAGATCCTTGTCACCGCGCCCCGACAGGCAGACGAGCACCGCTTGGTCGGCCCCCTCGCGCGCGACCCTGGGAAGCTCGGCGATCGCGTGCGCCGGCTCGAGCGCGGGGATGATGCCCTCGGTCCGCGACAGCAACGCGAAGGCGTCCAGGGCTTCGCGGTCGGCGCGCGCGGCGTACCGGACCCGCCCCGTCCGGGCCAGCTCGGCGTGCTCGGGGCCCACGCCCGGATAGTCGAGGCCGGCAGAGACCGAGTGCGTTTCGCGGATCTGGCCGTGCTCGTCCTGCAGCACGAGCGTTCGCGAGCCGTGCAGCACGCCGACGGCCCCGCCGACGATCGAAGCCGCGTGCCGGCCGCTCGCGATGCCCTCGCCTCCAGCCTCGACGCCGACCAGGCGCACGCCCTTGTCCGCGAGGAAGGCACTGAAGATACCGATGGCGTTCGAGCCGCCACCAACGCACGCGACGACCGCGTCCGGCAGGCGCCCGAGCGACGCGAGGCTCTGCAGCCGCGCCTCGGTGCCGATGATCGACTGAAAGTCGCGAACCATCGCGGGATACGGATGCGGGCCGATCGCCGAACCGAGCAGGTAGTACGTCGAGCGGACGTTCGTCACCCAGTCGCGGATCGCTTCGTTCACGGCGTCCTTCAACGTCCGGCTTCCCGCCTCGACCTCGCGGACCTCGGCGCCCAGCAGCTTCATGCGGAAGACGTTCGCTTGCTGTCGGCGCGCGTCGACCGTGCCCATGTACACGACGCACTCGAGGCCGAGCAGAGCGCATGCGGCCGCCGTCGCG
>VBIL01000175.1 GCA_005879975.1 Chloroflexota bacterium
TCAGGTACCAGGTCCGGTAGAGCATCTCGTTCCAGCCGAACGCGGAGCCGAGGAACTCGGTGCCCGCGCTGATGCCATACCAGAGGAGGCCGATCGCCCAGACCAGTTGGAACCCGCGGCGCTTCTGGGACCACTGCGCGAGCACCGCGGCCGCGAAGACGAAGCTCGTGACGGACGAGAGGAGCGGGAGCACGACGTTCGGGCTCACTGTCGGACCATCCGCCGAGCGGCGGGCGAAGTCAACCGCGATGCCCAAGTTTGCGGAGGAGCGGCTAAGGTAGGTTCATGTGCCGCAGCATCAAGACACTTCGCCGCCCCGAGGGGCCGGCATCTGACGAGGAGATCGCCGCCGCCGCGCTCCAGTTCGTGAGAAAAGTCAGCGGATATCGCGCCCCTTCACGCCGGAATACGCGGGCCTTCGACGCCGCCGTCCGGGACGTGGGCCGTGCCTCGCGCCGGCTCCTCGAAGCGATCGAGCCGGAAGCGCGGGGGCCGCGGGCCCCGAGCCCCAGCGGCTAGTGCATCTTCGCTAGAGAAGTCTCCACCAGCGGGCCAATTTACTAAGCGCTCATCGTGACCGCACACTCGCCGCGGCGCTCTTCGGAAGGAGAGGCGGTCAAGGCACGCACAGGGTTGAGGGGCATCACCCGCGTGCCGGACTGCTTCTCCTTTCTCTTTCCTCAGGCGGCGACGAGATATCGGTTCAGCACGTCGCGGAGCGTCGCCGGGTAGTAAGGCTTCGACAAGAACTCTGTGCAGCCGGCCTCGATGGCCTTCGACTCGTCGCCAGGGCTTGCCGACGCGGAGATCGCGACGATCGGCACATCCTTCGCCCAGGGTTCCTTGCGCAGCCGTCTTACGACGGTCCATCCGTCCAGCTTCGGTAGCTGCAGGTCGAGAAGGATCAGCTGCGGCCGGTGCTCACGCGCAAGCTCCAGTGCCGCATAGCCGTCGGTGGCCACGGTCGCTTCGTGCCCGGCGTGCCGGACGATCCGGAGCGCGAGTTCGAGATTATTGGGCTCGTCCTCGACCACCAGGACCCTTGCCACTTGGGCTAGGCGGGAGCCTCGGCGAGCGGTAGATCGAGCGTGAAGGTCGATCCGAGCCCGAGGCCAACGCTGCTCGCGGACACCCTGCCGCCATGCGCTTCGATGATCAGCCGCGCGACGTAGAGGCCCAGGCCTACGCCGATCTTGTCCCTGGTCGCGTCGGTCTCGACGCGTCCGTACTTCTTGAAGATCACGCCGAGCTGCGACCTCGCGAGCCCGACGCCCTGGTCTTTCACCGTGACGCGCGCGCGACCGTCTTTGCTGTTTACGGTGACGTGCACGGTCGATCCCGTCGGCGAGAAGCGGACCGCGTTGTTCAGCAGGTGCTCGATCGCCGTCCGCAGGCGCTCCGGATCGGCGTCGACCCAGATCGGATCCGATTCGGCCACCAGCTGCAGACGATCCTTGTCGGTCTCTCTCGCAAGCTCGGCGACGAATTCGCTCAGGTCGAACCTGCCGCGGTTCAAGCGAAAACGGCCGGCCTCCAGCTGTCCGACCTCGAGCACGTCTTCTGCGAATCGGTTGAAGTTGCGGCTTTGACGGCGAAGCTCGTTGATAGCGCTGCGCTCCGCGCTGCTCAGAGCGGGCGCTCTGGTGAGGTCGGGGATCGCGGACTCGATCTCGCCGGCCGACCGGCGGAGCGTGTGCGCAAAGAGCGCGAGAGATTCCTCGCGATGCGCGTCGACGCTCCGGAGTGCCAGGCGCTCGCGGCGCACCTGGTCGATGAGCAGTCCGAGCATGAGGAAGATGGCGGCGCGGGTGAGACCGTTCCAGACGTTCGCGGCCACGGCGATGCCGGGGCGGGCGACGACGTCGGCCCAGATCCACGCGATCGTGGCGAGCAGCGCGATGAATATCGCCGGACCTCGGCCGAGCCACCAGCTCGCGAGACCGATGGGGATGAGGTAGAAGATCGCGAAGCCGTAGTCGGGACCGGTCGAGATGTCGACGAGCCAGATGGCCCCGACCCCTACCGCGGCGAGAAGCGTGAGCGGGAGCACGAGGCGCCGCCCCCGTACGTCGAGGTCCGCGAGCCGGCCAGTTGGGACGGTCCGCGCCCTCAGCGCCGTGTCCCCTTCGCTCACGACGCGCCAGTATGCCGCGAAAGCGGACGGTTTTGGTCCAATTCCGGTGTCGGCTAATGCATTTGGAGTAGAGGCCGTCTATCCCAATGTGTAACGTGAATCCGCCGTCGGAGGGATAGACCTCCCTATACAAAGGTCAGAGACTGATGTCTCGATTGTCTCGATTCGACCCATGAGGAGGGCCCGGATGCGTTCTTTGCGAACATACCTGCTCGTCGCGGGTGCACTGCTCGCCGCGAGCTGTGGCGGAGCTATTCCCATCGGGTCGGCGCCGACTGCCGATCCGCTCGCCGGCCAGTACATCGTGAACGGTGGTGGCGGTGCGCTCGACAACGTCAAAGCCTTGACCGATGCCTTCAAGACCCAACACCCCACGATCACCTGGCAGGGCCTCGCCGACATCGGCTCCGACGCCGGAGTCAACCTAGCGGTCAGCGGCGAGACCGACCTCGGCTACATCAGCCGTGACCTGAAGGATCCTGAGAAGGGGAAGGTCGAATCTCTGGCCATCGGCGCAAGTGGCACCGCGGTCGCGGTGGCCGCGTCGAATCCGGTCAAGTCACTCACGAAGGACCAGGTCGCGAAGATCTTCACCGGGGCGATCACCGACTGGAAGGACGTTGGCGGGACGCCCGGAAAGATCCGTGTCCTCATCCGCGAATCGGGAGCCGCGACGCGCAGCGCCTTCGAGGCCTATTTCTTCGATGGCAAGAAGCTTCCCTACGCGCCGAACTCGGTGGAAGTGACGACCATCACCGAGACCGTGAAGGCCATCAACTCCTTCAAGGAGTCGATCGGTATGGTCACCATGAACGCGAGCACGTTCTCGGATAACACGATCGCGTTCACGACGGTCGACGGCGTGACCGCCTCGCGAGACAACCTGAACACTGGCAAGTACCAAGTCCGCCGGCCGCTGTACTTCGTCTACAACGCCGACCCGACGAAGGTGAAGCCGGCGATCAAGGCATTCATCGACTTCGTCAAGGGGCCCGAGGGCCAGAAGATCCTGGCGGGCCTCTAAGGACCCGTCGGCCGACCTAGGAGCTGATGCGCAAGCTCTTCACGCCGAGCCTGCTCAGGGCGCTCGTCAGCCGCAACGTGCTGGTGAGCGTCCTGGCGCTTGTGGTGGTCACCGCGGTCGCGATCTACGAATCGAACGACCTGATCCTGAGCCAGTTCGCCGACGAGTCCGCGATCCTGGCCGACGTCGCGCTGAATGAGATCAACGACCAGGCCGACTTGGCGCAGCGAGCCGCCACCCTGGTGGCCGGTCTCCCGACGACCCGCGAGCTCACGGAGCAGCGGGACGCCGATGGGCTGACGAACTTCCTGCTCCCCGTAAAGTCGAAGATCGGTGTCGACGACATGAGCGTCGCCGACAACGATGGCCGCATCATCGCGACCGCCCAGGAGAAGACGAGCGACACGCTCGAGCCGGAGCTGGTCTCGCTCGCGCGGGCGCAGGTGCAGCAGTCCTGGGTGCTTTTCGACGAACCGCAGGGACTCGTCATTCGAGCGATCTACGTGATCCGGAACGGCGACCAGGAGCCGATCGGCACGATGGAGGTCGGAAACGTCCTCGGATCGACCTTCCTGAAGAGCATCAAGACACGCTCAAACGCGGATCTGGCGCTGATCTGGAACGGCCAGGTGCGCGCATCGACAATCGACTTCGGGACGAACACCATGTTCCCGAGCGTCCCGCAGGTCGACGCCGAGCCGAACGATGTCCTGATCCAGAACATCTCCGCCAACAACACCAAGTACTACGGCATCTTCCGAGTGGTTCGCTCTCAACGACAGAACCCCGGCCTGCTCGCGGTGCTCGTGCCGACGGCCGGGGTCGAGCAGGCCCAGCGCACGCTTATCGCGATCCTGATCGTCCTCGGTGGCGCGCTCGTCGTCATCGTCACGCTTCTCTCCTACCGGGCGGCGCGCAGCATCACCAAACCCCTCGAGAGCCTCGCCTCGGCCGCGCAGCGGATCGAGGCCGGCGACCTCGCGGCCCGCGTCCAGCAGGTGTCGCCGCATGAAATCGGCACGCTGGAGCGCGCGTTCGACACGATGGCCGCGTCGCTGTACGAACGCGAGCGCGCCCAGCGGGAGTACCTCGACGAAGTTCGCGCGGTCAACGAGGTGGCCGACGCCGTCGTCGGCGTTACCGACGCGGAGCGGATCTTCGCTCGGTCGCTCGACCGGACGGTGTCGCTCCTGGCCGCCGATGGCGGCGCGATCGTCATCCGCGAGGATCCACCGGGCGCACCTCGGCCGTCTCGGCGGGCGACCTGCGCTTCGTCGCGCACGTCCCGCTGTCCGCGCGCGGCCGCACCATCGGCCTGCTCTCGGCGTACTTCCGCGAGCAGCGGGACCTCACCGATACACAGGCGCGCGCGCTGCGAACGATCGCCCGTCTGATCTCGGTCGCGAACGAGAACGCGGACCTCGTCGGCGAGCTCCGCGTGAACAACCTGCAGCTCGAGCGGGCGAACCGCCTGAAGAGCGAGTTCCTCGCGAGCGTGAGCCACGAGCTCCGCACGCCGATGAACGCGATCATCGGCTACACGAAGCTGATGCTCGACGGTCTCGACGGTGAGCTTACGGCGCAGCAGTCCACCGACCTCTTCCGGGTCGCCCAGGCCGCGGACAATCTCCTCGGGCTCATCAACGGCCTGCTCGACCTCGCGAAGATCGAGGCCGGCAAGATGGAGCTGAACGTCGAAGAGGTCAACATGAACGAGGTCACCGATGAGGCGCTCGAGCTCGTGCGTCCGCACGCGGACGAGAAGGGGATCGAGGTCCGCTCGCTGATCCCGAGCGCGCTGCCGAACGTCTGGGCCGACCGGGCGCGCGTCCGGCAGGTCCTCGCGAACATGCTCGCCAACGCCGTGAAGTTCACCGAGCGCGGGTCGGTCTCCGTATCCGCGAGCTCCGCGGAAGGGTGGGTGACGATCTCCGTCGCCGACACCGGCGTCGGCATCACGCCCGAGGCGCAGGCCTATGTCTTCGACGAGTTCCGCCAGGCCGACAGCTCGACGACGCGACGGTACGGCGGAACCGGGCTCGGGCTCGCGATTTCCAAACGTCTCATCACCCTGCACGGCGGCCGGATCTGGGTGGATAGTGAAGTGGGGAAGGGCAGCACGTTCCACTTCACGCTCCCCATCCGCGTGCGGGCCGGAAGCGAGACCGCCCTGCTCAGCCGCACGGCGAGCCGCTGATGGCACGCGTGCTGGTCGTCGAGGACGACGCCAACAACCTCGACGTCGCGTCGCGGATCATCCGCGCCTCCGGGCACGAGGCGCTCGTGGCCGCGGACGGCGTCGCTGGGCTCGATCTCGCGCGCGTCGAGCGGCCGGACGCCATCCTCGTGGACCTGCTGCTCCCGCGCATGGACGGGTGGAGCCTGACGCGGTCCCTTCGGTCGGAGCCCTGGGCCGCGAGCATCCCGATCATCGCGGTCTCGGCCCTGGCGCTCCCCTCCGACCGAGCACGCGCCATCGAGGCCGGGTGTGACGACTTCGTCTCCAAGCCCTTCGCGCCGGCGGAGCTGCGCGCCATTCTGCTGCGCTACTTCCCAGGCGGCGCCGCCCAGGTCCCCGCGCCTCGCGACGGCACGCCGACGGTCCGCGGGCCCGTCCCGATCATGCTCGGCAAGGTTCTCATCGTCGACGACGAGATCGCGAACGTGGAGCTCCTGGCGCGGCGCCTCGAGGCGATCGGCTGCCAGACCCAGGTCGCGAGCTCAGGCGAGCGCGCGATCGCGCTCGCGCGGACCGAGCAGCCTGACCTGATCCTGCTCGACGTGATGATGCCCGGGATGGACGGATGGCAGACCTGCCGTCGCCTCAAGTCTCAGCCGGAGACAGCGGACATCCCGGTCATCTTCGTCACCGCGAAGGACCGGTACGAAGATCTGAGCAAAGGCTTCGAGGTCGGCGGCATCGACTACATCACGAAGCCGTTCGAGCCGATCGAGCTCGCGGCCCGGGTGCGCAGCGCGATCTTCACCAAGCGTCTTCAAGACGAGCTCCGCAAGACCGCTGGCGACCTGCAGCGGATGGAGCAATCGCGGAAAGAGCTGATCGGGATGCTCGGTCACGACATCCGCAACCTCGCGAACAGCGTCGTCGCCTTCATGCAGCTCGTCCGCATGGGACAGCTTGAGCCGGGCCGCCGCGAGTTCGACGAGCTCCTGCGGCTCTCCGAGTCGAACATCAGCGAGCTGCTGCGGATGGTCAACGCGCTACTGGACGTGTACAAGATGGAGGAGGGCAAGCTCGAGGCGATGCCCCAGGTCATCGCGCTCTCGGCGCTCGCCGAGCGCAGCATCGCGCAGGTCGTGCCCGAAGCGCTCGCGAAGGGGATCGAGCTCGAGAGCTCGCTGCCTCAGAACGTCACAGTGTTCGTCGATGACGGCCTGATCGTGCGCGTGCTCACGAACCTGCTCGCGAACGCGGTGAAGCACACCCCGACGGGCGGGAAGGTGCGGATCGAGAGCGTGCGCGATCAGTCGCTCGAGCGTTCGATCATCGTTCGCGTTCACGACACCGGACCGGGCATTGCGGCCGACGACGCGCCCCACATCTTCGACCGCTTCTACCAGGGTGCGGGGCGCAGCCGTGGTGGGACCGGCCTAGGCCTCGCGTTCTGCAAGCTCGCGGTCGAGCTCCACGGCGGCAGCATCGCCGTCGTGAATCCCGGCGAGAGCGGAGCGATCGTCCAGTTCACTCTTCCCGCGGCCGACCGCGCCCCGGCGGGGGCCTAGCGAAGGTGTTCGGGCGGGTCCTCCGGCATGCCATTCCGCTTCGCCGCGAGGAATGGGGCCTCGCCATTTTCCTGTACGCGCTGCTGACCCTCATGGTCGCGGCGGACTGGGTGGGGAAGCTCGGCGCCGACTCACTCTTCGTGAAGCGCTGGGGCGTGAACTACGTGCCGGTCATGTACATCGTGACCCCGATCGCCATGCTCGCGGTCTCGGCGATGATCTTCTTCTTCGTCGATCGCGTTCGGCGGCGGACGCTCCTCCTTTGGTATGTGGCTGGCGTCACGCTGCTCTCCATCGGGATCCAGGCCGGGGTCACGTTCCAGTCGCAGCTCGAGAACGGCTGGATCGTGCAGCCGATCTCGTACGTCTTCGCGCACGGCGTGAAGGAGACGATCTACATCCTCTTCTGGGTGTACGCCGGCAACCTCTACGACGCCGAGCAATCGAAGCGTCTCTTTCCGTTCTTCGCCGGGTCGGTGCTCGTCGGCAAGATCCTCGGCGGCGCGATCGGCGCGGGCATCGCCCCGATCATCCACGCGGAGAACTTCATCGGCGCGCAGGCAGTTGGATTCCTCGTGTGCTTCCTCGCGCTCGTCGTATACCGCGGCCTACCCGAGGGGCATGGCAGCCGGATCGAGGAGGAGCGCCCGAAGGGTCTCGGCGCCAGCGTCCGCGACTCCATGGACGGCTACCGCGCCGTCGTCTCGGACCGAATGCTTAGAACGTTCGGGGTCGGTGTCTTCTTCTGGTACTTCCTCATGCAGTTCGGGAACTTCCTCTACCTCGTGGGGCTCGATCAGAGCACAGCCGGAACGGGGACCGGGAACGAGGACCTCTTCAGTCAGCTCTACGCGTCGATCTACACGAGCTCGTCGCTCGTCGCGCTCTTCATCCAGAGCGCTTTCACGAGCTCGCTGCTCCGGCGCTTCGGGATCGCTCGCGTCTTGTTCGTGCTGCCGCTCTGGTTCCTCGGGTCGTACGCCGCCGCGACGATCAACTTCAACATCATCACCGCGGTCGCCATCCAGCTCAGCGAGCGGATCGTGATCCCGGCGATCCACCGACCCGCGACGGAGCTCGTCTACAGCCAGGTCGTCGCGGCGATCCGCCCGCGCGCCCGCGCGTTCCTCTCGGGCGGCGTAAACGCATTCGGGAACTTCGCGGCTGCGATCGCGCTGCTCGTGGGACTCCAGCTCCACGACAACCAGATGCTGCTCGGAGTCGCCGCCGCGCTCTCCGGGATCTACGTCTACAACGCCTGGCACACCATGCGTCTTTTCGGACGGCGGATCCTCGAGAACATCACCTCGATCGAGCCGGACGTCCGATTCAGCGCAGTCGAGATCCTGGCGACCGAGCACGGCGCCGTTCCGGAAGATCTCCTGCGATCGCTCGATGGGACCATCCCTGCCGACGTGGAGCACGGCGTGCGAGTCGCGCTGACGCGTCGCGGCCTTCTCGCCGTTGCAGCCGATGTGACCGAGTAAGTGCCCAGAAGAGTGACGACGTCCATAGCCACGGCCCATGAGGCCGATGCCGAGCGTCGGCACGAGCACCGTTTTCAAGTGAGCGAGAGCATCGCTCGCCTGGTGATGCGCACGACGGCCAACAACCTTCCGCTCTCCCGCGACGACCGGCCCTACCAGTGGTCCACCACGACGTACTGCGACACTCTCAATTGGTCGATCTTCCGGGCGGCGCAGAAGGGCTCGGCGATGCAGCTCCGCATCCGGGAGTACCACCGCACGCGGCCCCAGGGTGTGATGAATCCGGGAGCCGCGTGGATCGAGTTCAAGGACGACGAGGAGGACACCTCGCTCAAGGAGCGGTTCGGCGTGTCGATGGACGTCGCTCGTGCGTTCCTGCGCGGGGAGATGGCGTTGCCCGATCCCGATCACGGGCTCGCCGAACGCGCGGGGCGTCTGTTGAAGGATGGGGCGCGTCCCGTCGTGGTCACGCAGTACAACCGCCTCGCGTACAACTCCCTCGACACCGCGGTCCGCATCACCGCTGATCACAACCTCATGTACTTCGCATTGCCCTGGGAGGCGCGGGACGACAATGACCATCCGTCGCCGCTCGGGTCGCTCCTCGCGATGGAACCCGACGTCATCGTCGAGATGAAGTGGTACGGCGAGCTTCCGCACTGGGCCATCGACCTGCACGCGTATCTGAAGGAGAACACGCGCGAGGAGCGGCCCTCGAAGTTCATCGTGGCGATGCGCTGGTTGCTCGGGGAGACCGACGGAGCGAAGAAGAGAAAGAAATGAAGGCCGTGGAGGACGCCATCCGCTCGGACGCTCCGGCCACGCGCGTGGTCGTCGTCGAGGACGACCAGGCCTCCGCCGACGTCCTGCAGCGGCGCCTGCAGGCGAACGGGATGGTGGTCTCCGTGGCGCACGATGGCCGGCGTGGCATCGAGCTCGTCGAGGAGCTGCTTCCGGACCTCGTGCTCCTCGACGTGATGCTCCCCGACACCGATGGCTACGACGTCTGCCTGCGAATCAAGAGCAACAGCTCGACCGCGCCGATCCCGGTGATCTTCCTCTCGGCGCGCGGCGAGGTCGTGGACAAGGTCCGTGGCCTCTCGTGTGGCGCCGCCGACTACATCACCAAGCCCTTCCAGGCCGCGGAGCTCCTCGCCCGCATCGACGCTGTGCTCGGGCAGGCGCGGAATCCGCGCGTCCCACGCCTGGCGCGGTCCGCGGAGCGCGCGGCCGGCGAGCGCCGCGTGGCGCGGGTCGCGATCGCCGACGGAGCGCTTCGCGCGCATGTCGAGCAGCTCCTCGCCACCCGGTTCGACCTCGCGGAGGACAGCGATACGCCGGACGTTGTGTTGCTCGAGGGCAACGCGTCCCTCCCGGCCGACGCGCCGGAGGACGTCGCCGTCGTGCGCGTGACCGCTGGGCGTGGATCGGACGACCGCACCGAGCTCATCCCGGTCGACGTTCAGCTGCCGCGGATCGTCGACCTAACCGTTCGCGAACACGACCTCGATCACGACCTACAGTCCGCGGCGGAAGCGCTGATCGTGCTGGCCGCCGCCATCGCATCCCACGACCGCCCGAGCACGGGTCACACCGAACGGGTCGCCGCCCGGGCGGTGCAGATCGGACGCGCCCTTGGCCTCGACGAATCGACGCGAATGACCATCCGGCTCGGTGCGCTCCTCCGCGACGTCGGCCACGCGCGGCTCCCCGGATCGCTCCTCGCGAAGTCCGGCGAGCTGAGTCCTGACGAGCGCGGGATGCTCGAGCGCCACCCGGTGCTCGGCGAAGAGATCCTCGCCGGGTTCAAACGGCTCTCCGGCCTCCTGCCGATCGTTCGCCACCATCACGAGCGACTCGACGGGACCGGCTACCCGGACGGCCTTCGCGCCGAGCAGATCCCGCTCGAGGTACGCATCGTCACGGTCGCGGACCGCTTCGAGGCGCTCCTCGCGGATCGTTCCGACCGACCGGCGGTCTCGGAATCGGAAGCAGTGCGGATCCTTCAGGGCGCGGTCGCGCGCGGCGAGCTGGACGCGGCGGTCGTCGCCGCGCTCGCGACGCAAGTGCGAGCAAACGGAGGGAATTAGCGTGGCCGATAAAGACATACGTGTCGTGATCGTCGACGATGAACGACTATTCGCCGAGTTGATGCGAGTCGCCCTCAAGGCGGCGGATGGGATCGAGGTCCAGGCGGTGGTCCATGACGTCAAGGCAGCGATCGCCGCGCTGCACGAGTACAAGCCGGACGTCGTCATCGCCGACTACCACCTGCCGGATGGGACCGGCGCTGATCTCGCGCGCGCGGTGCGCGGGTCCTTGCCCGACACCTCGGTCCTCGTGCTCACGGCCGATCCTTCTGCGGCGACGCTGAACGACGTCGCCCGCTCGGGCGCGGTCGGCCACATGACCAAGGGCCGCGGCCTGACCGAGGTCGTGGATAGCGTTCGCTCGGCGGCGTCCGGCGAGATCCTCTTCGCTCCGAGCGAGCTGCAGCGCCTCCTCCTCGAGAGCGCGGCGGCGCGGAAAGTGATCGAGCCGCTGACCAGCCGTGAGCTCGAGGTGCTTCGGCTTCTGGCCAGCGGGACGAGCACGACGTCGGCCGCGGAGTCTCTCGGGATCTCGACGGCGACGCTCCGCGCGCACGTGCAGGCCGTGCTCCGCAAGCTCGGCGCGCACTCGCGGCTCGAGGCCGTGGCCGAGGCTGCACGGCTCGGGCTCGTCACTCTGGAGTCGTGGACGCGCGACCGCCCGGCTCCCCCGCGCGGGGGAAACGGTCCGGCCCCCGAACGGCCATAAGTCCATCCTTTCGGGTGTAGGGCCGGTAGGACCCACCGCTAGCATCGGAGGCGCAAGAAATGGCAAAACTGCTCGTAGCTGACGACCTCGTGCCCATCCGTCAGATGGTCCGGATCACCCTGTCCACCCAGGGCTGGACGATCGTCGAGGCGAAGAACGGCAATGAGGCGCTCGAGCTCGTCCGGTCCGAGAAACCTGACCTCGTCCTGCTGGACGTGGACATGGGCCCGGGGCCGAACGGCTTCGACGTCTGCCGCCAGATCAAGGCTGACGAAGCCACGAAGGACATCCCTGTGGTGATGCTCACCGCGCACGAAAGCGACAGCGATCGCGCGATCGGGTTCGCGGCCGGCGCCACGCAGTACCTCACAAAGCCGTTCGGGCCGCTCGAGCTCATCGATACGATCCGCGGGATCCTCGCGCACAGCTAGAGCGATATATGGGCGCCGACGACACCAAGGAAATGATCGAGACCGTTGACGTGTCGCCGCGCCTGCCCGAGATCACCGGCGAAGAGCACGGCCCCGACGTCTTCCGTCAGCTCCTGCACCAGGCCGTCCGCGTCGCCGACCTGGCGAACGCCCAGGCCATGCGCATGGCGCTCGACTTCGCAAAGGTCTACGAGCGCGAGCAGGGCGTGCGCCACGAGTTCGAGACGCAGCTCGGCCAGATGACACTCATGGAGAAGCAGGCCACGCGCTACGCCGAGGACCTCGCTTCGATGCTCCGCAGCGAGCGCGAGCGGCGGAAGGAGCTCGAGCGTGCGCTCGAGCAGGAGCGCGTCGCGAACGAAGAGCTGCGTCGCACCGGCCTCCAGGGCATCAGCCATCTCCTCCTCGCGGCGACGATCAAGGACCGCACGACCGGCGAGCATCTTCAGCGGGTACGCGGATACGTCGAGGCGATCGCCCGGCGGCTCGGTCTGACTGCCGATCTCGTCGAGGAGTTCGGGTATTCGAGCGTCATGCACGACGTCGGCAAGATCCACACGCCCGACCACATCCTTCAGAGCGAGCATCACCTCACGGATGAACAGTTCGGCGTCATCAAGCAGCACTGCATCGATGGCGAGAGGATGCTTGGCGAAGCGAGGTTCTTCGAAACGGCGCGCGCGATCGCGCGCGAGCATCACGAGCGCTGGGACGGGCGCGGCTATCCGGACGGGAAGAAGGGTGAGGAGATCTCGCTCGCGGCTCGCATCGTCTCGGTCGCCGACGTCTTCGACGCGCTGACCTCAAAACGTCCGTACAAGGACGCATGGTCGGCCGACGCAGGGCTCAAGGCAATCGAGAAGGACGCCGGCGAGCGCTTCGACCCGGAGGTCGTGAGCGCGTTCGTCGCGTTGTACCGCGAAGGCGTGGTCGAGACGATCAGGTGCCAGGTCGCGGCGAACGCCCCCGAGCAGCCCGGAAGCTCAGCCACGTGATCGCGCCGCCCGCGAGGATCGATAGCGTGACGAAGATAACCAGGGACCAGCTCGTGAATTCATCCGGCAGCCCGAACCGCGAGACCGTCGCGCTCACATAGTCGCGAACGAAAAGCGCTCGCACCGTCCCGCCGATAAGTCCCGCGAACACGCCGACAACGGCGCCCCCACGTAGGGCCGCTCCCTCGTCTAGGGAGAACTGCGCAACGACCCAGCCGAGGGCGGCAAAGACCGCGACGGACAGCACGAAGCCGACGAGGGTGAGCGCCGCGCCGCCAGGCACCAGTGCGGGACGACCGCGTCCGGGCAGATCCGCGAGCTGCCCCGCGCTCGCCGCCGCCTCGACTGTGCCGATCGCGACGAGCGCGGCGACCGCGAGGGCCATCGCCACATAGCGCACGCGCGCACGTTCGGGCGCGTCGCTTGCTCCGTCAAACCGGCATGAAAGACACCGAGGGACCCAAGCCTGAACCCGGTCATCGCTATCCCGAGCTTCCGGAGGCCGAAAGCCTCGCTGCGTGGCGGGACGCTGCGGCGCATTGCAGGGCGTGCGATCTGTGGCAGAAGGCGACCCAGACCGTATTCGGGGAGGGCAAACGCTCGTCCAAGGTCATCTTCGTCGGAGAGCAGCCCGGCGATAAGGAGGACATCGCGGGACGTCCCTTCGTCGGCCCGGCCGGCCGCATCCTCGATGACGCGCTCGAGAGGGCGGGCATCGACCGCGATGCTGTCTACGTGACCAACGCGGTCAAACATTTCAAATGGCGAGCCGCTGGAAAGCGGCGGCTCCATGAGAAGCCGAACCGCAGCGAGATCGCGGCGTGCCGGCTGTGGCTCGACGCCGAGATCGCGCTCCTGAAGCCACAGGTGATCGTGTGTCTCGGTGCGACCGCCGCGCAGGCGCTCCTGTCGCCGGGGTTTAGGGTGACGAAAGAACGCGGAAAGCTGATCCCGTCCACGCTCGCGCCGCATGTGCTCGCGACCGTGCATCCCTCGTCGATCCTCCGCGCCCCTGACGATGCGAGCCGAGAGCGCGAGATGCGGCTGTTCGTCGAAGACCTGCGTGCCGTCGCGAAGGTCATTCGCGGCCTGGGCTGAGCTCTTCCTCGCCACGCATGAGAAGCGTTCCCAGAAGCGCGAGGAGGCCCACAAGACCGACAAAGCCCCACGCGGCCGCGAAGCCAAAGGTCTGGACCAAATAGCCCATCGCCGGCGCGCCGACCATGACGCCCATGGTTCCGCCGACCGCGGCAAGACCCTGCGCCGCGCCGGGCGCCCGCGAGAGCGACGCAGCGGCGGTGTTGAACACGGGCGCGTAGGGGAGCCCGACGCCCGCCCCGACGACGACGGCGCCGAAGAGAGCGACCGGGAGCGGGCGTCCGGGAACCGCGAGCAAGACGACGCCGATCAGGACGGCGAGGTCGCCGGTGCGCATCACCGCCTTTGTCGAAAAGAGACCGGTAGTCACCGCAAGCCCCCCAAGCGGGCGCGTGAGGACCGCTACGAAGAGAAGGATCGAACCAAGGACCCCCGAGAGCGCGAGCGGCAGGGAGAATTCTCGCAGCAAGAACACCGTGATCCATGACCCCGCCGCGATAGCGAGGCCGAAGCCCGCGGCGTGCTGCAGGCTCACGAGCCAGCAATTCGCGCAGCGCAGGGCGTCGAGCATGCTTCCCTCACGGCGGACGCCGGAGACGGAAGGTGCTCTGAGCCAGATGGCGAAGAGGCCCGCGAGGAGGAGCGCTTCGAGTCCGAATGAGGGGCGCCAGCCACCGAGGATCGTTGCGATCTGCGGCATCGCGACCAGCGCAAGGGCGGACCCGAGCGGGTAGCCGGCGCCGTACAGACCGAGCCCGAAGTACGGTCGGTCCGCACCGTAGAGACCGGCGATGTAACGCGCGGCAGCGACGAAGGCGAGCGCGGAGCCGACGCCCTGTACCAGCTTCGCGACGATGAGCACCGCGAACGTCGCTCCGATGCCGAACAGTGCCGTGCCGAGGGCCGAGGCGGCGATGCCCGCAGCGATGACCGGTTTCGGGCCGACACGATCCGGTAGCCCGCTCGTCACGAGCGTGATCGCGATGTACGACGCGAACACCGCCGCGGAGAGAAGCCCGATCTGAAGGTCGCTGAGGCCGAGCTCCGTGGCAAGCAGCGGGACTACTGCGGCCTGGTCGGCGTAGGTGAAACCAAACCCGACGGCGCTCGCCGAGACCAGGGTTAAGCCGGCAGCGCGCATCTGCGGACCTTATGTGGACTCCGGCACAGACGGTCTCCCTCCTCTTGACTTACAACGTTGCTGGCATTACATATTTTGGGGAGCTATAGGAGGAGACCACTGATGGCAACCATCGACGAGGTCAAAGGCTGGCTGGCTGGCCGGCTCCCGAAGGACTGGTACACGGGCACGCCCGAGGTCCGGATCGACGAAGACGAGATCTGGGTGATCGGGACGCTGCCCGACGTGTCGGCGGCCGGCGGCGCTGACGCGGCGAAGGCCGGGCGCGAGGGCGCGATCCAGCGGTTCCGCGAGAGCACCCGCGACGAGCGCGTGAAGATCGCAGGTGAGGCGCGTGAGCGCTTCCGCCGCAACGTCGCCTGGGGCGCGAGGATCGGCGACCAGACCGCACTCTTCACACACCTCTCGGTCCCGGTCATGACGCGGCTTCGCCTGCCGGAGCGCGAGCTGCTCGACACGCTCGTGCGCTCGGGAGTCGCGCGCAGTCGCTCGCACGCACTCGCGTGGTGCGTCCGCCTTGTGGAGAAGAACGAGTCATCCTGGATCGGGGAGCTCAAGGAAGCTCTCTCCAAGGTCGGCGACGTGCGGTCGCAGGGGCCGCTCAACTAAATGGCCACCGATGTCCGCGAGGCGCCGCGCGCTGATGCCGACCCGGCGAGCGCGCTCCTCGACGCCTACTCGCAGGCCGTCATTCGCGTCGTCGAGCGCGTCGCGGCAAGCGTCGTCAACGTGCGGCGTGGCCAGAGCGGCGGCAGCGGCGTCATCGTCACGCCGGACGGCTACGCGCTGACGAACGCGCATGTCGTCGACGGCGCGCAAGCGGTGGAGGTCACGCTCGGTTCCGGGAAAGAGGCCCGCGCGCAGGTCGTGGGTAGCGACCCGGCGACCGATCTCGCGGTGATCCGCATCGCCGAGTCGGCACTCCAGGCCGCCGAGCTCGCGGACAGCGAGAATCTTCGTGTCGGCCAGCTCGTGATCGCGATCGGCGATCCACTCGGCTTCCACTCGACGGTCACGACCGGCGTCGTGAGCGCCCTGGGGCGGTCCCTTCACGCGCGCGACGGTCGGGTCATCGAGAACGTGATCCAAACGGATGCCGCGCTCAATCCCGGGAACTCCGGTGGTCCGCTCGTCGACACCCACGCGAAGGTGATCGGGATCAACACCGCGATCATCCCGATGGCGCAGGGCATCTGCTTCGCGATCCCCGCGGCGACCGCGCGACTGGTGGCCGGGATGCTCATCCGCGACGGGCGAGTGCGGCGTGCCTATCTCGGCATCGGCGGCGCCGCCACTCCGATCGGACGGCAGCTCGCGGCCGAGCTGCGCATCCCGAATGCGTCAGGGATACGCGTTCTGGAGGTCACGGCGGGCGGCCCCGCGCAGCGCGCGGGCATCCGTGCCGGCGATCTCATCGTCACGCTCGACGACGTGCCTCTGTCGACACTCTCCGACCTTCAGAGGGTGCTTGCCGCCGATCGGATCGGGCGAGCCGCGGGGCTCGCATATGTACGGTTCGGCGAGCTTCAGCGCGCGACGGTGACCCTGGCGGAGGCCCGTTAGCCCGACCTCGGGCAGGATCACCGGATGGACCTCATCATCCGGCGGGCGGGCCATTCTTCGTCGCCGAGTCCAGCGGCCGGGTCGTCGGCATGGGCAAGCTCACCGTCGTATCGCCGACAGAAGCCTGGCTCGAAGGCGGTCGCGTGGCGCCGCGCTGGCGCCGCCGCGGGGTCGCGACGGCGCTCTTCGCGCACCGCATCGCATACGCGCAGGAGCGCGGCTTCCGTGTGGTGCGTTTCTCCACGGCTTCGGACAACACGCCGATACATCGCGCCGGACGGCGCTTTGGGTTCCGGCGTATCGCGGCGCTGCGGCGCTACGAGGCCGCGGCGCTCAAGGGAGATCCGTCCGGCCGTGCGCGGAACGCCGACGCGGGCGCGATCCGTCGAGCCTTGGGACCCTTGATCCAGTTCGAGGCAGGCTGGGAGTGGCGGACGCTCACCGTGTCGGACGTGCGCCGCGCGATCGCGCGTAGGCGTGCGTTCGTGGCCGGCCGTGGCGTCGAGGCTGCCGCGATCATCGGAGGCTCGTCCGACGGATCGCTCTTGGTCAGGGCGATCGGCGGCAAGGGCCGCGCACTTCGCGAGCTGCTCGTGGCGCTCCGCGCCGAGGCCGCTCGACGAGGCCTCGACGATGTCTCCTTCTATGCGAGCGGAGCCGCCCAGCGCCGCGCGGCGCGGTCCGCGGGATACCGGCCACCCTGGACCGGCGCGGCATACCTTTATGAACGGTCGCTCAGCCGGGCAGCCGGTTCACCTCGAGCGCCGAGTACGTCGACACCGAGTACGGCACCGCGTACGTGAGCGCGATCTTCCCGGCGACAAGAGCGGTCAGCTGGCCGGACAGGACGACATCGAGCTGATTGATCGCGAAGAGGATCGTCCCAACGATGACCGCGACGATCAGAGCGCGATC
>VBIL01000176.1 GCA_005879975.1 Chloroflexota bacterium
CTGCGAACCGGTACCGATCCCCAAGCGACGTCGGATGTCTGCGGGTAGCGTGAGCCGACCCTGGTCGTTCACGGCTATGAGAGTCCTCGGCATGGGTTTGATGCTAGCGGGAGGTCCGCCACTTTGTCAATGTGACACTTCACCACGCACAGCGCTCAGACCGCCCTATTACGGTCGGGGCTTGTCCTCCAGCCATCCGCAGCCCATCGAGCGGCAGTCGTGGGGCCGATAGGTCACGTGACGCGGACGCCACAGCAGCATCAGCATTCCGACCATGGTCAGGATCACAAAGGCGAGCACGAACGCCACCTGTCCATCCGTCGTCAGTAGATCGAGCAGCGCGGATCCCATTCCTACCTCAACAGATCGGCTACCGCTTGTGTTACCGAGTGCGCTTGCGTGCGTACGCGCGTGTGTCTGCGTTCTCGACGAGCGCCTCGGCCGTCCGCCCGTCCATAGGGTAAGAGGAAATGCCCCACGAACGCGCGGGCATTTTGATCGATCCGCCCCCTGGAAGTTTCACCTCGGTGGCATCGAGGATCTCCATGAGCCGGACGACCACCTTCTCGGCCTCCTCGCGCGGCGTGTCCGGCATGACGATGGCGAACTCGTCGCCGCCGTACCGAGCCGGCACGTCCTCGGTCCGCACCCGCTCGCTGATGGACTGACCGAGCATGCGGAGCACCTCGTTCCCGGCGAGGTGGCCATAGGTGTCGTTGACCTTCTTCAACTCGTCGATGTCGAAGAACGCTACGGCGAGGGGCGACTGGTGGCGCTCGGCGCGTGCGACTTCCTCCTCGAGGCGGTCGTAGAAGTAGCGATAGTTGTGGATCCCGGTGAGCGCGTCGGTGTTGGCGGCGCGCTTCAGACGCTCGTGCAGCTCGGCCACCTCGATCTGCGCCGCGATCTGCGCGCCGACCGTCTCCATGAGGGTGAGGTCGCGCTTGCTGAAGGCGGCGACCGCCTGGTGGCTCAGCACGAGCACGCCCACCGTCCGGCCGCGCGAGACGAGCGGCACGACGAGCTCGCTGCGCACCCGCGCGTCGCCGATGTAGCGCGGGTCGGCCCGCACGTCGTCGACGATCTGGCCCTCGCGGTGCGTGAAGACCCAGCCCGAGATACCGCGGTCGGTCGGAATGCGCGACGGAGAATCGACCGTCGTCCAGACGCCGGCGACCGCGCGTGTCGAGGATGGTGTGGAACTCGGGCGTGAGCTCGGAGAGGATCGCGAGCTCACGGCTGGTCGACTGCACCTCTTCCTCGGCCGCGTGGATAACGCCGCGAGCCTCGATCATCGCGACGAACGCGTTCACGACCGTGGGGTCGTACCACTTGCCGGACATGCCCTTGATCTCGGCGAGCGCCTGGTCCTCGCGCCGCGCGGGGCGGTACGGGCGATCGGCCAGCATCGACTCGTACGCGATCGCGACGGCGAGGATCCGCGCGGTGAGCGGGATCTGCTCTCCGGCGAGCGCGTCGGGATAGCCCGCGCCGTCCCAGCGCTCGTTCGCGTGACGGACGATGGGAACGACGCCGCGCAGGAAGCGGATCGACTCGAGGATACGCGCGCCGAGGATCGGATGCTCCTGCATGATCTTCTTCTCTTCCGGCGTGAGCGGTCCGGCCTTCGAGAGGATCGCGGCCGGCACGCCGATCTTTCCGAGCGAGTGGAAGAGCGACGCGTAACGCAGGTCGCGGAGCTCGTTCTCCGAGAGCTCGAGCCGCTCGCCCATCGCGACCGCGTCCGCGGCGATCTTGCGCTGATGGTCCTCGCGATAGTGGTCGCGCGCGACGATCGTCGACATGAGCGTTGACACCGTCGAGAGGTACGCGTCGTCGAGCTCGCGGTAGAGGCGGATCGAACGGATCGTCGACGCGCCGACGCCCGCGAGGATGCCGATGAGCTCGCGCTCCTCATCGGTCATGAGGTGCGGTTCTCGCCAGGTGACGAAGAGCACGCCGACGGTCTGGTCGGCGGAGCGCAGCGGATGGACGAGGACCGCCTCATGCCCGAAGCGCTCGAGGAGCTTGCGCGTGGTCTCGGGAGCGTCCTCCCGCTGCGGGATCGCGACCGGTTGCCCGGACTCGAGCACGCGCGCAATGAGCGGCGTGTTCTTGGGAAGCGCGAGGACGTCGCTCGTCGGCTTGCCCGTGGAGAACGCGAAGTCGAGCGTGTCTCCGCCCTTATCGAGGTAGATCGCGCAGACCGCCGGCTTCAAGAGATCGACGACCGACTCGGCGAGGAGCCGCGTGACGTCGACGAGCTCGGTCCGTTCGGCGATCGCGAGGCCGACGCGGTGCAGCTCGAAGAGGCGCCGCGACAACGTCGCGGTGCGTTCGTAGAGGTTCGCGCGCTCGAGGGCGATCGACGCCTCGTTCGCGATCGCCGTGAGGAGCTGGAGATCCCCGTCGTCGTAGGCGCTCGGTCGGCGGCTTTGCGCGGAGATCGCGCCGACCACCAGGTCGCGTTGCCGCAGCGGGGCGACGATGATCGAATGCTCCTCGACCGCGCCCCAGGACGTGAGCTCCGGAAGGCCGAGCCGCCCGCTGTCGTGCTCGACATCACGAAGGAGGAGCGGGCCGCGCTCGATGGTCGCGCCGACGAGGGTGCCTGCGCGCGGTCGCTCGATCGGAGCGAGCTCCTTCCCGCCGTCCATGAGGAAGCGGTATCGCACGGTCGATCCGTCAAGTCCCAGCGTCGCCACGAAGAAGTTGTCCGCGTCCATGACGGCGGCGACCTGCCGGTACACGTTCCGGAAGACCTCGTTCGGGTCGAGCGAGCTGCCCACCGCGTGGCCGACTTCGACGAGCGTCGCCAGAAGTCGCGCGCGGCGCTCGGCGATGAAGCGCGCGCGGATGTCGAGGTAGCCGAGCAGGAAGAGCGGGATACCTGGAAGGAGGAACCACGGCTGCACGAGGATGATCTCGACGGCGATGACCGCCGCGAGACCCCAGAGGAGCTGCGCGCGGCCGGTGCGATTGATCCACCCGAGGGTCTGCCCGCTGAGGCGCTCGGTCCCGAGCATCAGCTGCAGCGCGAGGATCTGACCGAGGTCGAGGACGACGAGCGCGAGCGCGGCGAGCGCGCCCGCGGCGATGACCTCGGCGATCGGACCGATGATCCGATCGGCCATCGACTGAAGGATGAGTTGGAACACCATCGCGGCTGTGCCCGCGCTGATCGCCTGCGCAGCGCTGTTGCGGATGATCCGTACCGGCGACTTGCGGGTGGCGAGGTCGACGACGATCCGCGCGAACGCCGCGACGAGCGCGAGCTGTCCCGGCGTGAGGAGAACGACCCCGGCCAGGACCGCCACTTCAGATGCGGAAAGCTCGACGGTCGGTGCGATGCGTATCGGCCGGAGCGAGAGGAGGACGCAGAGGGCCCAGATGTAGAAGGCCACGATGCCCGGCGGCTCGTCATTCAGGACGTCCTGGATCCCGAGCGCGACGAACGGCGCGGCGACCAAACAGGTGACCGCGACGAACACGTACGCGCGAGCCGGGACTCGTCTCATCCTTGCCCTTCCTGCGTGGAAACCGAGCCTACGCCCGGCCGATTATGACGAGGGGTCAGTCTCCTATCAGCGAAAAGTTCAGCGGGTCCTAATTCTTCTTGCCCGGCCCGATCTCGCGGGCTATGGCCTGCGTGACCCAGGTGTTCAAGCTCACCCCATCTGATTTCGCCCGACGCTCGACGTCGCGATGGAGCTGCTTCGGAAGTCGCAGCACGAACCGGCCGCTGAAGTCTTCTGCCGGCTTGGGGATCTCCAAGCCTCGCCGAAGTCGGTATGCCGCCAGCTCGCCAAGGGTGGCCTCAAGTTCGGTTAACGCTTCACGCCGAGTCCTACCGGCTGCGAAGCAGTCCGGCCACTCTGCGAGGTATGCGAGGACGCCCTCGCTCGGCGACTTGCCGTACTCGAAAGACACCCCATACGGACGCGCGAGGATCTCCTCGAGGCTGTCCTGAGTTCTCAGCGTGCCTTTTCGATCACCTTGACCACGCGCCTGACGTACACGGGCAACAGAAATCTTCCGTGCGGACGAGGGACGAGCACCGTGTGACTTCCTCGCTCGGCGATCGTCCCGTGTCTTGTCCCCGCTCGAAGTCGCCATCCGTAGGCCTCCAAAACGGGCCTCGCTTTCGGGACCACCAACTAGTGTCACTGGTAGTATCACACATTAAGTCGCGGCAGCGCCTTGCGGAGACACCAGGCCGACATACCACCGACGCAGGTCCTTCGTTAACCACGTCGTGGGTGGCCTTCCGAAAGTCGTCCTGGCCGTCGCGGCCGTTGTGGTGATGACACAGCTCGCGCCTGCGCGTGCCGCAACCTGCGCGAGCAGCGTGGGACCGGGCATTCCGCCGCCGGCTCAGCCACCGAGCGGCCTCGTGGGATTCCACGCCGCGTGGTACGGACAGAGCGGCTACATGTCGCTCTGCGCGGGGACGACGGCGACCGCGACCGTCGCCTTCTACAACAGCGGCTCGCGCGGATGGATCGCCGGGCGCCTGGGTGAGGTCGCGTACCTCGGCACGTGGAACCCCGACCCGGGACAGGACCACGCGAGTTACCTAGGTGGTGACGGTACGAACGGTTCGCCTTCGACCGGATGGCCGCGCTTCAACCGGCTCGCGTCGCAACCGTCTGCGTACGTCGGTCCGAATCAAGTTGCGTGGTTCCAGTTCGCCGTCGTCGCGCCGCCCGCGCCCGGGACGTATCGCATCGCGCTTCGGCCGCTCATCGAGGGCGCCCAATGGATGGAGGACTACGGTGTCTTCTGGGTCGTCACGGTGCTCAACGCCGACGGCACTCCGCCCCCGCCGCCACCCCCCGATCCAACGCCGGCGCCGACCCCGGCGCCGCTCGTCACCACCGTGACCGCGTCCTACTTCGGTCCAGGCCTTTTCGGGAACCGCACCGCCTGCGGGCTGACGCTCACGACAATTCTTCAGGGCGTCGCGCACCGCACGCTCCCCTGCGGCTCGCCGGTGACGCTCCGGTACGGCGCGAACACGCTGACGGTGCCGGTCGTCGACCGCGGACCGCAGGTCGCGGGCCGCGAGTTCGATCTGACCTACGCCACGAAGCTCGCACTGGGTTGCCCCGATATCTGCACGCTGCAATGGATGCGCTGACCGCGCGGGCCTAGCGGCTCCTGAGCCAGCGCTCCCCAAGCAGGACAGCGAGAAGGATCGCTGCAACGCCGAGGAGCTCGACGAACCCTCCGCGCGAGATTGCCGGCAGCACGACGGCACCGAGTAGCAGCGCGACGAGGACGAGCGCGACGATCGTCATGAAGACGCCGCGCGGGGTCAGGCGGATGGCGGCTTAGGCTGCGGCGGCGCGAAGTCCTCGCGCTTCCCGCGCATGCGTCGCAGCGCCCAGGCGATCGGGTCGTAGTGAGCGGTCACGACGCGCTCCTTGAGCGGAATGATCGCGTTGTCGGTGATGTGGATGTCCTCCGGGCAGACCTCGGTACAGCACTTGGTGATGTTGCAGAAGCCGAGGCCATGCTTCGCCCGGATGAGGTCGAGCCGGTCGTTCGCGTCGAGCGGATGCATCTCGAGCGCGGCCAGGCGCACGAAGAAGCGTGGCCCCGAAAACGACTGCTTGTTCTCCTCGTGGTCGCGGATGACGTGACAGACGTCCTGGCAGAGAAAGCACTCGATGCACTTGTGGAATTCCTGTACCCGGTCCACGTCCTCCTGGTACATCCGCCGCTTGCCGTCAGCATCCTTCGGCTTGGGCTTGAACGGCGGGATCGTCTTGGCCTTCTCGTAATTGAACGAGACGTCGCTCACGAGGTCTTTGATGAGCGGGAAGGTCCGCACCGGCGAGATCGTGATCTCCTCACCCGGCGCGAACTCGTTCATTCGCGTCATGCACATGAGCTTCGGCGCCCCGTTAACTTCGGCGCTGCAGGATCCGCATTTGCCGGCCTTGCAGTTCCAGCGCACGGCGAGGTCGGGCGCGTGCGTCGCCTGGATGCGATGCACCACGTCGAGCACGACCATTCCCGGATCGAGCGGCACGACGTATTCGACGTGTTCGCCGCCCGAGCCTTCCCCGCGCCAGATCTTCATGCGCACCTCGGTCGCGGTCCGCGGCGCTTCCGTGGTCACTCTTTGCCCCCGATGATCGCGGGCTCCCCCGTGGCGACCTTCTCTTGCGGCTTGTCCTCACCGATCAGCTCCCGCAGGTCCGCAGGCGGCTGCGGAATCGGCTCGGTGCTGAGAACGAGGCGCCCGTCGCGCCTGCGCGAGACGACGTTCTTCATGCCCCACTCCGGGTCGGCCTTGGGGAAGTCCTCGCGCGTGTGCCCGCCACGGCTCTCGGTGCGCATGAGCGCGCTCCGCGCGACGACCTCGGAGATGCCGATCAGGTTCTCGAGATCGAGTGCCAGGTGCCATCCCGGGTTGTAGCGGCGCGTGCCGGTGACGTGGACGCGAGCGACGCGCGCGCGCAGGCGTTCGAGGTGCGCGAGCGCCTCCTCGAGCTCCTCCCGTCTGCGGATGATCCCAACGAGGTCCTGCATCGCGTTCTGCAGCTCCTCGTGTATGGCGTAGGGATTTTCGTCGCCCTGCCGCTCGAACGGCTCCGTCAGGCGCTTGGCGAACGCGTCCGCTTGCGCGTCGTCGATGCGTCCCGCGGTCGCCCCCTTCGCGTACTCGGCAGCGGCTTGCCCGGCGCGACGTCCGAACACGAGCAGGTCCGAGAGCGAGTTGCCGCCGAGACGATTCGCGCCGTGCATTCCCGCCGCGACCTCGCCCGCGGCGTAGAGGCCGGGCACGGTCGCCGCCGCGGTGTCGGGGTCGACGCGGATGCCGCCCATGATGTAGTGAAGCGTCGGGCCGATCTCCATCTGCTCTTTGGTGATGTCGACGTCCGCGAGCTCCTTGAATTGGTGGTACATCGAAGGCAGACGCCGCTTGATGTAGTCCGCGGGCCGGCGCGTCGCAATGTCCAGGAACACGCCGCCGTGCTCCGTGCCGCGCCCAGCCTTGACCTCGGTGTTGATCGCGCGCGCGACCTCATCGCGCGGCAGCAGATCCGGCGTCCGGCGATTGTTCCTCTTGTCCTCGTACCAGCGGTCGGCCTCGGCCTCGTTGTCCGCCGTATCGCCGCGGAAGAACGCGGGGATGTACTTGAACATGAAGCGCTCGCCGCTCGCGTTGCGGAGCGTGCCGCCGTCGCCGCGCACACCCTCGGTGACGAGCAGGCCACGCACCGACGGCGGCCAGATCATTCCGGTGGGGTGGAACTGCGTCATCTCCATGTCGATGAGATCGGCGCCGGCTTCGAGCGCCATCGCCATGCCGTCGCCGGTGTATTCCCAGGAGTTCGATGTGACCTTCCAGGCCTTGCCGACCCCGCCGGTCGCGAGGACGACCGCCTTCGCCCGAAAGAGGACGAGCGCGCCGGACTGGCGCCAGTAGCCGATCGCGCCGGCCACGCGGCCGCCGTCGGTCAGCAGATGCCGAACCGTGCACTCCATGAAGACGTCGATGCCCTGCGCGACGGCGTGGTCCTGGAGCGTGCGGATCATCTCGAGCCCGGTGCGATCGCCGACGTGGGCCAGCCGAGCGTATCGATGCCCGCCGAAGTCGCGCTGCAGGATGAGGCCGTCCTTCGTGCGGTCGAAGAGCGCGCCCCACTCCTCGAGCTCGAGCACACGGTCCGGAGCCTCCTGCGCGTGCAGCTGCGCCATCCGCCAGTTGCCCAGCAGCTTGCCGCCGCGCATGGTGTCGCGGAAGTGGATCTTCCAGTTGTCCTCCTTCCACACGTTCCCGAGGGCCGCGGCGATGCCGCCCTCGGCCATCACCGTGTGCGCCTTGCCGAGGAGCGACTTGCAGATGACCGCGGTCTTCGCGCCGGCGGCATGCGCCTCGATCGCGGCGCGCAGGCCCGCGCCGCCTGCGCCCACCACGATCACGTCGTAGACAGCGGTGTTGATCTCGGCCATTAGAAGACGATCCTCGGATCTGTCAGCACGCCCATCGAAAGAAGCCGGATATAGAGGTCGGTGAGGCCGACCACCACGAGGCTCGCCCACGCCCACCGCGCATGCCTGGCGTTAAGCCAGTTCGCCCAGCTCCAGAGGCGGTAGCGCAGCGACGCGCGGTGGAAGCTGTCGAGGTAACCGCCAACGAGATAGCGGAGCGAGTGACAGCTCGCGGAGTAGCCGGAGAGCAGCACGACGTTGGTCAGCAGGAGGAGCGAGCCGAGGCCGACGCCGAGGCGCCCGTTGAAGTTGAACGCGAGGAACGTGTCCCACCAGAGGAACGCGAGGAGCGTCGTCGCGAAGATGAGCGCGTACCGGTGCAGGTTCTGAATGAGAAAGGGGAAACGTGTCTCGCCCGCGTACGCCGTCCGCGCGTCCGGGACCGCGCATGCGGGCGGCGCCCAGAAGAACGCGCGGTAGTACGAGCGGCGGTAGTAGTAGCAGGTGACGCGGAAGGCCAGGGGGAACGCGACGATGAGGATCGCCGGTGAGAGGTTCCAGTACGCGCCGACGATCGGCAGATGCGGATGCACGCAGTTCGCCGTGATGCACGGTGAATAGAGCGGCGAAAGGTACGGGTCGTAGAAGTAGTTCGCGTTCGCGAGGCCCGCGTACACGGAGTACAGGACGAATGTGCCGAGCACCACGACGATGACGAGAGGCTCGAGCCACCAGAGGTCCTTGCGCTCGGGCACCACACGTCGCACGCCGGCCCGGAGGGATGTCGTCGCCACCAGAGGCGATGGTGGCCGCTCGGCGTTGAGAACGCAAAGGTTTCGATGCGCTCGTGGTGATAGCGGTAGGCTATGACCGATGGAGCTCCACCAGCTCAGATACTTCGTCGCCGTCGCCGAGCTGCGCCATTTCACTCGGGCCGCCCGAAACCTGCGCATCGCGCAGCCATCGGTATCCCGCGCGATCCGCGTGCTCGAGGAAGAGCTCGGCACTCCGCTCTTCCACCGCATGAAGGGCAACGTCGCGCTCACGTCCGCGGGCGAGGTGCTGCTTCCGTGGGCGCGCCGGGTGCTCGCGGACGTCGACGGCGCGGCCCTCGAGGTCCGGGAGCTCGCCGATCTGCGGCGCGGTCGCCTCGCGGTCGGCGCGACGCCATCCCTCACGACGACGCTCCTGCCGCCGGCGCTCGCGCGCTTCCACGCCGCGTTCCCGGGCGTGGAACTCGTTCTGCACGAGGCCGGCTCGCGCGACCTCGTGCGCGAGCTCGAGCAGGGAGCACTCGACATCGCGCTCGTGATCCTCCCCCTCCGCCACGAGATGCTTGAGACGACACCGCTGCTGCGCGAGGAGCTCGTCGTCGCGGTCGCGCCGGACCACGCGCTCGCGTCACGGAAGACGATCGCGATCGCAGACCTCAAGGGCGTCCCGCTCGTGATGTTCCGCGACGGCTACGACCTGCGCGCGTCGACCCTCGCCGCGTTCAGGCGCGCGGGGTTCGAGCCGACGCTCGCTCTCGAGGGCGGCGAGATGGACGGCGTGCTTCGCCTAGCAGCGGCGGGCCTCGGCGTGGCCGTCGTGCCCAGCCTGGTGATCGATCCCGCTGGCCCGCTACGGGCGGTGCGGCTCGCGGATCCGCTCACGCGCACGATCGGCTTCGCGAACCGGCGCGATCGTCGCCTCACGCGGGCGGGCCGCGAGTTCGTCGAGATGGTCCGCGCGCTCCTGCGCGGGCGCGAATGGCTTCGCACCCGTCCGGCAGGCCTGACGGTGCTCGACGCGAAGGCTGACTGACATCACTACCAACGCTCTGGGGTATTTCACGCGGTCGCGGTGGGCAGCTGGGCGAAGAGATCCACCACGTTGTCGTCGGGGTCGACTATCTGCGCGTAACGCTGACCCCAAAACGCGTCCCACGGATCCTTCTTCGAGCGAAAGCCAGCGCGCACGACGCGGGCATGTGTCGCGTCGACCTCTCCGGGCGACGAACACTCGAACGCGAGCCCCATGCGATGTCCTTTCGGCTCGACCCAGTCGGGGTCGAGCTCCTTGGTCAGCTCAACCGTGTCCCACATGAGGCGAATGCCGCTCGGAAGTGTCGCGTCGAGGTGGTCGGCGGCGGGATCAGGCATGTCGATGCCCAGCAGGCGGTAGAAACGCACCGACTCCTTCATGTCGCTCGTGACGATCCCGATCGCGGCAAGACCCGGCATGACGAGACACTAGTCCCTGGAGACCGAACGTCTACGAGAGAGTGAAGACCTCGACCGCGTTCGCCTTGCCCCGTACCGTGGCCTCCCCGAGGGCACGGAGTGCGACGCCGTCGCCACGAAGGCGATCGGCGGTGTCGCGCGAGAGGATCGAGTCGACCTTGAACTCCTTGGTGAGCGTCTCCATCCGCGACGCCGTGTTCACCGCGTCGCCGAAGGCGTCGTATTGCGAGCGCTCGGGGAGACCGATGGTCCCGACGACGACGTCACCGGTGTGGATGCCGACGCCGAACTGCACGACGTCCAGTCCGCGCGCGGCGCGGCCAGCGTTCAGCTCGGCGATGCGGCGGCGCATTTCGAGCGCCGCGCGAGCGGCCGCGGCGGCGCCGTTCGTCGGATCGCTCATCGCGCCGAAGATCGCCATGAGGCCGTCGCCGGTGAACTTGTCGAGGATGCCGCCCTGGTCGAGGACGCACCGGCCCATGACGGTGAGGTACTCGTTGACCGCCGTCACGAATGCCTCGGGTGGGAGACGCTCGGCGAGCGCGGTCGAACCGCGCAGGTCGGTGAAGAGGATCGTCACGGTCTGACGCTCTCCCTCGAGCCGCAACGGATCGCCCTGGATCACGCGCTCGACGACGGTCGGCGGAAGGAACCGCTCGAGCCCGCGCCGGCGGTCGAGCTCGAGGAACAGGGCACCGAGCGCGAGCACCACGGCGACGAGCATGAGCCCGTGGTATTCCCACCACGACGGCGTCCACGTCGGACCGAGGAACTGAGACACCTGCGCCTGCGCGAGCAGGACGTAGGCGATGCCGAGCGCGCCCTGGAGCGGTAGGCCGGTGCGAAGGAAGTCGCGTCCCTGCGCGAACGCCGCGTACAGATAGAGCACGATGACGGCGGCGACGAGAACGTACGGCAACCAGCCCGCACCACCGGTGAGGTCTCCGCCGGCGGAGGTGCCGTATCCGTACGCCGCCGGGTCGTAATCCTGATGCGACCCCGTTTGCAAAAGGATCCACCGAGCGATCCCGCTGAACGCCTCGGGCCATCCGAGCGCAAGCGCCGCATACCCCGTGAGCGCCACGACCACCGCGCCGGTCAACACACGCGGACGGATACGACGCTCGAGCCACGCGGCGAGGGGCGTGTATCGGACCGCGAAGAACACAGCGGCGACCGCGAGCGCGAGCTGGCCGGAGATCGCGACCACGAGGCCCGCGGGATTGGCCCGCTCGGCTCGCTGCAGTACGTCCGGGGTCGAGAGTCCATGGACCGCGAAGATGCCGGCCATGCATCCAAACCCCAGCGCGATCAGGAGCGTCCGAAAATGACCCACGTCGAGCGCGGCGCGAGCGACGAGGAACGCAACGAGCGCCGCGACGATCGAGACGTTCGACGTGATCACGAAGTGCTCGAGCCGGATCACGATCGGCTGATTCCGTGCCGGATCCGCCAGGAGCCACGCCAACAGGACGCTTGGGAGGAGCGCCAGCACCATCACGGCGAGCGGCCGGACAGGCGTCATGTTGGTGGGGAGGTTACGCGGCGGAGGCGACCTTCGCGATCTTCGGGAGGAGCTCGCTTAGATCGAACGGCTTCTCGATGATCTCCGCGGCGGCGAGGTTCTTCGCGTGGGTGCGAAGGTCGCGGGCCGCGGAGAGAAGAACGATCGGGATGTCCTCGTCGCGCGCGCGAAGCTCGTTTGCGAACTGCCAGCCGTCCATCACCGGCATCATCAGATCGAGCACGATGACGTCCGGCCGGAAGGTCTTGATGATCGCGAGCGCCTCCCGCCCGTTTTCGGCAGGCACGACCTCGAAGCCCTCGTCCTCGAGAGCGGTGAAGAGGAGCTCTCGAATGTCGGGGTCATCGTCGACGACCAGTACGCGTTTCCCAGCCACCGTTCGCGGTAGATTGCCACACCTCAGTGGGTCGGCGTTCAAGCGAGCGAATGCGTTCCCCGTAGCGACGCCGCGAACACGGCCGGAATCAGTACGAAGCCGACCGCAAACAGGGCGACCCAGAGCCATATCGCCTCAAAATGGCAGGTGATACCGGCCGGACAGCCCTCGAGCGACCGCGCGCGCTCGATGAGAAGCAGCGGAATGCTCGCCGGCGACGCGACCACCGATGCAGCGACGAACGTCGTCGCGACGGTCGCGATTCCGCGCTCGATCCCACCGGCGCGGCGATCGATGACACGCGCTTGCCATCTTGCCCACCCCAGCGCGACGGCGGTGGTGACCGCGGCGAGCGCGATCGAGAGCGGAAACCGCTCGGTAAATCCTCGGTCTAAAACGCGTGGCAGTGCCAGCTCGATCAGCGTGAGTGCGGCCCAGTAAGCGAGCTTGATCGTGGTGACGCGGCCGACGAGGAGGAAGTACATGACCGCGAGAAGGATGAACACGGTCACGAGGACCATGTAGAACTCGTTGGCTTCGCTGACTTCGGTGATCACTTGAGGCTCTGAAGATATTCGATGATCGCCTTGATCTGCTCGTCGCTCAGGGAGCCCCCGGCGCTGGTGCTGAAGGCAGGCATGGCGATCCCGGGCTTGATCGACGGCGCGTTCTGGATCCAGTGCAGGAGGTAATCGGCGTCGCCCGCGGCCTTGCGGGCCTTGTTCTCGTCGTTCAGCGGCCCCTCCGTGCCGTAATGCCCGAGGTTCGGCGCCTGCGGCAGCGTGCTCGGCGTGTTCGGGTCGAAGCTGTGGCAGGTCACGCAGGCGGCGGTCGGGTTGCTAAGCGTGAGCTGCTTCCCGAGCTCGATCCCGGTGAGGACCGGCGGCTTCGGCGGGTTCGGCTCGAGCGGCAGGTGTCCGTCTTCAGTGCCGTCGCTGTGCAGTCGCACGGTGACTATGTCAGCCCAGTCCGCGTCGCTGCCGTACATGATGAAGCTGACGAGTTGCTGGACCTGCTCGTCATTCAGCGGCCCGCCCTCGGTGATGCTCCAGGCCGGCATCGAGATGGTCCCCGGCGGTTTCGGCCGACCGCGCTCGATCGTCAGCGTGATCAGATCCTGCGTCGCCTTCAGCTTGACCGGGTCGCCCTTGATGTTGTCGTACTTGAAGGCCGCCTTGTTCAACGGAAGGCCAGGCAGATCCTTGCGCGATGGATCGGTGCTACCGAGGCCGGTCTTGCCGTGACAGTCGAAGCACAGGTTCGCGTAGAGGTTGCGGCCGCGCTCGACCGACTGCGCAAGCTGGTGCTGGTACGCGACCTTGTCGCGCCAGCGCTCGGTGCTCGCGTCCGCGCGGACGATGAAGAGCGTGAAGAAGTAGCCGCCAACGAGCGCGAAGACCGCGAAGAGCATGCCCGCCCCGAGAAGGATCTTCCGATCGAGGTTGGCGCTGATCTCGAGCGGGTCCGGCGCGGCCGGCACCGGCGCCACGTAGTAGGGCGTCGGCTGCTCGATGGTCGCCCCGGGTGCGTAGTGCTGCTCGATGAGCTCAGCGCCGCTCGGCTCGCGCGGCTCGACGGATTGCTGGTGGAAGACGGCGAACCCGAAGAAGGCCACGAGCACCACAAAGAGCAACAGGCTGACCGCGGCGAGGACGGTATTGAGGTCCATCAGCTCTCGGTGATCTCCAGGTCCTTCGGGTTCCAGAGGTTGGTTTGTCGGTCGATGACGTTCAGCGGGTTTGTGTCGACGATGAGTGCGCCGCTCGGATCGGCCACGATGTGGAAGAGCTGCAGCGGCTTCGGTGCGGGGCCGCCCTTCACCACCGCGGTGTGCTTGTCGTAGAGCGAGCCGTGGCACGGGCAGTGGAACTGGTCCTCGCCGGCGTTCCAGGGCACGGTGCACCCGAGATGCGTGCATTTGCGATACGCAGCAACGACGCCTCCGGGAGGGTGGATGAGGAAGAACTTGCCCTCCACGTTCAGGATCGGCGTGTCGTTCGACGCCTTGAACTGGTCGAGGACGCTCTGCTTCGTTCCGACCGCGATCTTCGCGCCGAGCCCCAGGATCTTGTTCACGCGAAAAAAGGGCACCACGATGGCGGTCAGCTCGGTGAGCGCCAGGAGCGTGCCGGCCAGAAATCCCACACGCAGCAGCTGGCGGCGCTTGATGCGGCCGATGAGCCCCTGGACCGTGGAATCGGTGTGCGGCCGGATCACGTCATCACTTCGTTGGCGCGAAGCACTGGTGCGTCGCCGGGACGCCCCATGGCGCGAAGAGGTCCATGCCTGGACCACGCATCGACGTGCCGACGACGGTGAGTACGAGATAGGTGAAGACCCAGCCCGTGAAGATCGCGATCATCCACTCTCGAGTATTCGCAAGGTAGAGCCGCTGAACGATGACCACGAGGAGGATCGAGAGCCCGATCATGAGCGCAATCGGGATGACGTAGTTCGGGAGGAGCTGCTTGCCGCCAGGGAAGTAGTCGCTCGCGAACTCGATGTACCCGTGGGCCTTGAGGAAGGCGTCGAGCAGGATGAGCGAGAACGTGAGCAACGTCGAGTAGACGGCCGCGAAGATCGTGATCCGGAGGCCGTTGGCGCTCGTGAACCAGATGCCGACGCCCTCGCGGCTGCGATCGATGTACGGGATCGCGGCCATGAAGACGAGCCAGAGCGTCGGCACCACCACGCCGGCGAGGCCCTTGTCCATGTGAAGCAGCAGCTCCTGGAGATTGAGCAGGTACCACGGCGCCTTCGACGGGTTCGGCGTGCAGTCCGGGGTCTGGTGATCCTGGAGCGGCGCGTTGAACGCGGCGGAGATCGCGAACAGGCCGATGGTCCAGAGCATCGCGGCTATGAACTCGATCGTCAGCAGATGCGGCCAGACCATCGCGGTGTCCTCGACGCGCTTGTCGACACGGACGATCGAGTCTTGCCGGACGAACGCGAGGAGGCGGAGCCGCTTCTCCTGGCCAGGGAAGGGCTGCGGTCCTCGTGGTGCCGTCATTTAAAGCGGCCCAGTGATGCCGCCGTCCTTCCTGATGCGCCAGAAATGGATGGCGATCAGGAAGCCGACAGTGAGTGGAAGCCCAACCACGTGTAGGACATAGAAACGTAAGAGCGCGTTCGGACCGAGCTGGAAGCCACCGAAGAGGATGAACGCGAACTCGTCACCGATAGCGGGCGTCGCGCGCGCGATCTCATAGCCCACGGTCACCGCCCAGAACGAAAGCTGGTCCCAGGGGAGCAGATAGCCCGTGTACGAGAGAAGGATCGTGAAGAAGAAGAGCAGCGTGCCGATGACCCAGTTGAACTCGCGCGGCGGCTTGTACGAGCCCGTGTAGAAGACACGGATCATGTGCAGGAACACGGTGATCACCATGCCGTGCGCGGCCCAGCGATGCATGTTGCGCAACAGCTGCCCGAAGACGACGACCGTTTCCAGGTCCTTGATGTCGGAGTAGGCCCACTCGGTCGTCGGCCGGTAATAGAACATGAGCAGCGTTCCGGTCAGCGTGAGGACGAGGAAAAGAAAGAACGAGAGCCCACCCATGCACCACGTGTAGGGGATCGCGAGCGCATGGCGGCGGACCTTCACCGGGTGCAGGTGCAGGAAGACGTTGGTGAAGACCGCGAGCGACTGGTTCTTCCGCGAGTCGGGGTAGCCGTGACGGAACAGGGACCGCCAGATGTAGCTCGTCTTCGTCTTCTGCCAGATCTGGGCTGGAATCTCGAGCACTTAGTGCGTGAGCTCCTTCTCTTTCACCTGCGGCTTGTGGCCATTGCCGTTCGGGACGTGGCCATTCAGGACGGGCTTGTAGCCGGCGGCGAGCGATGGATCGTAGAGCGGGAGCGGCCGCACCGCCTTCTTCGCGCCGACCGTGAGGTCGAGGTGGATCTCGTCGTCGATCGACTCCTTCGGCAGCACATTCCCCACCGCCGGCATCACGGTGCCGTAGCGGTTCATGGTGATCGCATCGGTCGGGCAGCGGATGATGCACAGCGCGCAGCGGATGCACGCCGTCTCGTCGAGGAAGAAGGCCACGCCGTTTTCCCACTTCTTCGCCGCGCCGACCGCCGGGATCGACCCGTCGTCAACGATGTCGCTCATATCGACCATGTGGATCACGTCCATCGGACAGACATCGACGCAGCCGCCGCAGATGATGCAGAGCTCGCCGATGATCTCGATGTTGAAGTTGCACTTGAGGCAGCGGTCCGATTCGGCGACCGCTTGCGCCTCGGTGTAGCCCTGATTCACCTCAAGGAAGAGGCCCCGCCGATCCTTCTTGGCGAGCTTCGGCATCTCCTGGCGGGGGATGCGGTCGTAGTCGACGGACATGTTGTGGTAGATGCGCGCCATCTCGCCCTCGAGCGCGATCATGCCGATGTTGTCGGGGGTCGACGACCGTCGCAGCGTCACGACCTCGTGGTACTCGGGCACATTCACCGCGATCGCGTTCTCGTCGAGGAAACGCGCCATCTGCTGCGCGGCTGCGCGGCCATCGGCGACCGCCTCGATGATCGTGCTCGGTGCCGTGCGGTAGTCGCCCCCGATGAAAATCTTCGGAACGACCGTCTGATACGTCTCGGGGTCGACCTTGATCTCGGTCCAGCGCTTCACGCGGAACTCGGGGAAGTCCGCCGCCAACCAGGTCGTGTCGGGCGCCTGTCCGAGCGCGAGCAGCACAGTGTCGCAGGGGATCTCGAACTCGCTGCCCTGGATCGGCTCGGGCGCGCGGCGGCCCGACTTGTCAGGCTCACCCAGCTTGTTGCGAACGAAGACCATGCCACGCACGTGGCCGTTCGGGTCGGTGAGGATCTCGACCGGCGAGATCAGGTACACGAACTCCATGCCCTCGCGTTCGGTCTCGGTCAGCTCCTCTTCGTCGACGACCATCTCGTCGCGGCTGCGGCGGTAGGCGATGACGACGCTGTCGGCGCCGAGCCGCCACGACGTCGACGCGCAGTCCATCGCGGTGTAACCGCCGCCCAGAACGATGACGCTCTTCCCCACCTCTAGCGGCCGGCCGCGGTACGCGCGCTCGAGAAAGACGATGCCCGCCATGACGCCGGGGGCGTCCTCGCCTTTGATGCGCGGGTAGTTCGGCTCGAAGCACCCGGCGGCGACGAGCACCGCGTCGTACTCGTCGTGAAGCTGCCGCAGCGAGACGTCACGGCCCACGTACGTCGAGAGCCGCAGCTCGACGTTCTCGTTGACGATGCCGTTGATGTCGCGATCGATGACCTCACGCGGCAGCCGGAACGGCGGAACGCCCGCGAGCTGCGTACCGCCAGCCTGATCGAGCGCGTCGAAGACGGTGACGCCGAAACCGAGCTTCGCGAGGTCGCTCGCGGCGGAGAGGCCGGCGCAACCCGCGCCGACGATCGCGACCTTGCCGCGCGGCGGACCGAAGACCGGCGGAGGCGGCTGCGTGTAGCGGCGACCGCCGTCCAACTCGACGTTCTCGTGCGCCCAGTCGGAGAGGAACTTCTTCACGTAGCGGATCGAGAGCGGCTTATCGACCTCTTTCCGCCGGCACGCCGTCTCGCAGGGTGCGGCGCACACCGATCCGCAGATCGAGGCCATCGGGTTGGGATCGAGAGCGAGCTCCCAGCCCTTCTCGTACTCACCGGCCGCCGCGAGGTTCAGATAGCCGCGGCAGTTGGTCTTCACCGGGCAGGCTTCCTGGCACGGAATGTTCTCCTGGTACCAGGCGGGGCCCACCTCAACTACCTGGTAGAGCTCTCGCATCGGCGTCGGTCATGCTACCGGCGTGTAGTGGACAGTCAAACGCGAACGATCGCGATGGAGGAGCGTGTGGCAGAGGATCGGACCTACGTGGCGGAGAACGATACCGAGCGCGAGCGCCTGCGCTCGCTCGTCACGAGACTGAGCGACAAAGAGTTGAGTCGGCCCATGCCCGCCGGTTGGACGGTGGCCGCGGTGCTCGCGCACATCGGCTTTTGGGACGCGCGAGCGATCTACTTCCTCGACAAGTGGGGACCGAACGGTGAGCCTTCGACCTACGAGCCTGAAGACACCGACGCGGTGAACGATTCGGCCAAGCCGCTGTGCCTAGCCCTCCCGCCGCGCGATGCGGCGCAGCTTGCGCTTCGGCTCGCCGAGGAGGCCGACCGGAAGGTGAAGGCGCTGAGCGACGCGATGCTGGCGAAGATCCGGGCAAAAGGAGGCCCCCCGTTCAACCTGTCGCGCGCCATCCACCGCAAAGAGCACCTGGACGACATCGACGGCGCGTTGCGCACGTAGAACGACCCGCCACTGGCGCTTGCCTATGACGGGCCCGTGATGGGCAGTCAAACACACGCGCCGATCACCGAGCGCAAGACACGACTCGATGGAACGTTGGTCGAGTATCCCTGCGACGCGCTTGTCGTCGAGCCGGGACGGCGAGCCGTCGTGCGCTACGTGACCGATCGCGATCGGCACCTCGAAGGCACGGATCTCGTTCTCCGCGCGGGCACGGTGACGATCGGACACTTTTGGTCCGACCGGCCATACAACGTCTACCACTGGCTCGAGGGCGGCCGGACGATCGCGTTCTACGTCAGCATCGCGACGGACACGACGATCGGCCGTGAGGCCATCGCCTACACCGACCTCGTCGTCGACGTCCTGCTGCGCCCATCCGGTGCGATCGACGTGCTCGATGAGGAGGAGCTGCCTCCCGACCTCGATCCGCGCCATCGGCTCGCGATCGCGAAAGCGCTCGAGACCTGCATCACCGGCGCCAAGCGTCTCATTGCCGAGATCGAGCGCGAGACGCGCGACGCGATCGCATGACCGTTCTCGTCCTCAAGATCGTCCTCACTCCGACGCTCATCGCGATCGCGACGCTCACCGGCAGGCGCTGGGGTCCATCGATCGGCGGCTGGCTCGTCGGGCTGCCGTTCACGTCCGGTCCGGTCTCGCTCTTCCTCGCGCTCGAGCAGGGCACAAGCTTCGCTGCGGCCGCCGCGGCCGGGTCGATCGCCGGCGCGAGCTGCCCTTCCCGTTCCTCGGGCTGTACCTTGCCACCCTTGCCGTGCTGGTTGTCGCGCTCCGCGTCCTCGCCGAGCCGGGCGAGCTCGCTGCGGCGGTCACCGCACCGCGCTGGGACCTTCCGACGCGCATGGTCGTCGCGACGGTGCTCGTGCTCGTGATCACGGGCGCGGCGCCGCTCCTTGGACCGCAGCTCACGGGGCTGCTCACAACGTATCCGATCTACGCGAGCGTCCTCGCCGTCTTCGCGCACTCGCAGCGCGGAGGGGCCGCGGCGATCCACGTCGTGCGCGGCCTCTGCTACGGCCTGTTTGCGTTCGCGTCGTTCTTCTTCGCGATCGGCGCGACGATCGAGCCAGCCGGGATCGTCATCGCGTTCGTCGCCGCGATCGCGGCCGCGCTCGTCGTCCAGGGACTATCGCTCTCGCTCCTTATGAAGAGAGCGTCGCGTTCACCGACAGCTTCACGTTCCCCTTGAACGCGCGCGAGACCGGGCAGTTGTCCCTTGCCCCCTCTGCAGCCGCCTTGAACTTCTCCGCATCGGCTCCGGGGACCTGACCCTTCACGTCGAGGTCGCTGGACACGACGGTCCAGTTGTCGCCCACCTTGTCGAAGGTGACCTTCGAGCTGACCTCGAGCCGCTTGGGTGGCGTACCCGCGCGGGCGAGCCCGGCGGAGAGCGCCATCGCGAAGCACGACGCATGCGCAGCCGCGAGCAGCTCCTCGGGACTCGTCTTTCCACCCGGCGCTTCGGTGCGGGCACTCCACGACACCGGAAGATCCGCGAACTTGCCGCTCGACACGGCGCGAACCGTGCCGCTGCCCGACATGAGGTCGCCATTCCATACCGCGCGCGCTTCCCTGGTCGCCGCCATCGAAGTTCCTCCCCGTCAGCGTACGGAGGAAGTGTCGCAGCGATCGAGATCGCCTGTCTGATAACCGGTCCGGTACCACTGCTGGCGCTGCGCCGACGAGCCGTGCGTCCACTTCTCGGGCTGCACGCGGCCCTGGGTCTCCTGCTGGATGCGGTCGTCACCCACGGCCGCCGCGGCGTCCAGTGCCTGGGCGATCTCCGCGTCGGTCGGCGCCTCGAGGAAGCCGGTGTCCGCTGCGTGGCGGGCCCATACCCCGGCGAGGCAATCGGCCTGCAGTTCGACTTGGATCGAAGCGGTGCGCGATCCGCTCTGCGAGAGGAGACCGAGCTGGTTCTGAACGTGATGGCCGTACTCGTGCGAGACGACGTAGCCCTCCGCGAACGGACCGCCCTTCGCGCCGAAACGCTGCTGCAGTTCCTGGAAGAAGCTGATGTCGAGGTAGACCTTCTCGTCATCAGGGCAGTAGAACGGTCCCATCGCGGTCTGCGCGAGGCCGCACGCGCCCTGGGCAGATCCGGTGTAGATCACCGTCTTCGCGGGTAGGT
>VBIL01000177.1 GCA_005879975.1 Chloroflexota bacterium
CGTCGGCGCGAGATCCGTCGCCTCCCACGGCAGATCGGGGCGGCCGAAATGGCCGTATGCCGCCGTCTGCCGATAGATCGGACGCCGCAGCTTGAAGCGCTCGATGATCGCGCCGGGCCGGAAGTCGAAGTGCTCGCCGATGAGCTTGCGAATCGTTTCGTCGGACACCTTGCCGGTCCCAAAAGTCTCCACGTTGAGCGAGATCGGCTGGGCGCCCCCGATGACGTAGGCCAGCTGGACCTCGAAACGATCGGCGAGCCCCGCCGCGACGACGTTCTTCGCCACGTAACGCGCGGCGTATGCCGCTGAGCGGTCGACCTTCGTAGCGTCCTTCCCGCTGAACGCGCCGCCTCCGTGCCGCGCATAGCCGCCATAGGTGTCGACGATGATCTTGCGACCAGTGAGGCCGGCGTCGCCCATCGGTCCGCCGATCGTGAACGCGCCGGTGCCATTCACCAGGTACTTCGTTGTGGAGTCCAGCCACGAATCGCCGATCGCCGGCCGGATGACCTGCTCGCGGATCTCGTTGCAAAGCCGCTGGTAGTCGATGCCCGGGTCGTGCTGCGCCGCGACGACCACCGTGTGAACGCGCTTGGGGACGCCCTTCGAGTACTCGACGGTCACCTGGCTCTTTCCATCGGGCCGCAGATATGGCAGCGTGCCGTCCTTGCGTGCCTTGGCGAGCTGGCGCGCCACCGCGTGGGCCAGCGTGATCGGAAGCGGCATGAGCTCGACCGTTTCGCGTACGGCGAACCCGAACATCATTCCCTGATCGCCGGCACCGAGCTCTTTGGCGTCAATGCCTTCGCGCGCCTCGATCGACTCATCGACGCCCTGCGCGATCTCCGGCGACTGTTCCTTGATCGCCGTGATGACGCCGCAGGTCCGGTAGTCGAAGCCGTAATCGGCGTTCGTGTACCCGATGTCGTGTACCACGCTTCGGACCAGATGCGGCACATCGACGTACGCGTGGGTCGTGATCTCGCCGGCAACCAGGATCACACCGGTGGTCGTGGCGGTCTCGCAGGCGACGCGCGAGTTGGGATCCTGGCGCAGGCACTCGTCGAGCATGCCGTCGGACACCTGGTCGCAGAGCTTGTCGGGGTGGCCTTCGGTCACCGATTCGCTCGTGAAGAGGACGCGGTCTGTCGACATGAAGGATTCGGGCATCGGCTCAGGTCCCTGCTTTCCACGACCGCGCGTACTCGGACTGCGCGGATGTCATTTCGTCGATCTTCATTCCCATGGCCTCGAGCTTGCGGCGTGCGATCTCTTCGTCCAAGTCGCGCGGCACAGGGTAGACCTGCGGTGCCAGAGTGCCGCCTTTCGTGACGAGGTACTCGACCGCGAGAGCCTGATTTGCGAAGGACATGTCCATCACGGCCGGGGGGTGCCCTTCCGCGGCCGCGAGATTCACGAGGCGGCCCTCGCCGAGGACGACGATGCGCCGGCCGTCACGCAGCGCGAATTCCTCTACGAACGGCCGAAGCTCGCGCCGACTCGTCGCCTGCTCGCCCAGCGCCCCCAGGTCGATCTCGTCGTTGAAATGGCCCGCGTTCGCCACGATCGCGCCGTCCTTGAGATTAGCGATCGCTTCGCGCCCGATAACGTTCACGTTCCCAGTGGCGGTCACGAAGAGATCCCCGCGCCGCGCGGCCGCGACCACCGTTGTCACCTCGAAGCCGTCCATGGCGGCCTCCAGGGCGCGGAGCGGATCGACCTCGCAGATCAGGACGATCGAGCCCATTCCCCGCAGCCGGCTCGCGATGCCTCGGCCGACCCAGCCGTAGCCGGCGACGACCGCGATCTTTCCGGCGAGGAGCAGGTTCGTCGCTCGAAGGATCCCGTCGACCGCTGATTGCCCGGTGCCGTAGCGGTTGTCGAAGAGGTGTTTCGTGAGCGCGTCGTTCACCGCGATGATCGGGTACGCGAGAACGCCTTCGGAAGCCATCGCGCGGAGCCGCGTGACACCGGTGGTCGTCTCCTCGGTGCCGCCACGCACGTCGGGCAAGAGCTCCCGCCTGCGGGTGTGCAGCTCTGTCACCACGTCGGCGCCGTCGTCCATCGTGATCTGCGGACGGGTCTCGAGCACGGAGCTGATGTGCGCGTAGTAGGTGTCGCGGTCTTCGCCCTTCTTCGCGAAGACCGCGATGCCCTCGTTCGCGACGAGCGCCGCCGCGACGTCGTCCTGCGTCGACAGCGGATTCGATGCGCAGAGCGCGATGCGCGCGCCGCCGTCGCGCAGCACGATCATCAGGTTCGCCGTCTCGGCGGTCACGTGCAGACACGCGCCGATACGCAGATCGACGAACGGACGCTCTTTCGCGAGGCGCTCGCGAATTGCGCGAAGGACTGGCATCTCGCGCGCGGCCCAGGCAATTCGGCGGGCGCCGGCCTCGGCGAGACCGAGGTCGGCGACGTCGTGCTTCGATGGCCGAGTGGCGATGGTCATTGCTTTCTCTCCTTCAAGGCGCCGATCAGGCGCTCCCAAGCGGCACGGCGCACCGCCGGCCCCTCGATGTATGGCGCGTGCGTGAAGTAGCCGAGCCGCTCGTAGACCGCGATCGCCGGCACGTTGTCCTCGCGCACGTTCAGGACGACGTCGCGGTGCTCCTCGAGCGCCAGCTCGGTGACCGCCGAGGTGCACGAGGTGGCCATACCCCGCCCGCGGTAGGCGAGCCGTGTCAGGACGTTGCCGACGGCGGCGATGCCGGAGCGGATGGAGCGGACGTGCGTCCCGGCCGCCGAGACGAGCGTGTCACCCTGATAGATGCCGAAGTAGATCTCGCGGCGCATCCGCTCCGGCGTGAAATAGGTTCGCGACGCGTGACCGTAGAGGTCGATCACGCTGTCGAGATCTTCCGAGCCGAGCCGCGTGACCCGCTGCGTCAGCCGGGGACGGAAGTCATGGACGTTGACAGCCATCCGCTTCATGCGATCCATGCGCTCGAAGCGGTACGTCGCTTCGATCGCGAGCCGGCTGCGGTGTGGTGTCGCAAGAAGGACCCGCGGCTCGTGGATCGCCTCGCGGAAGATCGTCCCGAGCGCCTCCGGGCTGCCGGTCGCGAAGCACGGTCTGAACGGCAGACCTTCCACCACGAGCACGACGGCCTGTATCTCCCCGTCGCGCCGGCCGACCCACCATCGGGTGCCTTCGATCTCCGGCTGATCGATATCGGCGAGCGCGTACGCCGCGAGCAGCCGATCACGTTTGAGGAACTCGCGCGCGTCGTCGGCGGACGCGTGCGCGTCGATCTTGATCTCGGGAAGCGTCGGGGCCGCGGTCATCGGTCCTCCTTCAAAAGGACCAAGCGGGCCTCCGCCGGTCGCTGAGTGGACATTGAGTGTAGCCGGTCGCCGGCCTCAGTACGAGATGAGCGTGACGATGTCGAAGCCGCTGAGCTTCTCGCGTCCTTTGAGCGCGCTCAGCTCGATGAGGAACGCCAGGGCCACGATCTCCCCCTTGAGCTGCTTCACGAGCTCGATCGTCCCGGCCACGGTGCCGCCGGTCGCGAGAAGGTCGTCCACGATGAGGACGCGCGCGCCCGGTTTGAGGGCGTCCTTGTGCATCTCGAGCGTCGCCGATCCGTATTCGAGGTCGTATTCGACGCTAACTACGTCGGAGGGCAGCTTGCCAAGCTTGCGGACCGGCACGAAGCCCACTCCGAGCTTGTACGCGATCGGCGCGGCGAAGATGAATCCCCGCGACTCCATCCCCGTCCTTGAGGAGCGTGGTGATGTCTTTGAAGAGGATCCCGGGTTTCGGAAAGTCCGGAACGTCGCGGATCCTGCTCGCGAGGTCGCCCGTCTGCACTGCCACGGCGCACAGATTAGCGTCTTGACCTAGTGAAGCTCGATCTCCATACGCATTACTACCCGCCCGCGTACTTCGAGCGAATCGAACGAAGTGGCGGCGACTTCTCCTTCGGGACGAGCCCCACCGGGCAGCGAATCATTCGCTATCGCGGCGCGCGCTTCTTTGGGATCACAGCGCCGATGACGGACGTCGCGAAGCGCCTCGACGACATGGATCGCGTCGGCATCGACACCGAAGTGCTCTCGCTCTCGACGCCCAACGTGTACTTCGTCGAGGGAAAGGCCCAGGCCGATGTCGCGCGCATGGTGAACGACGCGTACGCCGAGCTCTCCGCAACGCATCCGGGCCGGTTCCTCGGGTTCGCCTCGATCCCGATGGACGATCCCGACGCGGCGCTGCGTGAGCTCGAGCGCGCGGTGGACGAGCTGCGCATGCAGGGCGTCATCCTTCTCTCGAACATCCGAGGGCGCGCGCTCGCCGATCCGCTATATCGGCCGTTCTTCGAGGAAGCCGACCGCCGCCGGCTCTGCGTGTTCGTGCACCCGATGATCCCGGTCGCCGCCGACGCGTTCACCGACTACGTGCTTGGTCCGCTCGTGGGCTTTCCCTTCGACACGACGCTCGCCATCGCGGGGCTGTGCTTCGCCGGCGTGTTCAAGCAGCTCCCGAACATCCGCTGGCTCGTCGCGCACGCGGGCGGCGCGGTCCCCTACCTCATGGAGCGTCTTGACTCGGGCTGGCGCGACTTCGCGGAGTGCCGCGTGAACATCGACGAGCCGCCCTCCATCTACCTGAAGCGCCTGTACTACGACACGGTGACCTTCAGCCCGCACAACCTGCGGCTCTTACGCGACGTGGTGGGCACCGATCACATGGTCATGGGAAGCGACTACCCGCATCTGCTCGGCTCGATCGACAAGGCCGTGAGCTCGATCGATGCCATGGACTTCACCGAACACGAGAAGGAGCAGGTCTATAACGGCACGGCGCTCTCGATCATGAACAACGTGAGGAGCGTCGCGGGCGCCGCCCCGGCCTGACGCGTTCGCGTCAGCGCTTGCGCGCTGTGGTCTTGGGTCTCGGCTTCTTCTTAGTCCTCGTCCTCGACGCCGACCGCTTCTTGCCTTTCGAACCCTTCGGGTGGACGCGCTCGGGAAGCTCTTTGCGACCAGTCGAACGGTTCCACTCTTCGTACGTCTGGTCCGAGATCTTGCCCGTGACCAGAAGCTCTGCGAACTTTCGCCGCTGGGCCTTGCTCTTGAATGGCATCGAGCGATGTTAGGTCCCTTGCGGCGGCGAGACCCACGCGGATCAGGAGGGAGACCCAATCGGTCCTGAACCTGGGAGCACAGTGGATCACCGTTAGTTTCTGGGCGAAGTATGCCTTGACAGACATATTCCTGAAGGAGTATATATGACGGCGTGCAGGAGATCATGAGCGCGCTCGCGGAACCGAACCGGCTGCAGATCGTCGAACTCCTCCGCCGCAAGCCACTCGCCGTCGGAGAGATCGTCGAGCGGCTCGGATTGCACCAGCCGCAGGTCTCCAAGCACCTACGCGTCCTGAGCGAGGCCGGGCTCGTCGAGGTCCGACCGGTCGGCCAGCTGCGGATCTATCGAATCCGAGCGCAGGCCCTCAAAGAGCTCGACACCTGGCTGGATCCTTATCGCCGCACCTGGGACGAGCGCTTCGATCAACTCGACGACGTACTTCGCGACCTGAAAGAAAAGGACAAGGGGAAAAGAAATGGCCGCCGCAAGTGAATACAAGACCAAGGTCACGCTGCCCTCGGACCGCGAGATCCTCATCACACGGGAGTTCGACGCCCCGCGCGACGTCGTGTTCAAGGCGATGATCGATCCCGCCCTCATCTCGCGATGGTGGGGCCCGCGGGGTCACACGACGCGGGTCGACAAGATGGAAGTGCGGCCGGGCGGCGCCTGGCGGTACATCAGCGGGACGTCCGCCGCCGACGAGACGGCGTTCCGTGGGGAGTACCGCGAGATCAAGACACCCGAGCGGATCGTCCAGACCTTCGAGTGGGAGCCGATGGCCGGGCACATCTCGGTCGACACCGCGACGCTCATCGAGCGCGACGGGCGGACCCTCCTCACCGTGCGATCTCTGTTCGCGTCGAAAGAGGACCGCGACGGGATGGTTCAGAGCGGGATGGAGAAGGGCCTGGCCGAGACCCACGACCGGTTCGCGGAACTTCTCGCCGAGCTTCGCGCGGAAACGCGGAGCGGAGCCCGCTAGGACCTCGTTGGCGATCGACATCCGGGAGCCGGCGCGCGCCTGACGCAGGGCGCCGGCCCCGGAACAGTCCGGACGGCCGCAGGGTGAAGTCAGCCACGTTCGGCTCCCATGACATGATCCGCGGCGAAAAGTCGTTCTACCGTGTGGGTCTTTCCGTCCGTGTGGACGACGCTGATGTTCGTATTCGGCGCGGGCGTGCGATCGAGCTTGGGAAGGATCCCCAGGAAGTGCGATAACAAAATGCGGTTCACGCCCCCGTGGCCCACGACGAGGATGGTCTTGCCGGGGCTCTCGCGTGTGAGTCGTTGGATGATCCCAAGGACTCGGGCGAGGACCTCTTCCAGCGTCTCCCCTCCCGGCCAGGCCACGAACCCATGGTCCGTCCAGTTCGGTAGACCCCGGACCTCGTCGAACGGCTTGCCGGTGCGCTCGCCGACATCGATCTCGCGCAGCTCTGGGAACACTTCCACCCGCAGGCCGTGCCGCTTCGCGATGACGTCCGCCGTGTCGCGGGTCCGCGAGAGGTCGCTCGAGACGATCCTGTCGAATCTGGTCTTCGCGAGCTCATCGGCGATAACCCGGGCCTGCTGGCGACCGCTCGCCGTGAGCGGTGAATCCGTCTGCCCGGCGAAGCGCCGCGCAGCGTTGGCCTCGCTCTCGCCGTGACGCACGAGGTAAAGAGTGGTCGGCACGGTCACAGGCCCAGATGTTGCGCGAGCTCGGTCCATCCGTGCACACGGGTGACGCGGTCGCCCACAAGGTCGCGGTTCCAGGGCTGGTCGAAGAGGAAGACCCGGATCCCGGCATCGGCAAGCGTCTTAGCGATCACGATGTCGTCCTCGCAGAAGGCGTCGAGGACGAGCTCTTTCGCAAGGCGGGTCTTGTACTCCGCCGAGCCGGTCGCGTCATACCGGCCACGCGGGTACTCGGGTCTGAAATCGCCGATCGGCTTCAGGTGGACGGCCTTGGCGTGGTCGAGGATGCCCTTCTCGCGCAGCCAGGTCTCCGTGATGTACCGCCGTCGCTCCGCGCGGGCGGTGATGAAGTACAGCTCGTGGCCCGCGGCGACCATCTGCTCGAGAACGGCGGGACAGTCCTCATACACCTCGAGCTCGCTGAAGAAGGTGCCGTCGTAGAGCTTGATGCGGAAACGGTCGCGCTCCTCGGGTGAGACGTACGGGTCCATATCGCGGAGCAGATGCCATCCGATCTCGCGTTCATCGGGGAGCTCGACGCGATATTCCTCCGCGAACTTCCTCAAATAGGCGACCGCGCAGATCGCCATGACGTCGTCGAGATCGATTCCGATCTTCAATCGATCCTCGGATAACGGAGGCCGATGAGGATGATCGCGTTGAAGGCCCAATGCGCCGCGATGCTGGCGAGGAGCGTACCGGTGGCCACGCGCAGCCACGCCATGATCGCACCGCCAGCGAAGAGGATCACGAGCGCGCCGAGGATCGCGGGAATGATCAGGACGACGGGCAGCGAGGTGTTCGCGACAGTGAAGATCGCAACGGTCCCGTGCCAGAGCGCAAAGGTGGCCGCCGAGGCCATCACGGCGAAGCGGACGCCGTACCTCGCGAGCAATCCGCCGAGCAGAGTTCCGCGGAACGCGACCTCCTCCGGGATCACCGCGCCGAACGGTAGGAAGAACGCGATGTGAGGAGTCAGGTCGCTGACGGAGACACGAGACAGCGGCTCGTAGACGACTGGCTGTCCGATGACGGCCGGGGCGACGAGACGCATGACCGCGACGCCGGCGGCGGCGATCACGGCTCCGGCGATCGCCCCGACCGCGACCCCGCGGAGTGCGCCGTCACGCCGTAGCCCGAGCGCCGAGCCGTCCAGGCGAAGAGCCCGCGCGCCCACGAGCGAGAACGCCACGAGGGCGGCACCTGCGACGACGAACTGCCAGCTCCCACCGGGCAGCACGGCGCTCGCGCCGAGGAGCGGGTGGAGAAGATTGCCCCAGAGGATGAGAAAGGCCGCGAACAGCCAGATCTTCACGGGACCCCAGCGCGGGGTCTTAGTGGATGGTGAGTCCGGCGACGATGGTGGGGAGGAGCGCCAGCACCGCGAGGGTGATCAGGCGTATCGCGCTTTTCATCGTGATGCGGGACGATGACAGAACGCTGCCGCTTGTGGTTGCACGCGCGTCTCATCAGGCGACGAGCCGGTCGAGCAATCCGGTGAGAGCGTCGCGCCAATCGCCCTTCGCATCGAGCACCGAAAGTCGGATCTGCCGCTGGCCCGCCTGCGCGCGCGGGAACGAACGCAGGAGTCGCTCCCGGTCGGCTGGCTGGATGTCTCGTCCTAGTACTACGCGCAGCTCGGCACCGCGCGCGCGCACCTCGGTCGCGCCGGCCTTCACCGCTCGGAGCTTCACCTCGACGCCGTAGAGGAGATTTCGTACCGGTTCGGGCGGCGCTCCGTAACGATCCCGGAGCTCCTCGCGGAGCCCGCCGAGGTCGTCGAGCGTCGCCAGCTCCGCGATCCGCCGGTAAAGCTCGAGCTTCCGCTGGCGGCTTGGCACGTAGTCGTCGGGGATGGCCGTCGAGAGCGCCAGATCGACGGTGATCTCCGGCAGGGCGGCCGCCCGGGGCGCGCCGCGCTGCTCGTTGACCGCCTCCTCGAGGAGCTGGGTATAGAGCTCAAACCCGACGGCGGTGACGTGGCCGTGCTGCTCGGCGCCCAAGATATTGCCGGCGCCGCGAATCTCGAGGTCGTGCATCGCGATCTTGAAACCGGCGCCGAGCTCGCTCGCCTCGAAGACCGCCTGCAGTCGCTTCCGTGCCTGCTCGGTGAGGTGCTGCTCCTTTGTGTAGAGAAGGTAGGCGTAGGCCTTCTCGGCGCTCCGGCCGACCCGGCCCCGGAGCTGGTAGAGCTGCGCCAGGCCTAGCGTGCCGGCGCGGTTGATGACGATCGTGTTCACGTTCGGGATGTCGAGGCCGGACTCGATGATCGTCGTACAGACGAGGACGTCATGCTCGGCGTCGGCGAACTCCACCATGACGCGCTCGAGCTTGCGTTCGTCCATCTGGCCGTGCGCGACGACGTAGCGTGCGGTCGGGACGAGCTGGCGCAGCCGGTGCGCCTCCTGCTCGATGCCCTGCACCCGGTTGTGCACGTAGTAGACCTGCCCACCGCGATCGACCTCGCGCACGATCGCCTCGCGCAGGACGTCGTCGCTCCGTTCGACGACGTGGGTCTCGATCGGCTGGCGGTTCTCCGGCGGCGTCTCGATCACGCTGATGTCTCGCACACCCGAGAGCGCCATGTGCAGCGTGCGCGGGATGGGTGTCGCGGTCATCGAGAGCACGTCGACCTCGGTGCGCATCTGCTTCAGGCGCTCCTTGTGTTTCACGCCGAAGCGGTGCTCCTCGTCGATCACGACCAGTCCGAGATCGCGGAATTGCACGTCCTTCTGCAGCACCCGGTGTGTGCCGACCACGATGTCGACCTCCCCCGTGCCGAGGGCGGCGGCCACGGCACGCTGCTCGACCGGCGAGCGAAAGCGCGAGAGCATCTCGACGCTTACCGGGAAGGTCGCGAGGCGCTCGGCGAACGTCTCGTAGTGCTGCTGCGCCAGGACCGTTGTCGGCACGACGATCGCAACCTGCTTTCCGTCCTGGACCGCCTTGAAGGCCGCCCGAAGCGCGACCTCCGTCTTGCCGTACCCGACGTCGCCGACGATGAGGCGGTCCATCGGGCGGCCGCGCTCCATATCGCGCTTGGTGTCTTCGATGGCCTGCAGCTGATCGGGCGTTTCCGTGTAGGGGAAGGCGTTCTCCATCTCGATCTGCCAGGGCGTATCGCGTTCGAACGCGAACCCCTGCGTCGCCTCGCGCGCGGCATAGAGGCGGAGAAGCTCACGCGCGATCTCCTCCGCGGCCTTCTTCGCTTTGCGCTTGGTCGCGAGCCACTCGCGGCCGCCGAGCGTGGATAGGCCCGGAGGCGTCCCGCCGACGTAGCGGGTGACCTTGTCGACGCGCTCGGTCGGGAGCGCGACAACGTCAGTACCGGCGAAACGGAGCTCGAGGTACTCCCGCACGACCCCGGCGACCTCACGGGTGACGAAGCGCTCGAACCGCGCAATGCCGTGGTCTTCGTGCACGACGTGGTCGCCGGGCTTGAGATCCGCGAGAAAGGAGCCCATCTGCACACGGCGGCGGCGCTGTTCGGGGTGGCGGGGCTTCCGGAAGCCGAAGACCTCGGCATCGGTGAACACGCGCAGATCCAGCTCAGGCACGGCATCGCGGTCAGCAAGGAGCTCGGCCAGACGGGCCGCCTGGGGCGTGGCGACGAGGCGCGTCCCAGAGCCCGAGCCGGCGATCTCGCGAAGGAATTGGTCGAGCCGCCCGGCGTAGCTCGTCAGGCCCGTCCATCCGAGGCGCAGGGCGCCCGGTGCGGGCCGCACCCGGACGGCTCCGTGACGCTCCGCGAGCTCGTCGACACGCGACCGAGTCACGTAGGGGGGCGGGAAAACGCTGACCGCGAGGCCCTGGTCCGCCAACTCCCCCCTCTTCTCTTCGGCCTGCGCCTCGAGCGCGTCGAGTGCCAGCTCGAGCTCCACGGTGTCCTCGAACACCACCGTCGCGCGATCGCCGATGTGATCGAGGAGCGACGCGGTGGCACCCAGGGCGGGAGCGAAAGCGTCCGCGCCGGGTCCGTACCCGCCCTCGCGCAGCGAATCGACCAGATGCCCGTACGCCGAGAGATCGGCGGCCTCGTCATCGTCGGCGCGCGCCGCGCGGCCCCACCCCGCGGAGGCGAGGCGCTCGGCGAGCTCGGGCGCACGCTCCATCGAGAATTCGCGCGCTGGCAGGACGACGAGCTCATCGATCGCGGACTGCGAGCGCTGGGTGACCGGATCGAAGGCCCGGAGCGTTTCGATCTCGTCGCCGAAGAGCTCGACGCGAGCCGGCTGGTCCGCCGACGCCGGATAGATGTCGATGATGCCGCCGCGCCGCGAGAAGGTGCCGGGCTCGCTAACCTCGGTGACTGGCTCGTAGCCGAGGTCGAAGAGCCACGACGCCGTCTCCTGCCAGGAGAGCCGATCGCCCGCGCGAAGGGTCCGACCGCGCCGCGCGAGCTCGTCGGGCGGGATGGTGTGCTCGAGCAAAGCGCGCAAGCTCGTGACGACAGCGAGCGGAGCTTGCGCGCTCGCGAGCCGCCACAGGGTCAGGAGCCGCTGATGCACCGCCGTCCCCGACGGCGCGCTCGGCTCGAACGGCATCGTCTCGCGCTCTGGGAACGCGAGCACGCGTTCCTCCCCGAGCCACCCGGCGAGCTCGGCGCGCCAGCGGCGCGCGCGATCTTCACTCGGTGCTACCAGAGCAACGGTGCGGCCGCTGTTCGCGACCAGCGCCGACCACGCGAACGCGCGCGCGCCGGCGGTGGCGTCGGCGACCGAGAGGCTCTCGCGGTCACCCAGGCGGGAGGCGAGCTCGCGGTAACGCTCGCTCCGGTCTGCGAGTGCAAGGACGCCACCAAGCCGTGCGCGCGCGAGTGCGAGCGCGCTAGCCATTGAACCGCTCCATCGCGCGCGGCAGGCCCTCGCGGAGTGCGACCTCGAGAGCGTCCGCTGCGCGCGCGAACGCCGTCTCGGCGGTCTCCCTCTCGTCGGCGCTGAAGGGCGTGAGAACGTACTCGACCAGATCGGGAATCTCGGCGGCCGGATCGGTCGGCGCCACACCGACGCGCAGACGCGGAAAGTCCTCGCCGATGGCCGACACGATCGAGCGCATCCCGTTGTGCGTACCCGGACCGCCGCGCTCGCGCAGGCGGATCTTGCCGAGTGGGAGATCCACCTCATCGAAGATCACGAGGAGCGCGGATGGATCGACGCGATAGCGATCGAGCAGCTTACGGACCGCGCGGCCCGAGTCGTTCATGAACGTCTGGGGACGCGCGATCGCGATCCGCACGCCGTCGATCGCGCCTTCGGCGATCCGCGAGTCGGCGGCTTTCACCGCGAACTCCGCGCGGGAGCGCTTCGCCAGTCGCGACGCCACCTGAAAGCCCGCGTTGTGACGCGTCGCCGCGTAGCCTTCGCCGGGGTTGCCGAGCCCGACCACGATGCGGTCCACACGCGGCGGCGAGGACGTCACGCCGCGGCCGAAGAGCTTCGCGAATCGCGCCAAGGGTCCTCCAAAACGCCGAAACGCCCCGTTCGGTCGAACGGGGCAACGGACGCCTATTTCAGACCAACGATAGCGTCCGCGACGGTACGGGTGGAGCGCTCGGTGATCGGATCGAGCACCAGGATCGCCTCTTGTGCCGTCCCCGGCGGTAACGAGAACGCACGCGCTATAGCTCACCTCGCCCGGCTGGCGCCCGGCTCGCCGGCAGGCCGTATCGATCTCGACACGATGCGCCGCGAAACCTTCCGGACTGTTGCCATACCAGCTGTACCAGGTGTTCCACGCATCGACGTGCGGCAGCGCGATCCCGAGCATTCGCGCTCCGCTCGACCCGAGCATCAGCGGCATACGACGCGCTGGTCGGGGCAGGAGCACCGCGTCATCGACGCTGTGGAACCGCCCGTGGAACGTGACGCGCTCGCCAGCGATCAAGCGGCGGACAATTTCGAACGCCTCCTCGAACCGCGAGGCCAGCCGGTCGGACGGTATGCCGAACGCGCGAAACTCCGGCTCGTTCCAGCCCGCGCCGAGACCGAGGACGAGCCGCCCACCGCTCACTTCATCGACCGACGCGGCCATCCGGGCGAGGATCCCCGGCGTGTGGAACGCCGTCGCAGCGACAAGCGGACCGAGTTGGACGCGCGAGGTCACGGCCGCGAGCGCGGCGAGCTGCGTCCAGACATCCCACGGCCCGCGGTCGGGCCGTCCATCCGCCCGGTAGAGGAGATGGTCCCCGACCCAGATCGAGTCGAGGCCTGAGTCCTCCGCGGCGCGCGCGATCGCGACGATCTCCGGCCAGCGCACATCGCGCTCGACCTCGGGTAGCTGAATTCCGATACGCACGGCGCTCGACGATATCGTGCGATCGTGATGCGACACGCCGCGGCGTTCATGCTTGCGGCCATCGCCGCCGCGAGCTGCTCGCGGTCGAGCCCGCCCGCCACCGCGAGCGTTACCCCGAGCCAGGCCGTCCGCAGCGCGCCCCAGACCGTGATCCTCCAAGCCTCCGATGTGCCGGCGGATTACGTGCTCGAGACCGACGACGACATGACTGCACAGCAGCTCGCCGACGGCCTCTCCACGAGCACCAAAGCGCTCGAGGAGCGGGGCGCGTCGGCCTACGTCCGGGCCTTCAAGCAGTCAGACCAGCAGTTCCGGTGTTGCCTAGTCGATAGCATCCTCATCACGACGGCTGATGCGAACGCCGCGCGGGCCGTGTTCGCCGACTTTCGCGCGAGCGCCCTCGCGCTGGGGTCGACCGAGACCGACCTCGGCGAGAAGGTGGGCGATGATTCGCGCGTGCTGGTGTTCCAACAGCCGACATCCGACGGCGACCTGGTGACCATGACGGTCCTCTTCCGGTACGCGAATGTCGTGGACGCGGTGGAAGTGACGGGGCGCCCCGGGTCGTTCGAGCGGCCCTACGTTCTCGACTTCGCGAGGAAACAGCTGGGGCGGCTGCGTGCGGACGCGGAGCGCACCTGATGCGTTTCCCACGTTTCGACATGGAGCGCATGCAGTCCACCTGGGAGCACAGGATCCGCTACGACCTCTCCGAATCCGGTGTCGAAGCGCTCACGCTCGAGGAGATCACGCGCGATCCCAAGGAGTTGATGCGTACGAGGCTCGGCTACGCCGAGGGCGTCGGCCGCGAGGCGACACGCGCCCTCGTCGCGTCATTCCACGCTGGTCGCGCGGCCGACGACGTCGTGATCACCACAGGGACGAGCGAAGCGAACTTCCTCGCGCTCGCGACGCTCGTCTCATCCGGCGACGAGGTCGTGGTCATCATGCCGAACTACATGCAGGTGCACGGCATCGCCTCCGGAATGGGAGCTCGTGTGCGCGAGGTCTGGTTACGCGAGGAACGTGGCTGGACGATCGACCTCGATGCGCTTCGCGTCGCGGTAAATGCGCGAACCCGCGTCATCTGCGTATGTCAACCGAACAATCCGACGGGCCAGATCCTCTCTCAGGGCGAGGTCGCCGAGATCGTGCGGGTCGCCGACCGTCACGGGGCCTGGATCCTCGCGGACGAGGTCTATCGCGGCGCCGAGCGATCGGGTGAAGAGAGCCCGACGTTCAGCGGGCGCGGCGCGCGGATCATCGTCACCGGCGGACTCTCCAAGGTGTATGGCTTGCCGGGCCTGCGCATCGGCTGGCTCGTCGCGCCACCTGAGCGAGTCGAAGCAGCGCTCGAGGTCAAGGACTACACCACCATCGCCCCCGCGACGATCTCCGAGGCGCTCGCCGAGATCGCGCTCGAGCGGCGCAAGCAGCTCCTCGAGCGCGCGCGGTTCCTGGTCAACGAGCGCTGGCCGATGCTCGAGGACTGGGCCGGCGGCCGCTCGCGCGAGCTTCACTGGACCGCGCCGGCGGCGGGCGCGATCTGCTTCTTCAGCTACAAGTACCCGATCGATTCGATGGCGCTCGTCGATCGGCTCATCCGCGAGTACAGCACCATGATCGTCCCCGGAATCCATTTCCGCGCGGAGCGCCACCTCCGCATCGGATTCGGAATGGTGCCGCGCGTCCTTCATTCGGGGCTGGCCGCGATCGACCGTCTGCTGACGGCGCTCGACTAAACGGCACAGAGGTTGCACGACCGCCGGGCACCCTTACAGACGGGAGGTCGATAGTGCCACTCACGATCGGATTCATCCTCGCGGTCGTCGCGCTCATCTGCGGCGTCCTGATGCTCGTCTCGGGCCGCTGGTCGCGCTATCCGCTCGCCGCCATCGCCGTCATCTGTCTTGCACTGAATCAGACCGGTCTCATCCACTAGCTCGGTTCGCGCGCGGGCGGGTCGCCTGCTTGCTGGCCCGGCTAGCATGCGCCCAGAAATGGCGGCTCGCCCGCTCCATCTGTTCGAGGCCGGCGTGGTCACCGAGCAGCAGTTCGTTGGATTGGGCGAGGCGCCCGCGGTGTTGGCGCCGCTGCTCGCCGAGCGTCTCGGCGCCGACAAGCGCGTCCGCATCCCATTCAATCCGCGGGATCGCTGGTTGACCGCGGCGCGCGAAGCGTGCCGCACGCTCGCCGACGGCGTGCTCTCCTCTTTGCGCGAAGGCGCACGTACCGGGGTGATCGGCGGCGAGTGCACGCTCGTTGCCGGAGCGCTCTCCGGTGCC
>VBIL01000178.1 GCA_005879975.1 Chloroflexota bacterium
GTGTGCGCGACTCGCTCAAGGATGTGAAGGCCGGTCGCGCTTTGCTGCGGTTCACGGATATCGGACGCGCGATCGAGTTCCAGGCCGGCGAAGGAAAGTTGCACGCGGAGTCCGCCGATGTGAAAGGCCCTGGCCCGAAGGTCGATGCGACGAGCGCCACGTGGCTCGGACTCCTGAGCGGGACGCTCAAGCCGTGGCTCGCTTTCACGCGCGGCATGGTCGTGTGCCGCGCCGGGCTCACGGAGCTGCGCTGGTTGCAGCAGGTCGCGGAACGTCTGCAGAGGGCATACGCGGAGTAGCATCTCGCGCGGCATGGAGATGCCGCCCGTCCGCTACGCACGCAGCGGCGGGGTCAACGTCGCGTACCAGGTGACCGGCGAGGGCGCGGACCTCGACATGGTCCTCGCGCCAGGAGCGTTGTCGCATCTCGCGTTCATGTGGAACGAACCTCGGCTGGTCCACATGATCGAGCGCTTCTCGCGTTTCTCGCGGCTCATTCGCTTTGACAAGCGGGGAACCGGTATGTCCGACCGCGTCACCGATGCGGCGACTCTTGAAGAACGCGCTGACGACATCCGGGTGGTAATGGACGCTGCCGGCAGTGAACATGCGGTGATCTTGGGTATCTCCGAGGGTGGATCCATGGCATGTTGGTTCGCGGCGCAACACCCAAGCCGCACTCGTGCTTTGATCGTGTGGGGATGCCAGGCTCGATTCGTGCGAGCTCCGGACTACCCCTGGGGCATGCCCATCGAACAACACGAAAGACAGATCACCGAGCTCATCCGGAGTTGGCCTTCTCGAGAATACGTGCGCACATTTGGTGCGGGTGTCGGCCCCGAGGCCGACGATGGAGTCGTCGACGCCCTCCTCAGCCGGATGCAGATGGCTGCATCCCCAGCTGCGGTGGTCGCTCTGGAGCGGATGAACGGAGCCCTCGACATCCGCAACATACTGCCTGCGATTCGGGTGCCGACGCTCGTGATGGCGCGAGAGGGCGATCCGATCGTGGAACCGGAAGCCGTGCGCGATCTCGCCGAACGGATCCCCGGGTCGCTCCCGGAGGGGATCGGTTTCTGACCACGATCGCCTTTCTTGACATAGTCGGTTCGACGGTGCGCGCGTCCGAGCTCGGCGATCGTGCGTGGAAGGAACTTCTCGATCAGCACTTCCGCCTGGCGCGAGAGGCGCTCAGGGAGCATCGGGGTACGGAGATCGATTCAGCGGGCGACGGCATTCTCGCGACCTTCGAGGGTCCGGCTCGAGCGATTCAGTGCATGAGAGCGATCGCCCGCTCCGATCTGGAGCTCGGGGTGAGGATCAGAGCCGGGGTCCACGTCGGCGAGGTCGAACGTTCCGGCAACGCGATCAGGGGAATCAACGTTCATCTCGCGGCGCGTGTCGCCGCTGCGGCCGCAGCCGGGGAGATCCTCGTCTCCACGACGGTCCGCGATCTTTGCGCCGGGTCCGGCATTCAGTTCACCGACCGCGGACCGCATGAACTCAAGGGCATAGCCGAGCGACGCGAACTCCTCGCGGTCGTGGACTAGAGTCATTCCGATGGCTGAAGCGGTCGCCCCGCGACCGGGGCCCGACGACACCAACCTTCCCGACGAGCAGCGCAAGGTCCACCGCGCCGAGACCAAGACGCGGACGCCTCTGGAAGCCAAGCGGGAGGGACCGACGCTCGACGTGGTCAAAAACGACGAGCGGGTCAAGGTCTTCATCCGCTCGGCGAACCAGCAGACGGGCGCGATCGGCTACACCGAGCACGGCGAGCGTCACGCCAACACGTCCGCCGACGGCGCGCGCTTCATCCTCAAGTCCCTCGGCCACGACGCCCGCCGCTGCGAGATCGCGGCTGTCGCCGCATACCTGCACGACATGGGCAACGTGGTGACGCGCGAAAAGCATGCCCAGACGGGCGCGCTGCTCGCGAAGGACATCCTGATGGACCTCGGTTTTCCGCTCGACGAGGTGGCGACCATGATGGGCGCGGTCGCCAATCACGAAGAGGACGAGGGCGGCCTTCCGGTGAGCGCGGTCTCGGCAGCCGTGATCATCGCGGACAAGAGCGATGTGCACCGGAGCCGTGTGCGGAACCCGAAGTCGACCTCATTCGATATCCACGACCGGGTGAATTACGCGGTCACGGCCTCGGAGATCAAGGTCAGCCGCAAAGAGAAGCTCATCACCCTCGAGCTCGCCGTCGACACCGAGGTCTCACCGATCATGGAGTACTTCGAGATTTTCCTGCCCCGCATGATGCTGTCGCGGCGCGCCGCCGAATTCCTTCATTGCAACTTCGCC
>VBIL01000179.1 GCA_005879975.1 Chloroflexota bacterium
ATGAGTACGACGAGGTCCGCTGGGTGCCGGCCGACGAAGCCCGGCGCCTTCTGTCCTTCGACACGTATCGCGACATCCTCGACCGCGCTCTAGCGGCGGCAAGCGAGGCTGCCTGATGGCGACCGAAGCGCCGACGCTGCGGCGCACGCCTCTTTACGACAAGCACGTCGCGCTCGGCGCGAAGATCGTCCCGTTCGCCGGCTACGAGATGCCGATCCAGTACGAAGGCATCGTCGCCGAGCACCGCGCCGTCCGTTCGGCCGCCGGCCTCTTCGACTTGTCGCACATGGGCGAGTTCGGCTTCCGGGGTCGCGGAGCGGGCGCGTTCGTCGATCGGCTCGTGTCGAGCGACATCGCCGGCCTTGCCGTCGGGCAAGCGCGTTATGGGCTGCTCACGAACGACCGCGGAACGATCGTGGACGACGTGATCGTCTACCGCACCGCGGAGGCGGAATACCTCATGGTCGTGAACGCCGCGAACATCGCGAAGGATCGCGCGCATGTGCTCGCGCACCTGACCAAGGACGTCGTCTTCGACGACCGTTCTCTCGACACCGCGCTCGTCGCGATCCAGGGCCCGCGGGCCGCGGGGATCCTCGCGACGACGACGCAGGATCACTCCGATTCCTTGCCGTCTTTCGGCGTGATGCCGGCCCGGATCGCCGCGGTCAAGGCGACCGTGGCGCGGACCGGGTACACCGGCGAAGATGGCTTTGAGGTCTTCATCGCGAGCAACGATGCCGAACGAGTGTGGGACGCGCTCCTCGCCGCGGGCAGCGAGCCGGGGATCAAGCCGATCGGCCTCGGCGCGCGTGACACGCTCCGGCTGGAGGCGCGCTTCTCCCTCTACGGCAATGACATCGACGAGACGACCGACCCGATCGAGGCCGGGCTCGGGTGGACATGCAAGCTGGATAAGGACTTCACCGGCCGCGACGCGATCGCGGCGAAGAAAGCCGCGGGTCCCGAGCGGAAGCTGGTCGGGCTCGTGGTCGAGGGTGGCGTGGCGCGGCACGGCCACGAAGTGGTCAAAGGCGGCGAGGTCGTCGGCCGGGTCACGAGCGGCACATACGGCCCGACGGTCGAGAAGAACATCGCCCTGGCCTATGTCCCGACCGCGCTTTCGAAGGTCGGAGCGGTCCTGGCGGTGCGCATCCGCGGCAAGGACGTTCCCGCTACGGTAGTGAAAACACCGTTTTATCGGAGGCCTGAGTGAGCACCGTTCCCAACGACCTGCGCTACTCCAAGGAGCACGAGTGGGTGCGCGCCGACGGTGACGTTGCCACCATCGGCATTACGCACTTCGCGCAGGAGCAGCTCGGTGACGTCGTCTTCGTCGAGCTCCCCGAGAAAGGATCGACAGTGCGCCAATTCTCGAGCCTCGGAGTCGTCGAATCGGTCAAGGCCGCATCCGACCTCTACGCGCCGATCTCCGGCGAAGTGATCGAGCGCAACGTCAAGGTCATCGAAAAGCCTGAGCTCGTGAACAGCGAGCCATACGGAAACGGCTGGATGATCAAGGTCCGCCTCGCGGACAAAGGCGAGCTCAACCAGCTGCTCTCGCCGACGGACTATCGCTCGCACATCGGCGAGACCGCCGGCGCCGGCGGTGACTAACTCAAACCCTTACTCGCCGCACACCGACGCCGACCGCGCGGCGATGCTGAAGCGCGTCGGGATCAAGACCGTCGACGAGCTCCTCACCGCGATCCCGAAAGACGCCCTTCGCCCGAAGCTTGGGCTCCCCGGCGGCATGGCGGAGATCGAGGTGCAGACGCATCTCGAGGCGCTCGCCGCGCAGAACCGGCCGGCCGGCGCGGGCCCTTTCTTCATCGGCGGTCCCGTCCAGCGCCGCTACATCCCCGCGGCCGTGCCGGTGCTTGCGCTGCGCGGCGAGTTCCTCACCGCGTACACGCCCTATCAGCCCGAGGTGAGCCAGGGCACGCTTCAGGCGGTCTTCGAATACCAGTCACTGATGAGCGAGGTCCTTGCGATGGACGTCGTGAACTCGTCGATGTACGACGGGTCGACCGCCGTGGCGGAGGCGGCGTTCATGGCTGTTCGTGCGACCGGCCGCAAGAAGGTCGTGGTGGCGCGCGAGGTCTTCTATCAGTTCCGGCACACGCTGCGCACCTACGCGCGGGGGCCGGGCCTCGAGGTGCTCGAGGTGCCGACGCGAGACCTCGTCGCGAACGCCGAGGGCGCGGCCTGTCTCATCGTCCAGCACCCCGACTCGTTCGGCGCTCTCGTCGATGTCCGGCCCATCGCGCAAGCAGCCCACGCCGCCGGCGGCCTGTGCGTCCAGGTAACCGAGCCCCACGCCAACGCGTTGCTCGAGCCGCCCGGCGCGCTCGGCGTTGACATCGCGGTCGGCGAGGGACAGCCGCTCGGCATTCCCATGTCGCTCGGCGGTCCACACCTCGGGATCTTCGCTGCGCGCGAGGCGCTCGTTCGCCAGATGCCCGGCCGACTCGTGGGCGAGACAAAGGACGCGCGCGGCACTCGCGGCTTCGTGAACACGCTGCAAACGCGGGAGCAGCACATCCGCCGTGAGAAGGCGACGAGCAACATCTGCACGAACGAGGCGCTCGCCGCCATCACCGCGGCGACCTACCTCGCGCTCATGGGCCCGACGGGGCTCCGCGCCGCGGCCCGCACAGGCGTCGCGAAGGCCCACGCCCTGGCTGCGAGACTCGCCGCGATCCCCGGGTGTGCCATCGCCCTCGATGGACCCTTCTTCGATCGGTTTCAGCTCCGGACGCCGCTCCCGGGTCGCGACCTCAAGCACGCGCTCGCGAAAGTGAACGTCCTCGTCGACGATGGCCTGCACCACGAGGAGCGGGACGGAATCGTCATCCAGTGCACCGAGATGACGAGCGACAGCGACGCCGATGCCCTGGTCTCGGCAGTGGAGCGGATCACGGCCGGCGCGCGTGAGGCGGTGACGGCTCGATGACCGCGATCCGCACGCAGGTCGTTCCCGAGTCCGGCGTTAAGACCGCCCTGCCGGCGCTCGAGCCGCTGCTCAGCGAGATCCACCAGGCCGGGCGCGCGGGACGCCACGTTCGCGGTGGCGAAGACGCCGACGCCCTGATCCCGAAGGAGTTCCGCCGGCGTGCGTCCCTCGATCTGCCCGAGATCAGTGAGCCGCAGGTCGTTCGCCACTTCACGCACCTCGCGCAGCTCAACTACGCCGTGGACACCGGCATGTACCCCCTCGGCTCGTGCACGATGAAGTACAACCCGAAGGTCAATGACCGGATCGCGTCGCTCGCCGGCTTCGCGGACATCCACCCTCGACAGGACGACGACACGATTCAGGGAGCGCTGCGCCTCTTGTTCGAGCTCGAGCAGCTCCTCGTGAAACTGACCGGAATGGACGCCGCGACGTTGCAGCCGGCGGCCGGGGCGCACGCCGAGTTCACCGCCCTTCTGGTGTTCAAGGCCTATCACTCCAAACGAGGCGATGGCGCCAAGCGGCATCGCGTGATCGTCCCCGATACCGCGCATGGCACGAACCCCGCTTCAGCGGCGATGTGCGGCTTCGAGGTCACGACCGTGAAGAGCGACGCGAACGGCAACATCGATCTGGCCTCGCTCAAGGCCGCCCTCGGCGACGACGTCGTTGGGCTCATGCTCACGAACCCGAACACGCTGGGTCTATTCGAGGAGCTCGGCTTCGACTGTATCCACATCAACGTGCACAAGACCTTCTCGACACCGCACGGGGCCGGCGGACCGGGCGCTGGCCCGCTCTGTGTCAAGGCGAAGCTCGAGCCCTTCCTTCCGCATCCGCGGATCATCAGAGATACCGACGGCAGCTACCGGCGCGGGCCGATGCCTCCCGACAGCATCGGACGAGTCCGTTCCTTCTTCGGGAACTTTGGAGTGCTCGTCCGCGCCTACACATATATGAGGACGCTGGGCGAAGAGGGCCTCGCGGAAGCGTCGAATGACGCCATCCTGGCGGCGAACTACCTGCTCGCGCAGCTTCGCGACTCGTACGATGTCGCATTCGACCGCCCGTGCATGCACGAGTTCGTCCTCTCCGCCTCGCGGCAGCGCAGGCAAGGTGTGTCCGCGCTTGACGTCGCGAAGGCGCTGATCGATGAGGGGTTCCATCCACCGACGGTGTATTTCCCGCTCGTCGTGCCCGAGTCGCTGATGATCGAGCCGACCGAGACCGAGCCACGAGAGACCCTCGACGCATTCGCAGCCGCGATGATCCGAATCGCCGAACGCGCGAAGACGGACTCGGCGTCGGTGAAGGCCGCGCCGCTACACGCGCCGCTCGCGCGCCTCGACGAGGTGAGTGCCGCAAGGTATCCGAAGCTCAAGTGGCAGCGACCGACCTAGTTCGCACCGCGACGCGGGTCGCGATGGTCGCCCCTCCCCGGGCGCTCGTCACGGCGGGCGTCGCAGATATTCGCGCCGAACCAGATGACGATGCGGAGCTCGTGGATCAGGCGCCTCTCACCGAGGTGCTTACGGTGCTCGGCGCGCGAGGCGATTGGCGATACGTGCAGGGGCCGGACCAGTACTTCGGCTGGATCCGCGCAGACCTGATCTTCGAGCTTCCGGGGCCGGGCGGCCGAGGAACGGTCGCGGTGCTTCTTGCCAACGTATACGAGCGCGAGACTCGATCCTCGGCGGTCATCGAACGGATCCCCGCCGGGACCCAGCCGCCTCAGTCCTGGCGTGCAGCGCGGCACGGAGAGCCATACCGGCCCCCGGAGTGGGCGGAGGTCCCGCTCCGTGGTCGTTCCGCGGCAGCATCGCGTGTCGGCTACCTCGCGGTGGCAGACACCGTGGCGGACGACGAGATCCCGCACCGTTTCCCGACGGCCGACGACTACCTGAAAACGGCGGAAGCGTTCATCGGCGTTCCTTACTTATGGGGTGGTACGACCGCGCTAGGGATCGACTGTTCGGGATTCGTTCAGGCGGTGTACCGTTTGAACGGGGTGGCCCTGCCGCGGGACGCGGATCAACAGGCCATGCTCGGCCGGAAGGTGGATATGGCTCGAGCGGGTGATCTCATGTTCTTCGGCGACGAGTCGGTCACTCATGTAGCGCTCGCGACGGGCGCGCAAGAGTTCGTTCACGCTCCGATGAAGGGCGCCATGGTCGAGCGCGGAGAGCTGGGCGGGGATCGGAAGCTCCGCGTCACCCGGCGCTACCTCCCCGACGAGGTGAACGCATGAAGCTCGCGGGACACCCGCAGCCCGCCGGCGATGCCCGCACCGACCGCGATTTGGTGTACGCGGCGCGCGACGGCGTCACCGAGGCATTCGACGCGCTCTTCTATCGGTATCGCGACGGAATCTTCCGGCTCGGTCTGGCTATCACCAAAGACCCGTCGGCCGCCGACGAGATCGTCATCGACACGTTCGCGCGCGCGCATCGGGCCCTCGCGCGCCTCGAGCCCGACGATTCGCTACGTCCATGGCTCTACCGCGTCGCGGTCAATCTCTCGTACAACCGCCGACCCCGGAAGAATGTGGTGCTCTCATCTCTTGACGATGCGGCCGACGAAGCCCTCGCCAATGAGGAGGGCTCGCCGCCGAACGTCGCAGAGCAGGCCGAGTTGCGGAGGCTCGTGCTCGGCGCCGTCGACGAGCTCGGCCCCAAGCACCGCCTGGTGGTCGTGTTGCACTACTTGAACGGTCTGAACCTGACGGAGATCGCGCAGGTCGTCGACTGCCCGATCGGGACCGTGAAATCGAGGCTCCATTACGCGCTCCGGCGTTTGCGAACGCATCTTGCGGCACACCCAGAGCTTGGCATCGAACCGAGCCGGCCACTGCTGGCTACTGGACTTAGGGGACGAAGGCCGATCACGGCACCGGTGCCCCTCGAGGACGAATGAAGCTCTTTGCCCGCGGCTGCGGTCTGTCGCAGCTTCCGTACACCGCCAGGGCGGAGGACCTGTCCATCCGGGACAGGTTCGAGATCGAGGCGCACGCCGCGACCTGCCCGGAGTGTGCCGCGGCACTGAGAGAGGTCCACTCGGTCGATGCGGCGCTGCGCAGTGCGTTCGCTCCACTGCGCGAACGGCGTGCGACGCTCGCGCCGGGTCGGGTCCGGCTTGCGCTCAACTCCCGGCGCGTCGAGCGCTCGACCCTATTCCGTTTGCCGCGGGTCTTCGGTCGGCTCGCAGAAGTGTCGGTCATGGTCGGGGTGACCCTCTTCGTGATCGGCGGGTCCGTCGAATACCCTCAGTCGGTCGCGCCGCAGCAGCCGCGGTCGATCATCCAGGATTACTTCCGCAAGCAGCCACCCACAGATGAGATCGATTACTTCCGCTGGCTCCGTCTCAACCGAACCGAAAGCGCGATGGTCGTCAGCGACCCGGTCCGCTTCCCGGACGGCGGCCGCTATGACTTCGACCTCGTCGAGCCAGTTCGAGCACCGACCGCGTCGCCGCGCTGATCTGACCCTTCGCGCAGCGGTCTCCCTGGCGCTGATCCTCGCCGCGCTCGCCGGCGCGTGTGCGACCACACCGCCTGCGCGCCGGGATGTCGTGGTCGGGCTCGTCGGCGAGCCACGCACCGTCTTCGACGACGATCCCTCGGCGCGCTTCGTCGCGGCCGCGGTCACCGAAACGCTTGTCCGGCGCGACGAACACGACGAGCTCGTGCCCCGACTTGCCGAGTCTGTGCCCACCATCGAGAACGGCGAGAGCCGATCACGGCCTCCGACGTGCGGTTCGCCTGGGAGCAGGACGAGCTCACCCCGGCCGGGACGATCGTTCGCTGGATGGCGGATCGCATCGCGAGCGTGGAGGTCCTCTCGTCCCGTGACTTTCGCGTCCTATACCGGAATGGCGAACGATGGGACGACTACGCGCTCGCGCCGCGCGTGGTGCCGAGCCACAGACTCGCGCAGGCGACCGCGGCGCAGCGTGCCGCATACGCGCGAGAGCCGGTACACGCGGGACCGTTTGCCATCGCGGCCTGGCTTCCGGGCAGCATCACCCTCTCCGCCTTCAAGAACTATGTCCTCGGGCCGCCGAAGCTTGGGCGGCTGGAGATCCACTTCTTCTCCACCCGGGCCGCAGCGCTCCAGGCGCTCCTCAAAGGAGATATCGACGTCGCTCCCTGGCCGGTGCTCGAGGCCGATCTCGCGAAGACGCTCGACCGTTTCGCCGACGGCACACGTCTCCTCGCGCACTACGTCCCGACCGAAGCGATGACCGTTCTCCGGTTCGGCTCCGACCCCAACCGCTTTGGCGACCCGGTCGTGCGAAAGGCCATCGAGCTCGCCGTCGATCGCCAATCGATCGTCGATGACGTTTTCGTAGGGCGGGCGCGCGTACCCAAGACTTTCCTCCTTCCGCCGCACTGGGCTGCCACCGAGGAGGCCGTGGCCGGCGTCGCTCCGGATCGGGATCGGGCGCGGGCCGTGTTGGTTGACGCCGGTTTCGTCAGAGGCCAATACGGGATCCTCGAGCGTGGGGGTGAGCGCATGACGGTCACGCTGCAGGTGGCGGCCGGCTCGACCGCGCGCGTCGAGGTCGCCCGGCGCGTCGCCGGTGATCTCGCTGCGATCGGGATCGCGGCGGATGTTCGCGAGCGCCCCGCCGCCGATCTAATGGCCGATGTCAACGCCGGGCACTTCGACATGGCCGTCACCCCTGAGGACGCTTCCGACCCGCAGCTCGCCTCCGCGCGTTGGAGCGGCTTCGTCGATCCGTGGTTCGACGTTCTGGGACAGCTCGCCAGCGGCGTTCCCGAACGTAACGACAAGCGAGCCATCTATGCGGAGATGGAACGTGTCTGGTCCGCCGCGCTTCCGGCGCTACCCCTCTACCAGGAGCTGCGAGTCGACGTGGCGCCTTCCGCGCTTGTCGCCATCCAGCCCACACCGTCCGGAGCGGCCCTTTCATGGAACGTCTCCGAGTGGGTCTTCGTGGCGCGCTGAACCCGCGGCCGGTGGCGGCGGTATTGAGGATGGCCCAGAATCCGCGCGTACACGTCTCAAATTACAAAGGAGAGGGAGGCGGATCTTGACCCAAACCCGCAGTCGCATCTGGCCGCTCCTGTCGCTCCTGACGCTGGTGGGACTGGTCGTAGGCGCCTGCACGCAGCAGGGCGGCGGACCGAGCACCGGTGGCGGAGCCAGCGCGGCGGACCCCAACGGCGAGCTTGTGACCAACATGGGTACCGAGCCGGCGACGATCGACCCCCAGGTGGAGTCGTTCGTCCAGGAGATCGGCGTGACCATGAAGGTCTACGAGGCGCTCATGACGTTCGACCTCAAGACCGGCAAGCCGATTCCCGCCGCGGCGAAGGACATGCCGAAGGTCAGCTCCGACGGTAAGAGCTACACGTACACGCTCCGCGACGGCCTTAAGTACTCGGACGGCAAGGCGCTCGGCGCCAATGACTTCAAGTACGGTTGGCAGCGGCTCTGCGATCCCGCAACGGCGGGTGAGTACGCCTTTACGGGTTACATCGTCGCCGGCTGCGAAGCCTGGAACGGGATGGATCCGAAGAAGGATGACCCGGCCAAGCTCGCTGCCGCGAAGAAGACTTTCCTCGACAGCATCACCGTCAGCGGCAATGACATCAGCTTCAAGCTCACCGACCCGGCCCCCTACTTCAATGCGATCGCCGGTCTCTGGGTGGGTGTTCCCACGCGCGAGGACCAGGTCACCAAGGGTGGCGACAAGTGGACGGAGCCGGCGACGTACATCGGCAACGGCCCGTTCATCATGAGCGAGTGGAAGCACCAGGAGAAGATCGTCTACACGCGCAATCCGAATTACCGCACCCCGGCCAAGCTCGCGAAGTGGACCTCGGTGATGATCAACGAGGGAGCCGTCGCGTTCGCGGCCTATCGGAACAACGAGCTTGACATCTATCCGGTCGCCGCGGAGGACCTCCGCACCATCGACAGCGACGCCGACCTGAAAAAGCAGGTCGTGGACGGACCCGGCTCGTGCACTTTCTACGTGGGCTTCAACAACAAGAAGGATCCCTTCACGGACAAAAACGTCCGCGTCGCCTTCGCGAAGTCATTTGACCGCGACGCGTACATCAACGACGTGCAGAAGATCGGCAAGCCGGCGACGTCGTTCATCTCGCCCGGCATCCCTGGCTACGACTCGGGCGACACATTCCAGAAGTTCGACGTAGCGGCGGCGAAGGCGGCGCTCGCGCAGGCGAGCCCGGCCGCGACTGCCGCCCTGGCGAGCCTCAAGCTCACGTACTCCTCGAGCGCGCGGAACAAGACGAGGCTCGAGTGGTTCCAGAACCAATGGAAAACGAACCTCGGCGTGAACGCCACGCTCGACCCGGTGGACTCCACCACGTTCACGCAGCTGGTCAAGAAGCCCGAGACGCTCCCGGTCATGTTCCTGCTCGGCTGGTGCGCGGACTACTACGACCAGCAGGACTGGCTGACGACGGTCTTCTCCTCGAAGGCGTCGTCTGGTCGCGTCGGCTACACTAGCAAGCAGTTCGACGACCTCGTCTTCGGGGCGGACAAGGAGCCCGACCCGAAGAAGCGCGACGACATGTACCAGCAGGCTTCACGGCTCCTCTCATCGGACGCCGCGGCCGCGTTCATCTACTACGACTCGACCAAGATCCTGCAGAAGTCGTGGGTCAAGGACTACTCGATCACGGCTCTCGGGTTCGAAGGTCAGCACTGGACCGACGTCTACGTGACCAAGAAGAGCTAGCTCTCTTCGGGTCAGCAGCGACCTAAGAAAAGAGGCCGGCGGAAGCCGGCCTCTTTTGTTTCAGGTGAGGCATTCCAAACGTCGTGCGTTATACACTCGGCTCAAGTCAGTGCTCAGATACGTGATTCGCCGACTCCTATTGATCATCCCGACGATGTTCTTCGTCGCTCTGATTACCTTCAGCCTCGCGCATCTCGCACCAGGCAGCCCGTTCGACAAAAACCCCAATCGTCCGTTGCCCGAAGAGACGATCGCACACCTCGAACGGTATTTTGGCGTCGACAAGCCCATCCCCGAGCAATTCGTCATCTACATCGGAAACCTTCTGCGCGGCGACCTCGGCGCGAGCTTCGTGCAGCGCGGCCGGCCCGTCGCGGACATCATCGGTCAGGGCATCGGCATCACCGCGCAGCTGGGCATCCAGGCACTCCTGCTCGCGCTCGCGTTCTCGATCCCGCTCGGGATCGTCAGCGCGCTGAAGCAGAACACGCCCATCGACTACCTTAGCCTTCTGATCGCGACGGTCGGGACCACCATACCCGGCTTCGTCACAGCGATCTTCCTCATCTACATCTTTGGCGTCGGATTTCACCTCCTGCCGTTCGTGGGCTGGGGCAGCTGGCAACACACGGTCATGCCCACGTTCGTGCTGGCGCTCGGCCCCGGTGCGTTCCTCACCCGCATCACCCGCGCGAGCATGCTCGAGGCCATCCGCCAGGATTACGTGCGCACCGCCCGCAGCAAGGGCCTACGCGAGCAGTCCGTCATCGTTGGTCATGCCCTCAAGAATGCCCTGATCCCGGTGGCGACGATCATCGGCCCCGCGACGGCTGGCCTCATCACCGGCTCGTTCATCATCGAGTCGCTTTTCAACATCCCGGGCATCGGGCGGTTCTATGTCCTCAGCATCAACCAGCGCGACTATCCGATGATCATGTCCACGACGTTGCTCTACGCGTTCATCATCATGATCGCGAACCTGACGGTGGACATCGTCTATGGCGCCCTCGATCCCCGGATCAAGGTCAGTTAATGGCGACGGCGGTCACGACGAGACAACAGCAGCAGCACGCGGCTGAGCTCAACGTCATCGCACGAAAGCAGCGGTCGCTCTGGAAGGACGCATGGTCGCGCCTGCTTCGCAACAAGGCGGCGATCGCCGGAATGGTCGTGATCGTGTTCGTCGCCGTGGTCGCGATCCTTGCCGAGATAAACATCGGGGGTTTCCATTTCAGGCTCGCCCCTTTCGACCCCGTTACCGACCAGAACACCCCGAAGCAGCTGATGGAGCCGATCTGGACGAAGGCCTTCGGGAGCAAGTTCACGGATCCCGCCTTCGTCCTCGGCTCCGATGAGCTGGGCCGCGACATTCTGAGCCGGCTGATGTTCGGAGCTCGAATCAGCCTCGTCGTCGGGTTCGTGCCCGTGGCGATCGTCTTCGTGATCGGCGCCACGGTCGGGATGCTCGCAGGCTACCTGGGCGGGTGGGTGGACAACCTACTCATGCGCTTCACCGACATCATCTACGCCTTTCCTGATCTCCTCTTCGTCATCATCATCGTCGCGACGCTGCGGGATACCGGTCTGGGTCAGATCCTCGGTGGGCTCATCCTGATCTTCGTCGGCATCGCGGTCGTCAGCTGGGTCGGGCTCGCGCGGCTCATGCGCGGTCAGGTCCTCTCGCTCAAGCACCGCGAATTCGTCGAGGCGGCGCGCTGCGTCGGCGCCACCCCGATTCGGATCATGCTCCGGCATCTCTTTCCCAATGTTCTCGCGCCGATCATCGTGTCGATCGCGTTCGCTATCCCTGGCGCGATGCTCACCGAGGCGACGCTGTCGTTCCTCGGCGTCGGCATCCGGCCGCCTACGCCGACGTGGGGAGCCATGATCCTCGAAGGATTCATCGTGTTCTCGACCACGCCGTGGCCGGTGTTGCTGCCGGCCTTCTGCATCTCGATCGTGCTCCTCGCATTCACATTCCTGGGCGACGGGCTCCGCGACGCCCTCGACCCGCGCATGAAGCTCTAGTGTCGGCAGCGTTGGTAGACTGCGCGGCACTCTGGGGGAGGGGGCAGTGGCTCAGCTTCTAGCGGTCACGGATCTCCACACGCAGTTCTTCACCCGCGACGGCGTCGTCCGCGCGGTCGATGGGGTGTCGTTCGAGCTCGACCAGGGCGAGACGCTCGGCATCGTGGGCGAATCCGGTTGCGGCAAGTCGGTCACGGCGCTCTCACTGATGCGGCTCATCCCGCAGCCGCCCGGGAAGATCGTGAAGGGCTCGATCGTCTTCGACGGCGCCGATGTCCTGAAGATGGACGACGACGAGGTGCGCTCGATCCGCGGGAACAACATCGCGATGATCTTCCAGGACCCGATGACCAGCCTGAACCCCGTGCTGACCATCAGCCGACAGATATCGGAGGCCCTCGAGCTTCACCTCAAAATGGACAGGAGCGAATCCCGCAAGCGGACCATCGAGCTCCTCGATCTCGTCAACATCCCGAGCGCCAAGAAGCGCCTCGACGACTACCCGCACCAGTTCTCGGGCGGCATGCGCCAGCGCGTGATGATCGCAATGGCGCTCTCGTGCAACCCGAAGATGATCCTCGCGGACGAGCCGACGACCGCTCTCGACGTCACCATCCAGGCGCAGATCCTCGACCTGCTGAAGAACCTGGCGCGCGAGTTCCGGACCGCCTTCATCCTGATCACGCACGACCTCGGCGTGGTAGCGGGCATGACGCAGCGGATCCACGTCATGTACGCGGGAAAGATCGTCGAGAAAGCGGACACCGGAGAGCTCTTCGCCAACCCGAAGATGCCGTACACCTGGGGCCTGCTGCGGTCCATCCCACGCCTGGACGAGCACCGCAAGGCGAAGCTGCTGCCCATCGAAGGCCTACCGCCGGATCTGATCGCGCCGCCACCGGGGTGCCGGTTCGAGCCGCGCTGCCAGTATCGCCGCGACGTGTGCCGCGAGAAGGAGCCGGAGCTCAAGCACATCCCGAACGCGAAGGCCGATCACGAGGCGCGCTGCTGGGGCACCCAGGAAGGTGGCTGGCTCGTGAACACGGACTGGCGTCGCGAGATCGGCGACGTACAAGTTATCGAGGAGATCAAGAAAGAGATCGCGGATCTGCCGCCTGAGGCGAAACGCGAGGGTGACGGTGAGACGCCGCCTCCGGACAAGCCGAAGGTGAATTAGAGGTGCAGAGATGGCCGTAACGACGCCCCCGTCGACACCCGATTACGTACGCGTTCGCAGCACGGCGAGCGCCGAGAGCGGAAAGAACCTTCTCGACGTCAAAGCGCTCAAGATGCACTTTCCGCTGACGCAGGGGATCATCTTTCAGCGCCAGGTCGGCGCGGTGCGCGCCGTTGACGGCATCGACTTCTTCGTCGAGAAGGGCGAGACGCTCGGCCTCGTCGGCGAGTCGGGTTGCGGCAAGTCCACCACCGGCCGCGCCATTCTCCAGCTCTACAAGCCGACCGCCGGCGAGGTGAAGTTCGACGGGATCGAGCTCACCAAGCTCGGCGGCGAGCAGATGCGCAAGATGCGCCGGCGCATGCAGATGATCTTCCAGGACCCGTACGCGTCGCTGAACCCGCGGATGACCGTCGGCAACATCATCGGTGAGCCGCTCGAGGTTCACTCCCTCGCGAAGGGACGCGAGAAGACCGAGCGCGTGCAGGAGCTGCTGCGCGTTGTGGGCCTGAACCCGTACTTCACCAACCGCTACCCGCACGAGTTCT
>VBIL01000180.1 GCA_005879975.1 Chloroflexota bacterium
CTCCCTCGCCGCGGGCCGCGCCCTCTGGGAATGGTCGGCGGCAGGGGGACCGACCATCCAAGCGGCGTACCGATTGGACGGTCTGGGGACGGTCGGGATAGCCGCGGGCGCCGCGTACGTCGCAGCTGGCCTGCTCGCGAGCGCGCGATCGGCGGCGTCGCCGCGCGTGCTTCCCTCACTCGTCCTTGTCATCGGTTTCGTGTTCATCGCCGTCGCCGTGACGATCGATCTCGTCGCAGCGATCGTCGTGCTCGCGGTGCTCGCCGCCGCGACCGCGTTCGCGACGGTCCTCGTGGCGCCTGCTCCCTCAGCCATGCGGCTCGCGGCCTACTTGGCCGTTGGGCTACAGGGCTTCGTGGTCGCCGCATTGCTGATCGCCCGCCAGGGCGGCGCATCGCTCGCGATCGGCCGCATCGCACCGACCGCGATCAGCCCGGGGGCGATCCTCGCGGCGACAGCCGGCGCGGCGCTCTTCGCCGGTCTCTATCCGTTCGTGCCATGGCGCTACGAGCGCGCACGTGCGACGGCCGCCGAACGCGAGCCACTACGTGGACTGCTCGCGATGCCGGCAGGCGTCGCGGCATCACTGATCCTGTTGCGAGTCCTCGGCGCGACGAACATCGACCTCTCCACGCTCGGTCTGCCTTCTGCGTATCTCGCCCCCCGGCTCGTGTTGCTCGCTCTGATCCTCGTCGCGTTCGCGGTGCGCGCGCGGCGCCGCGGAAGGCCGTCGATCAGCGCGACCGTGATCACCGTCCTCGCCGCTGTGGTTCTCGCTGGATACGACGAGCTTCGCTGGAGCCACCTCGTGCTCGCGGCTGCCCTCTTCACCGTCCTGTACGCGGCCGCGGTGTCGCTCGCGCTGCCCGATCAGCGGTAGGTCGCCCGGCACGACGTCACCCTCGGCACGCTCTGGGTCGCGCTGGCTGCTGGTACGCCGGTGGCGTTGGGAGCGGGTCTGTTCGTCCTCGTCGGCGCGGCCTTCGCCGCGCTCGCGGAAAGCGTCTGGATGCCGCCGCATCGCGCGTACATCGCCACGATGACCACGAGCGTCTGGACGTTAGCCGGCGTGCTCGCCGTCGGGCTCGGCGCGGCTTCGGCTCCCGACCTCGCGACCGCGATCGGCGCGATCGCGGTCACCCTGATCGTGCTCGGGCTCGAGCTCGCGCAGGCCGGTCGGCGTCTCGCGCTCGGCGAAGCGCCTCCGGCGCTTGACGTTGCCGCCGCGCTCGTGGCGCTCATCGGGACCGTGCTGCTCGCGACCATCCTCGCGCTGCCGATACCGGACGCGCTCGCGCAGCTCGGGCGTCCGCTTCAGAGCGCGGATCCGGTCATCGGGGCCGCGCTCGTCGTCGTCGCCACGATCCTCGCGATCAGCGCGCGTCTCGTGCGCCCGCTTCTGCCCAATCTTGATGTCTTCGTCTCCCGGTTGCAGCGCGTCGTGTGGGCCGCCGATCCGGTGCCCGCCGGCGTCGCGGGATTCCGCGTTCTCGAGCGCGCGGTGACGGTGAGCTCCGGCGCGTTCGCGATCTTCGAACAGCGCGCCGGAGTCTGGCTCGCGACTGTCTTGATCGTCGCGCTGCTCATCTGGTCGACGCGGCAGTGATCGCTTTGGGGATCGTCGCGCTCGCCACGCTCGCCGCGAACGGCTCGCGGCAGCTTCGCTATTCCGCGTTCGCGCTGCTCGGGGTCTCCCTTGCGGCGAACGCCGTGAGCGCCGGGCAGCTCAGCATGTGGGAGCTCGCGGTCGAAGGCTGCGGAGCGCTCGTCGCATTCGGTGTCCTTTACGTCGCGGCACGCGATCGCAGCTACGGCGAGGATCCCGGATGGCGGCTCTGGGTGGCGACCGTGGTCGCGGCCGCCGCCACAGCGGCCTGCTTCGCGACCCTACGCACGGCCTCGAGCGAGGTCGTGACCGTTCCATTGATCGGCGAGGATCCGAGCGGCGTGACCGCGCAGGTCGCGGCCTTCTGGCTCATCTCGTCGGGCGTCGCGATCCTGGTCACGGCACGTACGCCGGTGCGCGGCTCGCTGGGAGCGTTGCTCATGGTGACCGGCGTCGAGCTCCTCGTCCGCTTGCTGAACGCGCCCCAGCTTGGGTTGACCCTGCTCCTCGCTTGGATTCAGGCGGTCATCGGACTCGCGGGGGCGTTCCTCATCGTGAACGAGCGCGTGGTGCGGGAGGCATGATCATCGCAGCCGCGCCGCTGATACTCGCAGCCGCGGCGTGCTTCGCCTTCGCGTTCCGGAAACGCCTCAACGTCGTGGGTCCGTTCTCGCTCATGACGATCCTGGCTGCCTTCACGCTCGTCGCCGCGATGCCCGCGGACCTGACGGGAGCGCTTCTCGACCTGGAGCTCCGCGTGACGGACCTCGGCCGCCTCGCATCGCTCGTCATCCTGGCGACACTCTTCCTACTCGTCATCGACGTCTGGCTCGACGAGCCCGCATACAACTTCTTCCCCACCGCGCTGGCGGTCGGCGCCACCGCGCTCGGCGTGCTCGTGGTGACCGCGCCGCTCGCGATCTTCGGGCTCCTGGTCCTCGGGCTGCTGGTGCCGGTCGGGTCGTTCACCTTCCAGATCCAGCGCAATCGCAGCGTGGAGGCCGCCTCACGGCACTTCAGCTTCGTCGCTCTCGGTGGATGCCTGGGCCTCGGCGCGCTCGCCCTCTCGGCGAGCCTTCCGCACGAGCAGCCGGCCAATACCTTCGTACTTCTCGTCGTGGTGCTGGTCGTCGCGTTCGCACTTCTGCTCGCGGCGATCCCGTTCCACACACACGCCGCGCTCCTGGCGAGCGAAGTGCCCGCGGCGGCCCTCGCGCTGTATTTCGGCGTGCTCGTGCCCACGACGTTCATCGCGTTCGCCGAGATCCTCACCCTTTCAGGGCTTCTGCCCGCGATCGTGCAGGTGGTCAAAGTCCAGGACCTCCTGCACGGCATAGGTCTTGTCTCCGCGGTCGGCGGAGCGTTCCTCGCGAGCGGCGCGCCGGACCTGCGCCGGCTCGTGGTCTACTCGGTCATCTCGAACCTGGGCTCGGCGCTGGTCGGGATGGCGACGCTTTCGGGACCGGGAATCATCGGCGCCCTCGCGAGTGTGATCGTGACCGGTGTGTCCGCATCCGGCCAGCTCCTCGCCGCTGGGACCCTCGAGCGTCGCAGCGCACCTGACCGGCCGACCGCACGACGCGCCCCCATGGCGGCGCTGGCCTTCGTCGTTGGCGGCTTCGCGATGATCGGAGCGCCGCCGCTCCTCGGTTTCCCCGGGCGCTTCTTCATGGAGCTCATCGCGTATCAGTTCGCGCCGGTGACCGGCGCGGCGCTCGTCGTCGCGACGCTCCTGCTCATCGTCGGTCAGCTCCGCGCGGTCGTGGCGCTCTTCGGCGCCGGTGTCGAGCGCTGGGCGATCGAGCCGCGGCCCGTCGCGGGGATGATCGGAGCCGCTATCTTCGTCGCGCTCCTGGTCGGCGGCATCCAGCCCGCCGGATTTCTTGGTCCGATTGCAGCCTTCGCCGACGAATTCCTGAAGGCGTTACGTCCGCTCTGACCGGCGCAAACGCGCGACATCGCGCCACGCACCCCAGAGGGCGACGCCGAGTCCGGCAACGCCAAGCGCGAAGATCGCAAGAGGCCTCGGCGCGACGCAGTTATAGGTGCTCGTCAGCGGCGGATGGCCGGGAGGACACTGAGGTCCCGGCCCAGGCATCGCGATGAGTACGAACGGAAGACTGACAAGTGCGACGCCCAGCCACCAGCCGACCGCGGGCGGCGGCTGACTCCGCATGGCGACGATGCTCGCGAGGACGATGACCACGACACCGAAGATCACGATGAGGTTCGGCGGCATGACTCCCGCGGTGGTGAACATCGCCTGGGCCCCGTACCAGGTGACCAGCGCGCCAGCGACCTGGAGGAGAACGGCGAGTGTCAGAGTGAGAAGTCTCACCGCTCGAAGACCTAACCGGATGCCTAGGAGGGCGCCTTGTCCTCGGACATCCAACGGTCGATGTCGCGGGCGTATGAAACGACGCCCTCGGGGAACCAGAGCGCGATCTCGGAAGCGGCCGTCTCAGGGGCGTCGCTCGCGTGCACGAGATTGCGCAGCCCGACGAGCGCGTAGTCGCCCCGGATCGATCCCTCGGTGGCCTCGTGCGGACGTGTCGAGCCGACCATCGAACGGACGACTGCGATCGCGTTCGGTCCCTCAAGGACGGAGGCCACGACCGGCGAGGCGGTGATCACCTTCACGAGGTCGTCGTAGAAGAACTTTCCCTTGTGCACCGCGTAGTGCTTCTCGGCCATCGCGCGATCGACTTTCAGTAGGCGCAGCGCCGCGAAACGGAGGCCTCGCTTCTCGAACCGCGACAGGAGCTCGAACGCGATACCGCGCTGGATCGCATCGGGCTTGAGCACTACGAGCGTGCGCTCTGCGCTCAGGAGGCGATCCGGATGGCCAGCTCTTCACCCACAGGCGGCGCGATCGCGGCAAGGGTGGCGCGCGGCCCGATCGCCGCGACGTACGCGAGCTCGGGCCTGAGGTACTCGCGAGCGACGCGCTGGATGTCGGCCGGTCCGATGCCGTCGATGATGGCGCTGACCTCTTCCACGGTGCGCACGCGGCCGAGGAAGAGCTCCTGCCCCGCGAGCCATGCCGATACCCCGCGCGTGTCTTCGAGCCGAAGCTCGAGCCGGCCTTTCGCGAAATCGCGGACCCGCTCGAGCTCACGGTCCGGCACCTGCTCGTCACGCAGCCGCGCGATCTCGCGGAGGATCGCGGCGAGCACCTCGGCACCGTTCTGCGGTGCGAACCCCGCGTACACCACCAGATGCCCGGCATCGACGTAGTTGGCGTCGTAGCTATGTACGTCGTACGCGAGGCCCCGCTTTTCGCGGAGCTCGAGGAAGAGGCGACTCGACATCCCCTCGCCGAGGACGGCGTTCAGCATGTCGACGATGAACTTGTCCGGATGGTCCGTGTGGACGGCGCGCCATCCGACGCAGAGATTGGTCTGCTCGGCGCGCTTGCCCACCAGCTTGGCGCGCACCTTTCCGGGGCGCGGCGCTGGGTTCATTCGCGGGGGCTCGCGGGGCGCGAGCGCTCCGAGCGCACCCTCGACCGCGGTGATCGCCTCGTCCGCGCGGAGCGGACCAGCGAGCGCGACGACCGTCCGCGAGGGCGCGTAACCGCGTTCGATGAACCCGCGAAGCGCGTCGGCGGTCATCCCGAGGACGACCTCTTCGCGGCCCGCGACCTCCCAGCCCAGCGGGTGCTTCGGATAGAGCAGCTCGTCGAGGACCGTGTGCACGCGATCCTGTGGCTGATCGCGATACATGCGGAGCTCCTCGACGATCACGCGTCGCTCCGATTCGACGTCGGTCGGGCGCAGCATCGGTGCGCGGATCATGTCCGCCACCACGTCGAGCGCGACGAGATAGTGGCGTGCCGGCACGCGCGACCAGAAAACCGTGACCTCCTTATCGGTGGAGGCGTTCACCACTCCCCCGCGGCTCTCGATCTCCTGACTGATGTCGGCGGCGGTCGGTCGCTTCGCCGTCCCCTTGAAGACCATGTGCTCGAGGAAATGGCTCGTGCCTGCGTCGCTCTTGCTCTCGACGCGCGATCCGACCCCCACGTAGACGGCCATCGAGACCGATCGTGTCTCGGGCATCTCCGCGACGAGGACACGCATGCCGTTGGGGAGCGTGACGCGGCGGTGCTCCAACGGGTTGAACGCTACCAGCGATCGGATGGCTTCGCCCCCGAGCCCGCGAGGTCCGTTTCGATCAGCGGCAGAAAACCATCGTCATATACAGCGCGTCCGGACCGCTCACCGCGCCGATCCCCACGCGCCGGAACGCGGGATTCATGATGTTCGTGCGGTGGTTGATTGGCTCCCACGGCTCGGCCATGAACTCGATGTGAAGCGCATCGATGTTGCCATTCCAGATCTTCCCGGTGTTCTCGCCGTACCAACCCGTTCCGCACGCGGGCACGTCGCGCGAGTGAGCCGTGCCGTCGGGCCCATCGTGATAGACGTAACGCACCTGCGCTTCGGCGGCGCTGTGCGCGCGAGCGGCCACCGCGGCGCCGCTATCGATCACGAGCTCGGTGAGTCCCGCCCTTGCCCGTGACGCGTTCATCAGCTCGAGCATCCGCACCTCCGCGGAGGCGGTCGTCAGAGTGATGATCGGTGCGAGCGGACGCGGCGCCGGTGGGCGAGCTGCCGGGGGCGGCGGACTCGGCTCGGGCGTCGGCTCCGGCTCCTGGACCTGCTCGGGTTCGGGATCCTGCGTCACCGGCGGTTCCGCGGTCGAATCCGCCACCGTGATCACAGGGTCGTCGCTCGGGCTGGGCGGGGTCGTCGCCTGGCCGCGATCGATGTCGCGCGGAGCCCGTGCTGCGCCCCGGGCCAGCAGCTCGGCGCGGGCCGGCTCCGGGTCGACGCTCGCCAGGGGGCCCGCCGGCTTCGAGGCGGCCGTCTCCGGTCTGACCAGGAAGCTCGCCAGCACCAAGCCCGCGAGCATCAGATAGAGGCCCGCGCGAGCTCCAAGGTTCAGTGGGGCACGCTCCTCACGACTCGGCGATGCTGAAGGCACCGGACGAGATAACGAAGCTGGCGCCCGCACGTCGCGCGGCGGCCAGATGTTCCCGCTCGGCCGCGGCCGGGTCGAGGGCGCCCTCGGCCGCGGCGACGAAGGGCCCATGCTCGTCGGCGGTGAAGTAAGACACGAGCGGCCGGTCCGCAAAGGCGCCCAGGCGGGCGACGATGTCGAGGCCCGGAGCCCCAGGTTTCACCACGACCGCGTCCGCACCGTCGGCCATGTCCCGGCGCGCCCGGGCTACGGCGCCGCCCGCATCGTCAGCGCCGATCAGCGGGACTGCACGCTCCGTGATCGGGATGGCGTGCACCGCCGCGCGGTGGGTCACGTACAGCGCGCTCTCCAGCTTGACGACCGCCGCGACGGGCACGTCGTCGCGCCCCGCCGCGCGGAGCGCGGTGCGAAGCGCGCGCACGGATCCGTCGAGCATCCCGGACGGGATGAGTAGGTCAGCGCCGGCATCCGCGTGAACGCGAGCGATCGCCGCGAGCCTCTCGAGCGTCGCGTTCACGTCCGCGCCGCCCGCGCCAAAGAGCACGCACTGCCCGTGCGCGGTGTACGCGCAGACGCACACATCGGTCGCCACGGCGAGCTCGGGCACGGCTTCCTTCACCGCACGGATCGCTCGCGGCACGACGTGGTCGGGCTCGCTCGCGAGCATCGCGTGTTCGTCCTTGCGATCGGAGACCCCGAAGACGAGAAGCCCGGCGAGACCCGCCGACGCGGCGACGCGCGCCTCGCGCACGACCTCGGTGAGCGACAACCGCTCGAGCCACGGCGCGACATCGACCTTTTCGCGGTCCTCGACCGCACTCGAGACGATGACCGGGAGGATCGTCCGGTGGGCGAGCTCGGTCGCGCCGAGCGCGCGCGACCACACCGGATGCTCGGCGAGCCGCCCGCGGGTCAGAGTGGCCTCGCGCATGGCGGGATGGTACGCATGTAAGGGGATTGCGCGGAGATGCAAAGGGCTACCATTTCCGTCCGATGAGGGCTCGACCGGCCGCTCTCCTCGTGCTGGGGGTGGGATGCGTGCTCGCCGTTGGCGGCGCGGCGCTGGCCGCGGCGCCGGCCCGCCCGGATCGCGCGCTGGCGCTGATCACACCTGCCGCCGACAACACCAGGGTCGCTTCCGTTGCGGCGCCGCAGGCGGCC
>VBIL01000148.1 GCA_005879975.1 Chloroflexota bacterium
TCCTGCTCGCACTGGCCGTCGTCATCGTCTTCCAGCTCGTCCTTTCCTACCTGCCATACGGTCGCCGGCTCTTCGCGATCGGCTCCAACCCCGACGCGGCGCGAGTCGCCGGCCTCCCGATCCAGCGCGACGTCTTCGTCGCGTTCGTGCTCAGCGGCGCCCTCGCCGGCCTGGCCGGCTTCCTCTTCCTCGTGCGCTTCGGGAACATCACCGTCGTCGCCGGTCAGGGCCTTGAGCTCCAGGTCGTGGCAGCCGTCGTGGTCGGTGGTGTGAATATCTTCGGCGGCAGCGGCTCGATCGTCGGCGCCTTCGTGGGCGCGACGCTCATCAACGTGCTCCAGCAGAGTCTCATCCGTTGGCCCGCGGTGAGCGCGTTCGCGCAGGACGCCATCCTCGGTCTGCTCATCCTTCTCGCGGTGGCATCGGACAAAGTGATCCTCGGACGCCTGCGGACAATTTGGGTTCAGGCCCGGCGGCGGGATGAGGAGCGGGCGGCGGCGACCGCCGCGGAGCAGGCGATCCATGGTGCGTGACGCCATCAGGCGCCTCGTGAGCTGGGAGGGCTTGCTGCTGACCATCCTCGCCGTGATCGTCGTCGTCACGAGCGTCTCGGTCCCCGGCTATCTGAACCCGCAGAACCAGATCAACCTCCTCGAGCTGAGCGTCGAGAAGGCGATCGTCGTGCTCGCCATGACATTCGTCATCGTCAGCGGGGAGATCGACCTTTCCATCGCGTCGGTGATGGGTCTTTCGGCGGTCCTGGTCGCCTGGCTCAAAGAGCAAGGAGTCCCCCTCGAGGTCGGGATCGTCGCCTCTCTTCTCGTCGGCGCGCTCTGCGGGCTCTTCAACGGCTACTGGGTAGCCGTCATCGGCCTGCCGTCGCTCGCGGTCACCCTCGCCGGGCTGATCGGCTATCGCGGCGCCGCGCTCCTGCTCGTCGGGGACCGGTCGATCGGCGGTTTCCCAGACTGGTTCAGCCGGCTCGGCCAGCAGCCCATCATCGGCCCGTTTCCGCTGGCGCTGATCGTCTTCGCGGTGCTCCTGGTCGGCGCGACCGTGCTGCTCCAGTTCTCCGGCTTCGGCCGGTACGCGTACGTTGTGGGGAGCAGCCCGGAGGTCGCGCGCTTCTCGGGTGTCCGTGTCCGGCGCGTGAAGCTGGCGGTCTTTGCGATGAGCGGCCTCGTTTCCGCCTTCGCCGGCGTTCTCCTCGTCGCGCGCCTCGGTGCCGTTCGCGGCAGCACCGCCGAAGGCTTCGAGCTCGACATCATCACGATGGTCCTGCTCGGTGGCGTCAGTATTTTTGGCGGCTCGGGGACGATGGCCGGCGTGATCCTTTCGATCCTCGTCGTCCTGAACCTTAGGAACGGGCTCGCACTCGCGAACGCGACGGGGAACACCCAGGCCGGGGTGATCGGCGCCCTGCTCATCCTGTCCGTGCTCGTGCCGAATCTCGTCGCCACCACGCGGTCGCGGCAAAGACGGGGTGGCTCTGTCGAGGCGACCGTGATGCCGAATCTCTGAGCAACGCCCGATCTCGGACCGGATATAGGATTGGCCGTCGCCGTTCGCCGAGTAGGCGGCGGCCGAGGTGGAGGATCCGACGTATGCCCATAAAGAACCGCGCCTCATTGAGCCTGCTCGCCGGAATCGCGCTCATCGCTTCGGCCTGCGGCGGTCCCGCTGCCGCGCCCAGCCCGACCACCGCGACCCAGGCCGCGGCCACCCCGACCCAAGCCGCGGCGACAGCGACCGCGGGCGGCGTCGCCAAGGCAGTTCCGGGTCAGAGCGTCAAGATGATGCTCCTGCCGAAGTTCCTCGGAATCCTGCCGTTCGCTCAGGCGAACAAAGGTGCCGGGGACGCGGCGGCTGAGCTCAAGAATTCCACGGCCCTGGCATTCGTCGGACCGACGGCGGACAACAGCGTTCAGGGCCAGATCGAGTTCGTGACCAACGCGGCGACCCAGGGCTACAAGGTGGTGATGATCTCGAACAACGCCGGTGATCAGATCGCCCCGGCGGCCGCGGCCGCCCAGGCTG
>VBIL01000149.1 GCA_005879975.1 Chloroflexota bacterium
GGTCGCGAAGTATCCCGACCTTAAAGTGATCATGGCGCCGACGACCGTAGGTATCGCCGCTGCCGCCAAGGCGATGCAGGATGCAAACATGTGTGGCAAGGTGAAGATCTCCGGGCTCGGACTTCCCAGCGAGATGGTGTCGTACACCATGAATGGGTGCGCGCCACAGTTCGCGCTCTGGAGCTTCGTCGACCTCGGGTATCTGACCTACTACACCTCGTACATGCTCGCGACCGGCGCGATCAAGGGGACCGAAGGTGAAAAGTTCGAAGCTGGTCGGTTGGGCACGTTCACGATCACGAAGGATCCGACACGCTCCGCCGGGCTTCGTGTCCTCATGGGACCCTTCAA
>VBIL01000150.1 GCA_005879975.1 Chloroflexota bacterium
GAATAGATCGAGGAACCGGGGAATCAGCCCGAGGGCGTTGATGCCGCCGCCGATGCCGTGGATCAGACCCGCCGTCTTCAGCTCGGACAGCGCGCGAAAGCCGCTCGTCGCCAGCTGCGCGAAATACGTCCCGAGCTTCTCCTCCGGCGCGTGATAGCCGAGGTCGAGGTCGTGGATGATCGCGAGGTCGTATCGCGTCAGGCCGAGCCGCAGCTGACTCTGCTCGTAGGCGCGCATGATCCCGTCGTAGGAGTAGTCGAACACCACCTCGAAGGGCAGGCCGCCAATCCATGGCGCGGTGCTGAATCCCGCAGGATCGGCCGGCGCCCGTAGCCAACGGCCAACTTTCGTCGACAGGACGTACTCCTCCCGAGGGCGGTCGCGAAGACCGGCTCCGGTGCGCAGCTCCGAAAGTCCTCGTCCGTACCAGGGAGCCGTGTCGAAATACCGGATGCCGGCTTCCCACGCCGCGCGAAGACACGCGAGCGCGTCCTCCTCCGGGACTTTCACGAAGAGCTCGCCGATCGAGGCACCACCGAATCCCATTTGCGTGAGCCGCACTCCCGATCGTCCGAGCGGTCTGGTGTCCGCGGGATTCACTTCGTACCCGTCAAGATGACCCTCATTCGTAGGCGACGGCTCAGTACATGAGAAAGCCACCGGAGACGTTGATCGTCGCTCCGGTGATGTAGCGGGCGTGATCGCTGGCGAGAAACACCACTGTGCCGGCGAGCTCGTCGGGCTCCGCAACGTGGCCGAGCGGCGTCTGCTCTTTCATGGCTTCGTACATCGCCGGCGCCAGACCGGTCACGAGCATTGGGGTATTCACCTGCCCCGGTGACACCGCGTTGACGGTGATGCGGTGCGGACCGAAGGTCCGCGCGAGTCCGCGGGTCATCGACACGATGCCGCCCTTTGACGCGGCGTAAACGACGGAACCGCCGAATCCGCCGGTCCACCAGCCCTGCGACGCGAAGGTGATGATCCGGCCCCCGTGCCCCTGCGCGACCATCGCCTTCCCGGCGGCGCGGCAGAGAAAGAAGGCTGATTTCAGATTGATGTCGTGCTGGAAGTCCCAGTCGTCCTCGGTGATCTCTTCGAGAGAGCTCCGTCGCCGCAGAACAGCCGCGAGGTTGGCGAGCACGTACACATTGCCGAGCTCGCGGCGCGCCCGCTCGACGAGCGCGTCGTGGCTCGAAATGATACGCAGGTCGGCCGCGACTCCGATGTGTCCCCGACCGCCGAGTCCGACGATGAGCTCGTCCAGCTTCGCTTGGTCGAGATCGACCGCCATCACTCGAGCGCCGGTGGTGTCGAACGCGCGGGCCACGGCTTGACCGATCCCGCCTGCCGCTCCCGTGACGATCACTCCTTTACCTTCGAGTCCGGCACCTACGCTCCAGGCCATGGCCTCTCCTGTCCTAGACCTTCGCGAGAACTCTTTCGCTCCGAAACGAGTTGACGACATCCTCGATGACGTCGATGCCAAGCCCCGGCTTCATGGGTGGGTACATGTATCCGTCGACGTGCTCGAACGGCGCGGTCACCAGTTCGTGCTGCATCGGGTTGCGGAGCGGCTTGAGCTCGAACACCTTACAGGCCGGCGAGCTAAAGCTGATCGCGAGACTCGCCGCCGTGGCGATCGCCGACGACCACGCGTGAGCGTTCGCCTGACGTCGGTAGTACTCGACACGGTCGGCGACCTTCTTGAAGCCGGTGATTCCCTCGGCCCTTCCGGGATCGACGCCGACGACATCCACGGTGCCGGTCTGCAAAATCCGCTCGTAGCCATCCAGATTCCACTCTCTCTCACCGTAGGCGATGAGGGTGGAGGTCTTGGCTCGTAGGTTCGCGTAGCCCTCTGGGTCCCACGCGCCAAGTGGTTCCTCGATCCACGTGAGCTTGTATTCGTCGAAAGCCTTGGCGCGACGGATCGCGGTCGCGACATCCCATCTGATCGCCCAGCCGCAATCGATCATGATCGAGGCCTCCGGGCCAAGCCCCTCGCGCATGCGGCGCATGTACTCGACGTCCCGGTCGTGCTCGTATCCGAGGCGTGCGTTTCCACGCTTTCCGAACCCGACCTTCACCCCGTGCAGTCCCGGCGCGACCCACTCCTGCGCCTCCTCGACCATCCGCCCGATGTCTTGGTGGTGGGCGTGGCACGAAGCGATCGCGGGCAGCCTCTCGTGCACCGCGCCACCGAGCAGCTGAAGGACCGGAGCACCGAGGACCTTGCCCTTTATGTCCCACAGGGCGATGTCGATGGCGGCGATCGCGTAGCTCGCGATGCCTCCGTTGTATCCATACCACCAGGCCTTGTCGTGGAGCGACTGCCAGATCGCGTTGGTCTCGATTGGGTCCTTGCCGACCACGCGCTCGGCCATTCCGTCGACGATTGCCTTTGTCGCGAGGCTCGCCTCCGGAAATTGGGTGATCGATTCGCCCCATCCGACAACACCGTCGTCGGTCGTGATCTTCACCAAGCAGAGGTGGCGGATCGCATTGAAATCGTTCGGCTCCGGATAGCTGACAGGAATCGGCTCAACCTTCACGACCCTAGACATCGTGACCTCCCGGCCCCGGCGACCTCGCTCCTTGCGATCGTAGGGTGTCGCGCGGGGGTCGGCGCGACCCGACTTTTGACACCCCCCGCGCGCGCCGCGTAGCTTCACCGTCCGCGGGCTCGAGGCAAGAAGGAGCACAGGAACGGTGGCGGTGGCGAAGCTTCGTCTCGGAGTGATCGGCGCGGGCTCGTGGACCGTGAGCTCCCACCTGCCGAATCTCGAGCGGTGGCGCGAGCTCGTCGACTTCACGATCGTGAACCGCCGGAATCCGGAGCTGGTGTGGAAGATCAAGGAAGAGTTCGGCTTCCGCAAGGCGACGACCAACTGGGAAGACGTCATCGCCGAACGGTGTGACATCGTCGTCGTCGGCAGCCCGGTCGCGAAGCACCACCTCCATGCGAAGGCGGCGCTCGAGGCCGGCTCGCACGTCCTGTGCGAAAAGCCGTTCACGATCGACCCCGCCGACTCATGGGACCTTGTCGAGGCCGTCCGCAGAACCGGCAAGGCGGTCATCATCGCGTACGGCTGGAACTACCGACCCATGGTCGTGCAGGCCCATCAGCTGATGCACGAGGACGGCGGCATCGGTGACCTCGAACAGATGACGATCCAGATGGCCTCCGCGACCAGGGAGCTCCTTTCGGAGACGGGAACCTATCCCGACGCCGACCCGGAGCTCATCCCACAAGCTGAGACGTGGAGTCGGCCGGAGACCTCCGGCGGCGGCTACGGACAGGCGCAGCTCACCCACGCGCTCGGCGTCGCCTTGTGGCTCACCGGGCTGCGCGGCCAGGAGGCCTTCGCGTTCATGTCGGCGCCACTAGGTGCCAAGGTGGAGCTCCACGACGCGATCAGCGTGCGGTACACGAACGGGGCGATTGGTAGCCTCGGCGGAGGTTCCACCCATCTGGGCGCCGGGAACAACCGCCACCAGCTCTCTGTCCGCGCGATCGGGTCTCGAGGTCAGCTGATGGTCGACCTGGAACGAAACGTCTTGTGGCGCTACCGCTCGCCGACCGACGACGTCACCATCCCTCTCGACCACGACGCCGGTCTCTATGACTGCCGAGGTCCCGTCGATGCCGTCGTACACGCCGGTCTCGGTCGGCCGTACTCGAACAACTCACCGGCTGAGCTCGGCGCCCGAACGGTTGAGATCCTCGACGCCGCCTACCGGAGTGCGAAGAGTGGGCGGGTGGAACAGGTCTCGACGCTCTCTTTGGTGGCCGGCTGAGCGGGGCGAAGTGCGGGTCGTCCTAGTTACGGAAAAGGGTGACCGGGTCTGTCCGCGGGATCCCGTGTCGGGGTGGAGGAGGCCGTAGCTCGCCGGCCCGTGACGACCGCTCGGCCTCGCGGTTCGGTCGACGACACCCGACTGTGCCCGATCCGGCCCAGCCAGAGTGCGGCGACCACGCCGGCGATCGTGCACACACCTCCGCCGATCCAAAGCGCGGTCGCGACGCCAGCGCTGGAGGCGATCGCGCCGATGATCAGCCCCCCGATCGGGGCCGTGCCGTCGAAGACGACGACATACACGCTGATCACCCGCCCGCGCAACTGATCCGGTGCCCCAAGCTGGAGCGTCATGTTCCCGGTCGCGCCCGTACCCACCACACCGAATCCGGCCAAAGCCATCAGGACGAGTGACAACGGCAAGAAGCTCGAGTTGGCCAGCGCGATCAAGGAAACACCCAGCGCCGTGGCGGCGACGGCCATCGTCCCAGGCCGCGATCCGAGCATCGCGATCCCAACGGCCGACGCAAGCGCGCCGGCCCCGAATGCCGACATCAGCAACCCATAGCCGGAGACGTCGGCGTGAAGGATGTCGCGCGCGAGTGGAGGGCCAAGGACCACGAAGTTGATCCCAAAGATCGAGACGACCCCGAGCAGTACGACCACGAGCAGCAAGAGCGGCGCGTGCCAGACGTAGTGGAGCCCTTCAACGAGGTTCTCGAGGACTTCGCGGACGTTTGCCGGGCGTTCGATCGATGGTGAGGGCTGCAATGCGTCCGTCTGCATGATCAGCAATGCGGTGATTACCGCGAGGTAGGTCACAGCATTGATCAGAAACACCGCCGGGAGGCCGATGGACGCGATGACCATGCCCGCGATCGCGGGCCCGAGGACCCGTGCGGTGTTGAACGTCGATACGTTCAGGGCGACGGCGTTGGCGACATCGTTCCTGCCGACCATCTCGATCGCGAATGACTGTCGTGTCGGTGTATCGATGGCATTTACCAGCCCGAGGGCGGCCGCAAGAGCTATGACGTGCCAGACCGCTACGGCGCCGGTGATGGTCAGGATGAAAAGGATCAAAGCCAGCACCATCTCCAAAGCCTGTGTGGCGACGAGGGTCCGTCTCTTTGGGAGGCCATCGGCGATCAGCCCGCCGAACAGCCCGAGGAGCAGGATCGGACCGAACTGGGCCGCGACTACGACGCCGAGGAGAAATGGGTCGCCGGTCAGCTCCAGCACGAGCCAGCTCTGGGCGATCACCTGCATCCTGGTGCCGGTCACCGAGACGAGCTGGCCAACGAAGAAGAGCCGGTAGTTCCGATGGCGCAGCGACCTGAGCCCGCGCAAGCCGAGGAACGCGCCCACAGCCCCGGCGCCGATCACCTCTGAGCCGGATGCCGGCGGGCTATGCCGTGGGGATCCGGCCGGCGCGGGAGGAACGAGATGACCTATCTCTCGCGGTTGGAAGGGATCGCTGACGTCGAATGCGCGCACCCCCGCGTTGAAGAACGCTCCGAAGATCTCCGTCTCGGAACGCCACGAGGTCGGAGTCGGATCGTTCTCGTGGACGTTGTGCGCTCCGAACCGTCCGCCTCGAGCGCAGTGGTCCTCGGTGGAAGGGAGCGGCGCGGTCGCGAGCGGCACGATATTGGACTCGACGCTCGCGTCCATCACCCACAGCATCTTCGGATGGTCCTGGCAATGATCGGTCACGGCTTCGTCCGTCACGATCAGCAGTCCGCGGCCCAGAAGCGGTAGCACGGTATGCGTAAATCCCGGCAGCGGCGGGTGATAGTCGAGTCGGGAGATGAGCCGCGGCTGACCAGGGTCGGAGATGTCGAGGATGATCACGCCGGCGTCGGCGTAAGCGACATACGCGCGATCTGGTCGTTCGGGAAGCACCGTCACGTTGTGCGGCCTGAAGCCTTCATCGTGGATGGGGTGGCGAGTCGGGGGCGGTGCGGGGTCGCCGCGTCGTGTTCCGGGAAGCCACCACCGTCCGATCTCTCGGGGTCGGGAGGGGTCGGCGACGTCGACGATCACGACGACCTGGTCGTCCAGTCGATGGGTCGGCTCGAAGTCGGGCATCCCGGTCGCGATGTAGGCACGGTCGCCGACGAGGCCCACCCAGTGCGCGCCCCGAGAGTGTGGCCCAGAGGTGTCGAAGGTTCCAAGTCTGCGCGGATGCACGGGATCGGCGACGTCGAACAGCTCAATGCCGGCAGGTGCGTCGCCTGGCGAGGCGACCTGGTAGGCCACCGCCATAAGGGTTCCGAAAATTGACAGCGAGTTTGAGCGCACACGGGCATGAGGCAAATCCTGCTGGTACACGACCCGGGGCCTTCGCGGATCGGTCACGTCGACCGCGGTGAAGTTCTTCGGCGCGGACTCGTGCGCGACGAAGAGCGTGCGGTGCCCACCGTGCTCCACCATGCCCATTCCCTCGCCGCCGTTTCCAAACCCGGCGAGATCGTCTTGGGCGAGGAGTCGCATGCCACGAGATTCAGCGCTTTGCGTTGACGAACAATATGACGGCGTGATATGCCTCGCGCAGTACCGATAGGCGCTGGAGGGGAATAAACGTGCGGCGATCGTTTGTCGCTTCGCTCTTAACTCTGGGGCTCATAGGAGCCTCGTGCGCAGGTGGGTCGACCGCGCCGTCACCGGCGGCTTCGTCCACGAGCAGCCCGGCCGGCTCGGCGGCAACGTCAGGCAAGGTTCCGCTTTCGGCGGCGACTCCGAAAGACTGCCCGGCTCCGGCTGGCGACGTCACCATCACGATGTGGAGCAGCACCGAGGCCCAGGGCAATGCCGTTGAAAAAGCGATGATCGCGGAGTACACAGCGGCGAACCCGAATGTGCACATTACTTACACCGGCGGCCTCGACTCGAACGACTCCAACACGAAGTTCCTCGCGGCCGCGTCGAGCGGAGGCGGTCCGACGATCGTCGGGACGAATATGGCGCAGGTGCGGGTCCTCTACGACAACAAGCTGATCTCGCCGGCGGTCCCGACGGCGATGTGTGGCAGCAAGCAGCAGGACCTCATCGATCGCTATGTCTCCGGCACGATCAATTCCTACATCTTTGATGGAAGTGTCTACGGGCTGCCGACGCAGCAGAATTCGTGGAGCTTCTTCGTCAACAACAGAAAGTTCACTCAGGCTGGTCTGAATCTCGCCACCGACATCCCGAAGACGTGGGATCAGGTCGCGGCGTTGCAGGGCAAGCTGAAGAAGGTCGACGCGAACGGCCGGATCACGCAGAAGGGCTTCGAGTTCCGCACCCCCGCGATCCAGTGGTACATCAACATGACCACCGACTTGATGTGGCAGGTCCAGGGTGAGTTCTTCGACGCCGCCGGCAATCCCATCTGGAACTCGGACAAGGGTGTTCAGGTTCTCAAGACCTGGAAGGCGAACATCGTCGACCCGAAGGTGACGACGAATGTCGGCAACTCGCCGTACAACGACTTCGCGAATGAGCAGGACGTGATGTCCTACGGCGGCCCCAACGCAGTCGCTTTCATCGAGTCTCTCAATGCTGCGATGAAGGGCAACATCACCGTCGCGCCTATGCCAAAGGCGGGCCCCGGCCCGAACTTCCTCTATGGCTATCCCGCCGTGGTGAACACCAACGCGACCGACGCACAGAAGGCCGCGGCCTGGAACTTCTTGAACTACATGTACAGCGATCCGAACCGCTGGTTCAAGAACACAGGTCTGTTGCAGCCGCTCAAAGGCTGGTACGAGCTGCCGGCGGCGAAGGACTTCAACGGCCTACCGGTGTTCATCTCTGACATGACGAACGCCCGGGCGCTGGTCGCTACGACCCACTACAGCCAGCTCCAAGACGCGTGGAAGAACGCGATCGACCGGGTTATCCTCCAGAACCAGGATCCCAAGGCCAGCCTCGATCAATCGATCAAGGAGTACAACACCGCGATCGGCAAGTAGTCGTAACAAAAGGCGAGGCCCCGAACCTGCGAGCACTTGACAGGACGGGGCCTCGCCGATTTTCATCTCGGCCGGGGGCTTACGCGCGTGGGACCCTGGGGTTAGGAGGCTTCATCTGATTCGTCATGCGGTCCTCTTCGTTCGAGGCGACGGCGTCACCGCGGAGCAGGTCCTGCGAGCCAAAGAGGGAATGGCCTACTGCTATTACGGCAGTGGAGTTCTCGCGCTCGACTTCGGCGAGGATCTCGGCGTGGGGGATCCGGCCAACTACGACTTCGGCCTCATCCACGACCATCGCGATCGTGAGGCATGGGAGGCGTACAACAAAAACGACACCCATCACCGCGTCGGTGAGTACATCAAGACGATCACGAAGACCGATCGGGTGGCGCGCGTGGACTGGACATACGATGGTCCGCCGTCGACCCGCGGTCGGGTTCGCCACATGGCGATGTACCGCTGGCGCGACGGCGTTGACGATGCGGCGAAGGCCGCGGTCAGAAAAACCCTGAAGGCCCTGCCGGCGGCCTGCCCGACGGTCCGCTGGCTTGGCGTCGCGGATGATCTCTTGTGGTACCCACCGAACTACGACTGGATCGTCGAATCACATTTCGACGACCCCGAAGGGCTGAAGGCCTTCTTGGACCATCCCGCACAGCGCAAAGCGGCCGCATTGATTGCTGCGTCGACGAAGGCAGACGCTGTGGCCCTGCTTCAGCATCGCATGCTGGCGGGATGATCATGACCACAACGGACCGGTAGTGAATTCGGTTCTTCATCCGGCTCGCGCCGGGCGGAGATCGTCGCGAGCCATCGGGCGCGTCATCGGGAGACGGCGCGGCCCGAATCAGAGCTACTGGGGATTCTTCATGGTGGTCCCGATCCTCCTCTTCTTCATCGCGTTCAAATTTCAGCCCATCATCCGCGAGATCTTGTTGAGCTTCACCAACGCCAACCCGTTCAATTCGAAGCGCGACTTCATCGGGCTCGACAACTACATCCAGCTGACACGCGATCCGCAGTTCATCAACTCCGTCGGGGTGACCGCCTACTACGTCGTTGGTTCGGTCATTCCCGTCGTCGTGGCATCGCTGGCACTGGCCCTCTTATTGAACGAGCGCATCCCAGGTGTGCGGCTGTATCGGGTCCTCACATTCTTTCCGGCGATCGTCCCGATCATCGTCGTGCCGATCCTGTGGCAGTTCCTCCTTCATCCCTACGGCCTCGTAAATCTGGGATTCGGGATCTTCGGATTCCCACCGATCGACTGGCTGCGCGATAAGTCGGCCGTCATCCCGGGCTTTATCCTCGCCACCGATTGGCGGCTCGTGCCGTTGTTCTCGATCGTCTATCTGGCTGGTATTCAATCGATCCCGGAGTCCCTCTACGAGGCTGCGAAGATCGACGGTGCGACGATCCTGCAGCGGTTCCGCTGGATCACGCTCCCTCTGCTGCGGCCGACGATGCTCGTTGTCGTCATCATCGCAACGATCTTCACCGCGAAGAGCTTCACCCTGGCTTACGTCTTGACGGGCGGAGGCCCGGACAACGCAACGACGACGCTCCCTCTTTTCATCTTCAGGTCGGCTTTTCAATACTTCAGGGTCGGCTACGCAAGTGCCGCTGCTATGGTCCTGCTCGCCGCGATGATCATCATCACGTTGGCCAACCTCCGACTATTCAGAAGCGAGGACTGACTCACGAAGATGATCGCCCTGCGCCGCGACCCGGCTCGGCCGCTGTTCCTGTATAGCGCGCTGACGGTCGCCGCGTTTTTCCTCCTGTTGCCGGTGTTCTGGATGATCTCGACATCATTCAAGAAGATCGGGGCGGTATTCAGTCTTCCGGTCCAGTGGATCCCAACCGATCCTCAGTTCGAGAATTACCTTCACGCCTGGTCGAATCCATTGACACAGTCCGACTTCACGAGGTACACGGTCAACAGCGTGATCGTCACGGCGTCGGTGACCGTTCTGAACGTCCTACTGACCAGCCTCGCCGGGTACGGACTCGCCAAATATCGGTTTACGGGTCGCAGCATCTTGTTCGTGCTCATCCTGGTCACCCTGATGCTGCCGCTCGAGGTCATCATGGTTCCTCTCTACCTGACGACCAAGGACTTGGGCTGGCTCGATTCGTACCAGGGGCTGATCTTTCCGGTGGTCGCCGACGCCTTCGGCGTGTTCCTGATGCGTCAGTGGTTCCGGTCATTGCCGGACGAGCTGCTCGAGGCCGCTCGCATGGACGGTGCAGGCCATCTGCGGACGTTCATCCAGATCGCTCTGCCGCTGTCGTTGCCCGCGATCCTGACAGTCGCCGTATTCGCGTTCCGCGAGACCTGGGACGAGTTCACGTGGCCGTATCTCGCAATATCGACGGAGGCCCTCCGGACCGTGCCGCTCGGCGTGCGAACGTTTCAACAGGCCGAGCTCACGAACTTCCCCGAGATCATGGCGATCGCGACGCTTGCCTCGATCCCGCTGGCCGTTCTCTACTTTGTTTTCCAGAAGTACTTCGTACGGGCGATCGCGTCCAGCGGCGTCAAGGGCTGACGCGGGGGCCCTATGTGGCCGCAGGCGGACCAGGGCTGGTCGCGGCACGAAGGCTCGCCTCGTGAACTGAGGCGGTATCGAGCTCGCCAAACTCCTCGTCGAGAGCCGCGGCGAAGAGCTGCGACGCGGTCGCGAGGATTGGCACGGGGACCCCGCAGGACTTCGCGAACTCCGTGATGATCCGCAGGTCCTTCTGGAAGAGCCGGATGGTCATTGAGGGTGGCGAGTACTTGCGGGCGGCCATCATCGGGCCGCGGATCTCCAGCATTCGGGACGTGCCAGCTCCGGCGGAAAGGACGCGGATCGCGAATGCGGGGTCGATGCCGGCATTCCTCGCCAGCGCGAGCGCTTCGCCGGCTGCGGCGATGTGGATGGCAACCAGATGGTTGGCGATGTACTTGATACGCGACCCAGTCCCGAATGGGCCCACGTTGATGACCTCCCGGCTGACCAGATCGAGGACGCGTCGACAACGTTCGATCGCGCCCTCGGAGCCGCTCGCGTAAACGATGATGTCCCCGCGCTCGGCCTGGACGCCGGTACCGCTGATCGGGCAGTCGAGAACGTCCGCTCCCTGCGGCTCGAGGCGGCCACGCAATGCCTCTTTGTCGTGGAGTCGGAGGGTGCTCATCTCGATGACCGTCGTGCCCTTACGGACGCCCCGCGCTAGGCCGTCCGGGCCCTCGGTCACCGCGTCAAGCGCGGCCGATGACGGCAGGAGCAGCAAGACGATCTCGACGCGCTCGGCGACCTCACGCGCGGAGGCTGCGCGGCGTCCGCCCGCTGCCGCGAACGCGTCGGTGCGCGCTTGGTCGATGTCGTGGCCGATCACGGCGACGCCGGCGCGAAGAAGATTCCGCGCGATCGCACCGCCCATCACGCCGAGTCCGACGATGCCGACGCGGTCGACCGGCGCGGCCGTCGGCTCAGCGAGCGGCGACTGTGCCACAGCCGCCTCGCATGACGTGCGAGAGCCGGGCCGTCCAGTCGTACTTCGTCGCAGCCGCGACCGCCCGCATCGCCTCTCCATAGAGCTCGCTGTCGAGCAGACCGCGGGCCGCCGCGGTGTCCGGCAGCTCGACGTCGAGGATCCAGTCGAAGTCGGTCGTGAGGCGGCCCACGTTCGTACCCGTCGTAACC
>VBIL01000167.1:0-17162 GCA_005879975.1 Chloroflexota bacterium
TCGCGACTCTGGCGGAGGCTCCGCCACGAAGTCCTGACGGTTAGACTTTCGAGCGACGGGGAACGCGGGGAGCCGAGGGCGGCGACCCGCGTTTTCATTTAGGAGGAAGGCACCATCGACAGCGCGACCATACGGGAGCGGTTCATCACCTTCTTCGAGGAGAGGGGCCACACCCGCATGCCGAGCTGGCCGCTGATCCTGAAGGACGATCCGAGCGTCCTCTTCACGAGCGCGGGCATGCAGCCACTCGTGCCGTACTTCCTCGGGAAAAAGCAGCCGCCGGCGAAACGCATCGTCGCGGTGCAGAAAGTCTTCCGCGCGACCGACATCGATGAGGTCGGCAAGGATGGTTACCACCAGACCTTCTTCGAGATGCTCGGCAACTTCAGCATCGGGGACTACGGGAAGAAGGAAGCGATCGAGTGGGGCTGGGAGCTCCTGACGAAGGTCTTTCAGTTCGATGGTTCGAGGCTCGTCGCCACCGTGCACACGAGCGACGATGAAGCGTACGAGATTTGGACCAAGACGCTCGGGCTCTTACCACCCGAGAAGGTCTTCCGCCTCGGCGACGAAGCCAACTTCTGGGCGCCGGGGGCGACCGGACTCTGCGGGCCGGACAGCGAGGTCTTCATCGATAAGGGTCCACAAGCGGGCGTGCCTGACCACGACTGCAACCCTGGCGAAAACTGCGGCCGGTACCTCGAGATCTGGAACTTCGTCTTCCAGCAGTACGACCGCAAGGCCGACGGCACCCTCGTCCCGCTGCCGAAGAAGAACATCGACACCGGCGCGGGCCTCGAGCGGATTGCGCAGGTGCTGCAGGGGGTCCCCGGTGATACCTATCGCACCGACCTGTTCCAACCGCTGGTCAAGAAGATCGAGTCGCTGTCGGGAAAGAAATACGGCGACGCCGCGGCGACCGACATCTCGATCCGTATCGTCGCCGAGCACTCGCGCGCGGCCGCGTTCCTGATAGCGGATGGCATCTCACCCTCGAACGAGTTCCGCGGCTATGTTCTCCGCCGTCTGATCCGCCGCGCCGCGATGCACGGACGGCGCCTCGGCCTGCGGACGGGCTCGCTCTCGCAGCTGGGCGCCGAGGTCGTGAAGACGATGCAGCGCCACTACCACGAGTTGACTTCGGCTCGCGACCGGATCACGCAGGTCATCCTCGAAGAAGAAGAGAAATTCGAGCGCACGCTCGCGCAAGGACTCACGATGATCAACGAGGCTATCGCCCGAGCGACGGCGCAGGGCCAACGGTGGATCGACGCGGACACGGCGTTCCGGCTCTCCGACACCTATGGGTTCCCGCTCGAGATGACCACAGAGATCGCCGAAGGCGCGGGGCTCTCTGTCGACGAGCGCGGCTTCCGCGAGCTGCTCGAGGGTCAGCGCAGCCGGAGCCGGGCCACCGCGAAGTTCACGCAGGACGCGATGCGCTTCGGACAGTTCTACGCGGGACTTCGCGACGCCGAGAAGCTGCGGAGTGAGTTCACGGGCTACGACGAGCTCGTGACCGACGGGACGATCGTTTCGCTCGTCGTCGGGGGCTCGCGAGTCGAAGCTGCCCACGAGGGCACCGACGTCGAGATCGTGCTCGACCGCACTCCTTTTTATCCGGAGGGGGGCGGTCAGGTCGGCGACCGCGGAACGATCACGACGGACGAGGGGAGAGCCCTCGTCGCCGACACCCAGACCGCGGCGGCCGGAATCATCGTCATGAGCGCGAAGGTCGTCGACGGCGTTTTGCGTCTGCGATCGCGCGCGCACGCGGCGGTCGACGAGGAGGCGCGCCGCGACACGATGCGGAACCACACGGCGACACATCTGCTGCACGCGACGCTTCGAAACCTCTTCGGCGAGGATGTGCATCAGGCGGGGTCGCTCGTGCACGCCCCGAACCTGCGCTTCGACTTCACCTTCGGCCGTGCGCTGACCGCGGAAGAGGTGCAGCGCGTCGAGGACGATGTGAACCGCGCGATCCTGGCGAACGCCGACGTCCATGCGCGATCGATGCCGTTGCAGGAGGCGCTCGCGTCCGGCGCGATGGCGCTCTTCGGTGAAACGTACGGCGATGTCGTGCGGGTCGTCGAGGCCGGTCCCTCCCGCGAGCTCTGCGGGGGTACGCATTGCCACTGCACCGGCGACATCGGGTTGTTTCTGATCACGAAGGAAGAGTCCATAGGCGCCGGCGTCCGCCGCATCGAAGCGGTGACCGGGCTCGGCGCCCTCCGTGAGGTCCGCGAGATCCGCGACCGCGTTGGCCGAGCGGCGGCGGCCCTGCGCGTCGCGCCGGCCCGCCTGCCTGATGCCGTCACGCAGCTGCAGGAGTCTCGCGAAAGGCTTGAGAAGGATCTCGCCGCGGTCCAGCGCAGCGGCGTCGACTCGGCCGCGTCCTCGCTTCTCGCGAAGGCAGAAACGCTCGGCCCGGCGAAGATCGTGGCTGCGAACGTGGGCGAGGCCGACATCGAGCAGCTTCGCAAGCTCTCCGACCGCGTCAAAGAAGGGATCGGGACCGGTGTGGTGATCCTCGGCGGAGCCCGCGATGGCAAGGCGACGCTCGTTGTGACAGTCACGAAGGACCTGGCCGGAGCGGTCGACGCAAACGCAATCGTGAAACGCGTCGAGGGGATCATCGAGGGAAGAGGAGGTGGCCGCCCCGAGAGCGCCTCAGCGGGCGGTAAGGCGCCTGCTCGCCTTGCCGAGGCCGTCGAAGCGGCACGTACCGTCGTGAGAGAGCGTCTGAACGGTGGTGGTGGCCGTGGCTAGGGATAAAGGACGCGAGGCAGCGGGGGGCCCGCGGGTCGCCGGCGTCGAGTTGGCGGCCGGGCTCGCGCGCGTCATCGTGGCCCGCGCCGAAGGTGGCCGGCTCAGGGTGCTCGGACGAGGCGAATCCGCGCTCGGCCCCGATGCCATAACCGGTGGACTGGTCGTGGACCGGCCCGCGGTGACCGCCGCGCTCGCCGCCGCCTTCGCGGCCGCGGAGCGCGGTGGATCCACGGACCGTGCAGTCGTCGCGATCGACGGCGACGACGTGCGCACATATCACGTCGCCACGCCCTTCGAGCGCGAAGCGTCCGCCACGCCGATCGTGCGCGCGGAGATCGACCGCGCCCTTCGCGAAGCGCGCGACGACGCGGCGAAGACGGCCGAGACCGCGGTGGCCGACGACCCCGCCCTTCGCGGCGTCGCGACCGCGCGCCTCTCCGACGAGCTCGCAGGGCTTCTTGTGGATGGGCGCGAGCTCGACTCGGTCGTCGGCTATCACGGCCGCTCGCTCGAGGTGCACACCGACGTCGCGGTCGCTCCGCTCGTGCTCTCCGGAGCCGCGCTCGCGACGATCTCGTCCTCGCGCCGGCGCGCGACCGCCGTGTCCGGGATCTACGCGCTCGCGCGTCTGGTCGCTGAGTCGGGTGTCGCTGATGCCGGGGTGGTCCGGATCGGCGCCGACACGACCGCGGTGGCACGTGTTCGCGAACGGCGTGTTGTCGGCACGCGCGTCTTCGGTCTCGGTCGCGATGCATTCGTCTCCCGTGAGGCGACTCGCGAGGACGATGCGCGCGTATGGGCCGAGTGCGTGACCTTGCCGCTCGCGCAACAGGACACGCTCCCGCCCGAGCGCTGGCTCTTCGTGGGCGTGCCCGAGTCGCTTCTGGTGCTGGCAAACGCGCTCTCCGGGATCGTCGGCGAGATCCGGGGAACGCCGGCGCGGATCGGGCCGCTCTCGTCCGGAGCGGTCGGAAGGCTTTTCACCGATGTGCCACTCCTTGCGGACGATCTCGTCGCCGCCGGTGCGGCCGCTCTCGGTGCGCAGGTGTACTCATGACCGTGACCGCGGCACCGCCGCACAGGCTCGTGGTCGACCTCGGGGCCGACGCGACGATCCTCGACGCGGCGCGGCGCCTCGCGGCAGCGGATCCTGGTCAGGACGTGGTGCTGGTCGTGCCGGCCGGCGCGCCGCTGACGCGCAACGCCGCGTTCCTCGATGTCCTGAACCGGCGCGCGGGTGCCAATCGTCTGGTCATGGTCTCGTCCGACGCGCGCGCGCGATCTCTCGCCTCGTCCGTGCATCTGCGCGCGTTCGCGAGCCTGGCCGCCCTGGAGCGTCACGAGCTCGATGCGACCGAGCACCTGAGCGACGCGCGCCGCGTCGCGCTCGCCACCATAGCCGCGGTCGGCGCCCAGCGTGTCTCGCTTGGGCGAGCACTCGCCGTCTTCATTAGCCTGCTTATGGCCGCGGGCATCCTCATCGCGGTGGTCGCCCCTTCGGCCACGGTCGTACTTGCCGCCAACGCGTCGCCGCTCGGACCGTCCGAGTATGACTTGCGGGCGGGCCCGAACGGCGACATCAAGGCGACGAGCCAGACCGTGCCGGTGACCGCGAAGACCAGCGTGAAGCCGACCGGCACCCGCACGGACGACACGAAGGCGCAGGGCGTCGAGCGATTCACCAACGGCACCACCAGCGACATCCTTATCGGGAAGGGGACAGTCGTGCGGACAAGTGATGGCATACGGTTTCAGACGACCGAAGACAAGACGTTGCCGCACAGCACGCTGCTCCCGATCCTCAACATCAGCATGGTGAATATCAGCATCCAGGCGGTCGATCCCGGGCCGAGCGGGAACGTGCCGCCGCAGAAGATCAACGTCAGCCCGAGCCCGAACTACACGGTCACGAACCCGGTCGAGACTCTCGGCGGCGACTCGAAGAAGATCCAGATCGTGCAGCAGGCGGATTACGACATCGCCGTCGCGCAGTCCGACCTCGACCTCAAAAAAGCCGGTGACGAGCAGACGAAGGTCTGGCAGAGCCAGGCGTCGCGGGGCTCGGTCGTGTACGGCGCGTTCGTGAAGCGCACCAGCGTCTCGCCTCCGGGAGACGTCGTCGGAAAGGAAGCGAAGGAAGGCGCGACGACCTTCGAGATCACCGTGAACGGGACGGCGACTGGCTACACGGTGGTCGACACGGAGCCCAAGGCGACCGCGGTGAGCAAGCTCGGGACCGAGGTTCAGCCGGGGATGGACCTAGTCCGTGACGGCGCGGTCGTGGACGTCGTGATCCCGGCCTCCGTCGCCGAGGACGGGGTGCACTGGAGGGTGCGCGCCCGCGCGCAGCAGTCCACCCGCCCGCGGCCGCAGATGACCGCGGCACTCGCGGGCCGCGACATCAACGACGTCGGGAATATCGCGCGCGACGCCGGGTTCGAGCTGGTCCGCATTGAAGCGTGGCCGGCCTGGTGGCCCCGACTCCCGGTATTGGATTCCCGGATCACGATCAAAGTTGAATCCTCGGTGTCATCGGGCCCGCCTTAACCGTGCGCTATCTTGCGCTCGACGTTGGCGATCGCCGGATCGGGCTTGCCGTCGGCGACGACGCGCACGGCCTGGTCCGTCCCCTGCGCACGCTCGCGCGTCGTAGCAACAGCAAGGATCTTGCGGCCCTGCGCGAGATCGTCCGCGATGAGGAGGTCGGAGAGCTGGTCATCGGTCTTCCGCTGACCCTGCGCGGCGAGGACGGGCACCAGGCCCTGCGGGTCCGCAGGTTCGCAACGGCCTGCGAAGCCCTCGGGCTACCGGTGAAGCTCTACGACGAGCGGCACACGACGAGCGAAGCCGCTCTGCGCGGGGCGCGCGATCTCGACGCCGGCGCCGCCACGGTCCTTCTGGAAGACTTCCTGGCGCAGCTCGCGCGCTGATGCGCGGACGCGGCGCAATGCGCGCGCCTCGGTCTCGCTCGGCGAGTGGGCCGATGGCGTTCATCTTGGTCATCGTCGTCGTGATCGTCGGGCTTGTCGTCGTCGGCCGACCCATCGCCGAGGAGGCGCTCGTCGCGCAAATCGAGGACCACGACACGCTCCTCAAGCAGGACTTCATCCGCGGTCTGGTCGCGGACCGCGTCGGACCGGAACCCGATCTCGCGAAGGACCCGCGGGCCGAATCGCGGAGCTTCATCATCTCGCGCGGGGAGACCGCGGGCACGATCGCGCGTCGCCTCGAGAGCGATGGCTTCATCCGCAGCGCGCTGGCGTTCACATATGTGCTCTACGACACGGGCCGCGAGAACCTGCTCCAGTCCGGCACATACACGATCTCCCCTGCGCTGACCCCGCGCGAGCTGGCGCGAGTGTTCGAGAAAGCGCCGGGCGAACAGACGGTCCTTCGAGTCATCGAAGGCTGGCGCTTGAACGAGATCGCCGCGGCAGTGGGCAAGGCATTCCCGACGATCCCCAAGGAGGAGTTCCTGAAGGCGGCGGTCGTGGGTCAGCGGAAGAACGTCGTCCTCGCCGGCCTCGCGCCCGAGATGCCGCTCGAGGGGTTCCTGTTTCCGGACACGTACTTCTTCAAGCCCACCGCGACCGCTCCCCAGATCGTCGACACGCTCCTCGATCAGTTCGAAAGCCGCGCCGGCCAGGTCCTCCGGCAGGCGGCGGTGGATCGGAAGACGACGATCTACGAGATCGTGAAGCTTGCCTCGGTCGTGGAGCGGGAAGCGCGCGATCGCGACGAGAGCGCGAAGATCGCCGGTGTCTACACCAACCGCCTAAAGATCGGGATGAAGCTGGATGCGGATCCCACGATCCAGTACGCGATCGGGCAGTGGCGCGAGCTGAGCCTCGATGATCTGAAGATCGATTCTCCGTACAACACGTATCAGGTCGCGGGGCTGCCGCCGACGCCGATCTGCAGCCCCGGCCAGGCCGCGCTCGAGGGTGCGGCGAAGCCCGCCGACGTCCCATATTTCTACTTCGTCGCGAAGAACGACGGCAGCGGCGATCACGCCTTCGCGACGACCCTCGCGGAGCATGAGGCCAATAGAGTCAAGTACGGGAACAAATGACCCGTGAGTCAGGTCTGGCTCATCGGCCATCCGGTCGCGCACTCGCTCTCGCCGGCGATGCATAACGCCGCGTTCGACAAGCTCGGGCTGCCGCACCGCTACACCGTGCGCGACGTCACCGACGCGCAGCTCGGCGCGACGCTGGAGCGTTTGCGACGCGCCGACGTGCTTGGCGCGAACGTGACGATCCCGCACAAGGAGGCCGCGCTCCGGCTGGTGGACGAGGCGAGCGACGAGGCTCGCCGCATCGGTGCGGTGAATACGATCGTCCGCCGCGGAGAACGCCTGATCGGCGACAACACCGATCGCATCGGGTTCCACCGCGGACTCGAGAGCGCGGGCATCCTCGAGATCAGCAACGTGGACGTCCTCGTTCTGGGAGCCGGCGGCGCGGCACGCGCCTGCGTGCTCGAGCTCTTGAGGGGCAACGATGTACTGGTGGCCGGCCGGACCATCGAGCGCGCCGAGCGGCTTGTCGCCTCGATGCCGTCCGAGAAGACCGGTACCGCGCGCGCCGTGACCTGGGATCAGGCCCGCCAGATGACCTGGGTCGACGCCCTGGTGAACGCGACGCCCCTGGGGATGCACGGCGAGGACGCGCTCCAAGGCTTCGCCATCGAGCCGCTGCCGGGGATGATCGCCGACCTGGTGCCGATCGCGGAGGAGACGCCCCTGGTCCGGCGCGCGCGCGAGGCTCAACATGTGCGGGTCATGGATGGCCTCTTGATGCTTCTCCATCAGGCGGCGCGCTCGTTCGAGCTCTGGACGGGCGTGCCCGCGCCGCTCGAAGTCATGCGCGCTGCTCTTCCACGCCGCGTATGAGGCTCCTGACCGCCGGCGAGTCCCACGGACCGATGGTGCTCGCGGTCCTCGACGGAGTCCCCGCGGGTCTCGCGGTGTCGCCTGCGGAGATCGATGTCGACCTGCGGCGCCGGCAGCTCGGATATGGACGCGGCGCGCGGCAGCGCATCGAGCGCGATGCGGTGCGGATCACCGGCGGCGTACGCCAAGGGCGGACCACCGGCGCGCCGCTCGCGCTCGAGATCGTGAACCGCGACGCCGTGAACTGGGAGCGAGTGATGAGCGTCGAGCCCGTCGCCGAACCACCCGACCCGGTGACGCGCCTCCGTCCCGGTCATGCCGATCTCGCGGGCGCGCTCAAGTTCGGGCACGCCGACGTACGCGATGTGATCGAGCGGGCGAGCGCGCGCGAGACCGCGGCGCGAGTGGCCGCGGGCGCCGTCGCGAAGGCGCTGCTCCGAGTGGTGGGGACGGACGTTGCGAGCGAGACGAAGTCGATCGGCGATGTCGTGAGCGAGCCGCGGTTCGACCGCGAGGCGGTCGAGGCGAGCGAGGTGCGAAGCGCCGATCCTGAACGGAGCGGCGCGATGGTTGCGGCCATCGCCGCGGCGCGCGAGGCGGGGGACACACTCGGAGGAGTGGTCGCCGTGCGCGCTACCGGGGTCGTCCCGGGCCTTGGATCGTTCGCCGAGTGGGACCGGCGCCTCGACGGTCGCATCGCGCAGGCGCTCATGTCGATCCAGAGCGCGAAGGGCGTGCAGTTCGCGGACGCGTTCGCGGCGGCTAGCGAGCGCGGCAGCGCCGTACACGATCCGATCCGCGTGCGCGATGGCGCGTTCGTCCGGGACCGCAACCGTGCTGGCGGCCTCGAGGGGGGCGTCACGAACGGCCAGGACATCGTCCTCGAGGTCGCGTTCAAGCCCATCTCGACGCTGATGAAGCCGTTGCCTTCGGCAGATCTCCGCACCGGAGAGCCCGCGCCGGCGCTCGTCGAGCGCAGCGACGTGTGCGTCGTCCCGGCGGCGGGCGTCGTGGCGGAGGCGATGCTGGCTCTCGTCCTAGCCGACGCGCTCTGCGAGAAGTTCGGGAACGATAACGTCGACGACCTCTGCGCCGCCGTTGAGCGCTACCGCCGTCGTCTGCGTCCTCTCGACGCCCGTAGGTAATGCACCTCTTCCTCGCCGGCCCGCCCGGCATCGGCAAGTCGACGATCGCGCCGGTCCTGGCGCGGCATTTCGGCGCGGCGGTCATCGAGCTCGATCGCGAGATCGAGCGGCGTGCCCGCAAGACCTGCAAGGCCGTCATCGAGGATGACGGGATGGAGCGTTTCCGGGACCTCGAGTCGAGTGTTCTCACGCGCCTGCAGCCGACGCCGGCATGGATCGTCGTCGACACGGGCGGAGGAGCGCCGATCCGCGAAGCCAACCGCGCGCAGATGCGGCAGCTCGGGCTCATCGTCGGGCTGCGCGGTTCACTCGACCGCGTGACCAGTGGCATCGCCGCGACGATGGCGAAGCGGCCCAATCAGGACGTCGCGCCGCGGGACCGCGCGCGTTCGGCGCTCCGAGAGCGCCGTGAGGCCTACAGCGATGCGGACGTCACCTTCGACGTCGACGGCGCGACGGTGACGGAGGTGGCTCGCGCGATCGCGGCATGGCTCGTGTCGGCGCGCGGCGTGCGCATCGATGTCCTCGGGCCAGAGCGATCCTCGCGAGTGCTGATCCGCGCGGGGATCCTCGAGCACGTCGGTCCGCACCTGGCGGACCTGGGGTGGCGCGGACGTGTCGCGCTCATCGACGATGCGCGCACTGGGTCCCGCTACGAGAGCGCCGTGGTGAGGTCTCTCGCAGCGGTCGGGCTGGAGCCTGTGACGCTGCGGGTGCCCGCCGGCGAAGGCGCCAAACGCCTGTCGGTCGCGGCCCGGCTCTGGGACTCGCTCGCTCGCGAGGGCATTGGCCGCGACGGTGGCATCGTCGCGCTCGGCGGCGGCAGCGTCGGCGACGTCGCCGGATTCGTGGCGGCGACGTATCTGCGCGGGATTCGCGTGGCTCAGATTCCGACGACGCTCCTCGGCATGGCGGACGCGGCCATCGGCGGCAAGACGGCCATCGACATCGTGGCCGGAAAAAACCTTGTGGGCGCCTTCCACTCGCCGGACGCGGTGTTCGCCGATCTCAGCTCGCGCGCGGCCTCGAAAGCGTGCGCGCCGGGGACCTCGGCGCGCTCCTCGCCGCGGTCACGATCGCCGCGGAGGTCAAGGCCGCGATCGTCAGCCAAGACCCGCGCGAGGCCGGGCTCCGCGAGCTCTTGAATTTCGGTCACACCATGGGACACGCCTACGAATCCGCGTCGGGATACCGCGTGACGCACGGCGAAGCGATCGCGGTGGGTATGGTCTACGCCACCGCATTGGCCGAGCTCATGGGGCTCGCGTCGCCGGCTCTTCGACCGCAGCTCGAGCAGCTGCTCGAGCGCGCCACGCTGCCGACGCGGGCGCGGCTGCCGAGCGCGGTGTGGAGCTTCGTCCTCCGCGACAAGAAAGCGCGCGCCGGGAAGCTGCGCTGGATCCTGCCCCGACGCATCGGGCGCTTCAGCGAGGTGATCGACGTCGACGAGCGGGCTCTGCGCGCGGCCGCGCGGGTCGTCGGTGGTCGCGCCGCGTGAAGGTCCTTTTCGTCAATGGGCCGAATCTGAACCTGCTCGGCCAACGCCAGCCCGAGATCTACGGGCGGACGACGCTCAAGGAGGTGGAGGCCCGATGCCGCGAGATCGCGCGCGAGGCCGGCGCCGACCTTGTGGCGTTCCAGTCGAACCACGAGGGCGCGCTCATCGACTTCCTGCAGCAGCACCGTGATGCCGCAGGTGCCATCATCAATCCCGGCGGACTCGCGCACACCTCGATCGTGCTGCGCGATGCCCTGGCGGACTGTCCTTTCTCGGTCGTGGAGGTGCATATCAGCGACATCGCCACGCGCGAGGAATTCCGCCGCCGGAGCTTCCTCACGGAGGTGACGGAGCATCAGGTCGTCGGGAAGGGCGTCGCGGGATACGAGGTAGCCCTACGCTGGCTTATCGAACAAACTCGGGGGGCTCCGCCCCCCGGTCCCCAGAAAGGGAAAGCGTGATCAGCACCGGGGAGATCAAGCGCGGGATGACCATCGAGGTCGACGGCGTGCTGTACCAGATCGTCGAGTTCCAGCACATCAAGCTCGGCCGTGGCAGCGCGCAGATGCGCATGAAGCTGCGCAACGTCCGCAAAGGCGACCTTGTAGAGAAGACGTTCCAGGCCGGCGATCGCTTCCAGCGTGCGCGCCTAGATCACCGGAACGTGCAGTTCATGTACAAGGACGGTACGCACTACCACTTCATGGACACGACGACCTACGACCAGCTCGCGCTCGACGAGGAGATGCTCGGCGATTCCGTGAACTACCTCACCGATGGAATGACGGTTTTGCTTTCGGAGTACGAGGGTTCGCCCATCGGCGTCGAGCTTCCGGCATCGGTGGTCCTCAAAGTCACCGACACCGACCTCGGGCTCAAAGGCGACACCGCGACCGGCGCGACCAAGCCGGCGACGGTCGAGACCGGACTGCGGGTTAACGTGCCGCTCTTCGTCGAACGCGGCGACAAGATCAAGGTCGACACGCGGACCGGTGAGTATCTCGAGCGCGCCTAGCCGCGTCATTCGCGTCGGCCAGGTCGTGACACGGCTGGCCGCGCACATCCAGTCGGGCGACGAGTTCAAGGATCTCTGGATCGAAGGCGAAGTTGTCCAGGCGCGCGCCTCGCCTGCAGGGCACGTCTACTTCACGCTCCGTGACAACGTCGGACAGCTTGCGTGCGCGCTCTTCGCGAGCAAGGCCGCGCAGGTCGCGCTCACGCCGCGTGACGGGACGAAGGTGATCGCGCACGGGTATGTCGAGCTCTATCCCCGCGATGGCCGCTGCCAGCTTATGGTCGATGACCTCCGTCCTGCGGGCGCGGGTGACGCGTACTTGCGCCTCGAGGCGCTCAAGCGGCGGCTCACGGCCGAAGGCCTCTTCGCGATGGAGCGTAAGCGCCGGCTTCCGCCCGCCCCGCGCCGGGTCGGGGTGGTCACAAGCTCGATCGGCGCGGTATGGCGCGACATCCAGACCGTCGTCGCGCGCCGCGACCCGCGCGTCGAGCTCATCCTCGCGGCGGCACAGGTGCAGGGCATCGGCGCGGTCGAATCGATCATCAACGCCCTCGACGGCCTCGCCCAGATCCGCGATCTCGATGTGGTGATACTCGCGCGCGGGGGTGGTGCGGCCGAGGAGCTCTGGCCGTTCAACGATGAAGCGCTCGTCCGCGCGCTGGCGCGTTTCCCGCGGCCGGTGTGCTCGGGGGTCGGCCATGAAACGGACATCACCCTCGCCGATCTCGTCGCCGATGTCCGTGCGCCGACGCCCTCGGCGGCCGCGGAGCTCGTCGTACCCGACGCGGGAGCGACCCAGCAGCGCGCCGAGCGCGCCTGGCGACGCGTCGCCGGGCGGGTCCGTGAACGCCTCGATGGACGGCGGCGCCGGTTAGAGACGGCCCGCCGGATGCTGGATCGTCGCGCGCCGGCGATGCGCATCGCGGTGCGCCGTCAACGTCTGGACGAGGCACGCCGAACCCTCGATCGCGCGATCGCGCGCGCGGTGCCGGTCCGCCGCTCGCGCGCCGTTTCGGCGCAGCGGCGTCTCGCGGCGCTCTCGCCCCTCGCCGTGCTCGGACGGGGATACGCGATCGTTGAGGGCGCGGATGGCCATGTGCGCGCCTCCGTCGTCGACCTGACGTCAGGCGACCACGTTCGGCTGCGCATGCGCGACGGGCGAGCCGGCGCGCTCGTGGAGACGATCGAACGAAATGGCTGAGCCGGAAGTCACCCTCGACAAGGCGCTCGAGCGCCTCGAGGCGATCGCCGACAAGCTCGAGGACCCGGCTCTCGACCTCGATGAGGCCGTGCGCCTCTACGAAGAAGGTCTTCGTCTCTACGCGGAGTGCGCGAAGCGCCTGGACGCAGCGGATCTCCGGATCACGCAGCTCGCGGACGCGCTCGCAAAGCAGGCGAGGCGTGAGCAGGCCTAGCGCGCTGGCGAGCCAAACGAAGGAGGGCAGAATCCGAGGGTGACGACGTAGTCCTCGCTGCCGATGTGGCAGCGCCGGATACGCCGTCACCCCAGGTCGAGATTCGCTCTACGGGGCCAAGCCGAGGCCCCGGTTCAGCATGTTGGCCTGCGTCGGTGGGGCAGCAACCCCGCCGAGCGCGCCCAGAAGCCCGCATAGGATCGAGCCGAGCAGCCCACCCAGATTGAGGTCGAGGGAGATCGGGCTGAGCTGCAGCGTGATCCCCAAGACGTCGAGAGTGATCCCGCCAAAGTCGAGATGAAGGATCTGGCAGTTCTGCGCTGCCTGCTGGGTGCTCACAGAGCCGGCGGCCGATCGGCGAGGCGCGCTCCCAACGCTCACCGCGGTGACCGGAAGGCTCACCGGCTGATCCGTGACCGACTGCGTCACGCCGAGCGCGCTGGTCAGTGTTCCGTTGATTGTGCCGTACCGCTCACCGGGATCGCTGACAGCGCACTAGCGGCGCCCCGGCTTTCGCCCGCGGCCTGGGCCCCGAGCATGAATGTCGTCAGCACTAAAGCGATCACTCCGGTGACAAAGCGCCGAGCGTTCATGGGTTCCCTCCTGCTTCTTGGCCGCCGCTCCTTCGCGTGGGTGGAGAGACCGGCGGTACGAAGAGTGCTGCGCGTGCCGCCGCAGGAGGCGGAGCGCGGCCGAGAGGAAAGCTGGACCTCAAGAGGTCTGGCGAGGGCGCGATATCTGTCGCTCCGCAAGAAGCGGGCCTGACGCGGGTAATCGGAGCTATGACTCCCGAAGCTTGCGCAGAAATGGCTCGATGTTCTCGATGAACTGCTCCGGACGAAAGCCGTGGAGGAGGTGGCCGCTTCCCGGGAATCGCTTCACGGTGACGTCGGGAAGCTTCTTGAGCTTCCACTCCGCCGCATCGTCGACCGCGCCACCCAGGCGCGGCTCGCCCGCAAGCACCAGCGCCGGCGACCGAACGTTCGCGAGCGCGTCGGTGAGCGCGCTCGCGGTGGGATCGTCGCCCGCGGTGCGCGCGTCGATGAACGCGGGATCGACGTCGCGGAAGTACGTCACCACCCGCTCCGCGGCGTAGAAGCCGCGCAGCTCGCCGTAGGTCCGCTCGCCACGAGGGCCGGGCGAGGGAAGCGGCTGCTTCGCGACGGCTTTGGCGAGCGCGACGGGATCGCCCGAGCCGAGCGCTTCGCGCAAGGCGCCGTACCGCGCTTGGTCCCACGCCTTTGGAAACGGGATCGGCGGGTCCTCGAGAACGATGGCCCGGACGAGCTCGGGCGCATCGGCCGCGGCGACCAGCGCGGTGAGCGCACCGAGCGAGTGCCCGATCAACACGGCGGGCGCCTTCGCGATCTCACGCAACACGCGGAGCGCGTCATCCGCGAACGCGCGGAGCGTGTACTCGGGGGCGCGGCCACTCCTGCCGTGACCGCGGGCGTCGTAGGCGATCGTGCGGTAGCGCGTCGCGAGGCGGGGGAAGATGTTCTCCCAGTCCTCGGACCGGGCGAGGCTCTGGTGCAACAAGACGATCACCGGTTCGCCTGCCACCCCACCCGCCGAGTCGTAGTAGGCGAGCTTGGGATCGCCCTTGAGCGTCCGTGCGCGCGGAAGTCGCTTCGGCATCGCAGGGCAGTCTAGAAAGGACGATTAGGCTAGCGCGCGTTGACCGAGATTTTCGGGCCTCACCGGACCAACGCGGGAAACGAGCCCCGTCGATAGCGCGACGGGTCCGGCTCGATCAGCTGCTCGTGCAGCGTGACCTCGCGCCGAGCCGCGAGCGCGCACAAGCGCTCATTCTCGCAGGCGCGGTCCGCGTGGCCGGCGACCGCGCCGACCGTGCCGCCGCGCCGGTCCCCGAGGATGTCGACCTCGTCGTCGAGAAAGGTCCGCGTTACGTATCGCGAGGCGGAGACAAGCTCGCGGGCGCGCTCGAGGCATTCGGGCTCGACGTGCGCGGCAAGGTCGCGATCGACGTGGGCTCGTCGACCGGTGGATTTACCGACGTGCTGCTGCAGGGCGGCGCCGCGCGTGTCCACGCTGTGGATGTTGGGAAAGGACAGCTCGACTGGCGGCTGCGCAACGATTCGCGGGTCGTCGTGCACGAAGGGGTGAACGCCCGCGAGGGCGTTCCGGTCGAGGAGCCCGTCGATCTCGTCGTCGCGGACGTCTCCTTCATTTCGCTCCGTCTCGCGCTGCCGCCTGCGCTCGCAAAAGTCCGCGATCACGGCGCGGTCGTCGCGCTGGTCAAGCCGCAATTCGAGGCGGGGCGCGAGGCGGTGGGCAAAGGCGGTGTCGTCCGTGATCCAGAGGCGCGAGCCGGGGCCGTCGTCGCGGTCGCGCGCGACCTCGCGTCGCAGGGTTTCGGCATCATCGCGGTCGCCCCGTCGCCGATAGCCGGCCGTGAAGGCAACCGCGAGATCTTCCTTCACGCGCGCAAGGGCGCAGAGGGCCTGTCGGCGGATGCGCTGGCTGCGGCGGCCCGCGAAGCCGCGCGATGAAGATCGCTCTCGCATCTCGACCCGACTGGCCGGAATCGGTCGACATCGCGAAGAAGCTCGCGGTGAAGCTACGGCTTGCGGGACACGAGATCTTCGAGGTCTCGTTGGACGGGCATGCTCTGCCGATCGGCGTATCCGGCGCTGGCGTCGCATGTGTGTTCGGAGGGGACGGCACCGTGCTGCGCGCGGCCCGGGCGCTCTCCCCGCTCGACATCCCGATCCTCGGTGTGAACCTAGGGCGACTCGGCTTCCTGACTGCCACCACGATCACGGAGTTCGACGCCGCGCTCGCGGACGTCGTCGCCGGCCGCTTCGAGCTCGAGGTTCGCGCGATGCTCGATGCACGCATCATCCGCGACCGGAACGAGTTCGCGCGTGGGCTAGCCCTGAACGACGTGGTCGTCGCACGCGGCAAACAGGTGCGTTCGATCCGGGTCGCCGTAAAGGTAGATGGCGAACCACTCATCGTGTATTGGGCGGATGGGCTGGTCATTGCGACCGCGACCGGAAGCACCGCGTACGGTTTCTCAGTTGGCGGACCGCTCATCCTTCCCGCTTCGAGCACGATCACGATGGTGCCGATCGCACCGCATCTCTCGTTCGGAAACGCGATCGTCTTCGATCCGCAACAACTGCTCGAGCTGGAGGTTCGAGATGAGCCTGCAGTTCTATCGTTTGACGGCCAAGAAGAGCACGACCTAAAGAGCGGTGACGTGATCAATGTGCGCAAGGCCGAGACAGTCGCGCGCTTCGCACGCACCGCGCACGCCAGGCCATTCGTCGAGCTGCTGCGCCAGAAGATCCTCAAGGAACCGGGCACGTGATGCCGGACACGGCACCTGCCGTAGCGGCGATCCGCGCCAAGGCGAAGCGCGCCCCGAAGATCGCGGTCATCCTCGGAAGCGGGCTGGGTGCGCTGGCGCGCGAGGTCACAGACGGCACAAGCATTCCTTACGGCGAGATCCCGGGTTTCCAGAAGAGCACCGCGCCGGGACACGCCGGCGAGCTGGTCGTTGGGACGCTGTCAGGGAAGGACGTCGCGATCATGAACGGCCGCCTGCACTACTACGAGGGCTACGACATAGCGGCCATTGGCTTTCCCGTACGCGTTCTGGGCGCCTGGGGAGTGCGGACGATGATCATCACGAACGCCTGCGGCGGATTGAATCCCGCCTTCAAGGCCGGCGATCTCATGGTGATCAACGACCACATCAACTTCATGGGCGCGAATCCGCTCCGCGGCCCGAACGACGACCGGCTCGGTCCGCGCTTCGTGGACATGGTGGGAACGTACACCGAGGAATTGCGCGAGCTCGCGCACAAGGCCGACGGCGATCTGCGCGAGGGCGTGTACCTCGCGGTCGCCGGACCGAACTACGAGACTCCTGCGGAGCTTCGCATGATGCGCGGATTCGGCGCGGATGGCATCCCCGGTCAGATCGAGCACGTCACCGCTGAAGCGGTGCTCGAAGTCGCGAACCGCGCCGGCAGGCGCCTTGGCGAGCTGATCAAGGGCGTGATCGCGAAGCTTTGACACCGCGCGTCGTCGAGCTCATCGAGCGCAAACGCGACGGCGGAAAACTGCGCGCGGACGAGATCACCGCACTCGTGCTCGGTTATTCGGCCGGCGACGTCCCCGACTATCAGATGGCCGCGTTCTGCATGGCGGTCGTCTGGCGCGGGATGGACGCCGCGGAGACCGCCGCGCTCACCGCGGCGATGGTCGGCTCGGGCGAGCGGCTCGACCTCTCACGCTTCGGCCGCGTCGTGGACAAGCACTCGACGGGCGGGGTGGGCGACAAGACGACGCTCGTGGTCGCGCCGCTCGTCGCAGCGTGCGGGGCACCCGTCGCCAAGATGAGCGGCCGCGGGCTCGGTTTTTCCGGCGGCACGCTCGACAAGCTGGAGTC
>VBIL01000167.1:17223-38345 GCA_005879975.1 Chloroflexota bacterium
TCCGTCGATCCCACTCATCGCCTCGAGCATCATGTCGAAGAAGATCGCGGCCGGCGCGCACGCGGTCGTGCTCGACGTCAAGGTCGGCAGCGGCGCCTTCATGAAGGACCTGCGCTCGGCGCGCGAGCTCGCCCGGGCGATGGTGGCGATCGGGGTCGCGCACGGTCTCGCGGTCACCTGCGAGCTCACTGACATGGAGCAGCCACTCGGCCGCGCGGTGGGCAACAGCCTGGAAATCGCCGAGGCGATCGCTTCGCTACACGGGGAGGGTCCGCCGGACCTCGTCCAGCTCACCCGGGTCGCCGGCGCCGAGATGCTCGTCCGCGCCCGCCGGGTGCGCGACACGAAATCGGGGCTCGCCCGTATAGATGGGGCGATCGCGACCGGAGCCGGATTCGCCAAGTTCCGCGAGCTCGTCGCCGCCCAGGGCGGCGACGTGTCCATGGTCGACGACCCCGCGAAGCTGCCGCGCGCCCCACACGTCCAGTCCCTGCGAGCGCCGCGAACGGCCTATGTCGCTGGGATCGCCGCGGACCAGGTCGGGATCGCCTCCGTACATCTCGGCGCGGGCCGCGAAAAAAAGGGCGAGCCGATCGACCACCGCACCGGCATCGTGCTTCACGCGAAGGTCGGCGACCGTGTCGAGCGCGGGCAGCCGTACGCCGATGTGCACGTCGCCGGCAAGCCCGGGGACGCCGACGCGATCACGATGGTGCGCGACGCCTTTCGCTGGAGCGCGCGACGTGTTCCGCGTCGGCGACTCGTCCTCGGGCGGATCGCGACCCCCTAAGCCACCTAGACTCGTCTACGAGTGTTCGCTCGAGGGGTCCGAGGTCCTGGAGGCGGATCCATGAACCCCCTCCTACTCATCGGTCTCGTCTTATTGGCTTACGCCTGGCTGACCGGCGGGCTGGTCGCGCCGATCCAGCGCGCCGCGCAGCAGCCAACACTCTTCCTTGGTTTCGTGATCGCCATCCTCCTCGGCATCACGGTCCATGAGTTCATGCATGCGTATGTCGCGAACCGGCTGGGCGATGACACCGCCAGGCTCATGGGTCGGATGAGCCTGAATCCGATGGCGCATCTCGATCCCTTCGGGACGCTGTTGATCGTTCTCGCCGGCTTCGGTTACGGGAAGCCCGTGCCATTCAACGAGTCACGGCTCCGGTCGGCTCTTGGAGTGAGCGCGGTCGCGCTCGCCGGTCCGTTCGCGAATCTCATCCTCGCGGCGCTGTGCGCGATCCCACTGAGGTTCGGCGGCCTCGACCTCTTGGGCGGCGCATATGAGCAGATCCTCGGGCAGATCGTGCTTTGGAACTGCGTGCTTGCGGTCTTCAACCTGATTCCGATCCCGCCGCTCGATGGCTCGAATGTCGTGTACGGGCTCCTGCCGCCGCAGCAGCGATTCACCTGGCGCAGCTACCAGCAATACGGCCCGATCCTCTTGCTGCTGCTCCTCTTCTTCGGCGCCCGGGTATTGAGCACGGTGGTCTTCGGGCCTGCCGTGTTCCTCGCGCGGCTCTTCGCCGGCCCGGGTTTCTGACTCCGATGCTCCACCGCGTTCAGCAGACGGTCCGCTACCTCGGAGCGGCCGGCGCTGATGAGCGCCACGCCAGCGAGACAGCGCGGATCCTTCGCTCCCTAGGCGCCGACCACGAGGTCATCGTCGCTGGCCTCCTTCACGACCGCGCGAAGCCCTCTGACACCAAGCTCTGGCATCGCGTCGCGGGAGTGCTGCTCTCGCGTTTCGCCCCGCGCGTGCGGGCTCGCCTCGCGCGCGGCGATTCGACGTTCGCGCGCTATCTGGACCACGCCCGCCGCGGTGCGCGTCTCGCGCAGGCCGACGGAGCCTCTGACCGCGTTGTGCGCCTCATCGCGCGCCACCACGAGCGTCCGGCCGGCGCCGACGACGAGCTGCTCGCGCGCGCGGACCGCGAGGCCCTGCCGTGATGGACTCGCAGGCCCCGCGCGTCACCGTCGAGGGATTCGACGGTCCGCTCGATCTCCTCCTCGAGCTCGTCGAGGAAAAGAAGCTCGACATCCTCACCGTGCGCCTTGGCGATCTCGCTGACGAGTACCTCGCTCGCGTGCGGGCGATGCCCTCGCTTCCCGCGGACGAGGTCTCCGCGTTCCTCGCGCTCGCCTCACGGCTAGTTCTGCTCAAGGCGCGCAGTCTCCTGCCGAGCCTCGAACCGCTGGCCGAGGAGGAGACCGAGTCCGAGGAGGAGCTGCGACTCCGTCTGCTCGAATACGCGGTCGTGCGCGAGCGCGCAGGCCAGCTCGGCGCACGGCTGCGCGCAGGCGAGCGCGCGTTCCATCGCGAAGGCGGGACGATCGAGCTGCCGCCCCGCGGGGGAGAGGTCGATGCACTGGCCTCGGCGTGGTCGCGCGTCCTCGCGCTCGCAGGCCGCCATGGAGAGCGCGAGGAGGACATCGTCGCTCCGGGCGAGCGTTACTCCGTCGAGCAACGCACCGCCGAGATCGAGGCGCTCGTGGCAGCGCAGGGCGAGGTCAGCTTCGCTACGCTCCTCGCCGAAACGCCGACTGTAGGGTTCGCCGTCGTGACCTTCATCGCGCTGCTCGATCTCTACCGACGCGGCGTGATCGATCTCTCGCAGGACGAGCTCTTCAGCGACATTCTCATCACCGGGAGGGAACTCTCATCCGCTCAGAGCTAGCGAACGCCGTCGAGGCGGTCCTCTTCGTGGCGGAGAAGCCCGTCGGGCGAAGCGAGCTCGGTCGCATCGTCGGAGGCAGCCCGCGCGCGGTCGAAAATGCGCTCGCGGAGCTCGGCACGTCATATGAAGGGACCGGCCTGCGTCTGCAGCGCTCGGGCGATGAGTGGCAGATCGTCACCGCCACGGAGCACGCGCCTCAGGTCGCGGCGTATCTCGGCGCGGACCGGTTGCGCCTTTCGGCGGCCTCGCTCGAGACGCTCTCGGTGATCGCCTACCGCCAGCCGGTGACGCGCGCCGAGGTGGAGGCGATCCGTGGCGTGAACTGCGACCAGACGATCTACACGCTGGCGTCGCGGCGGCTCATCGAAGAGCGGGGTCGCAAAGAGGCACCGGGTCGGCCCATCCTGTACGGAACAACATGGGAGTTCCTCGAGTGCTTCGGCCTGCAAAGCCTCGACGACCTACCGCACGCCCTCAGCCCCGAGGGTCAGGTGCTGGAGAGCGTCGGGGGCCGGGGGGCAGAGCCCCCCGACCGTTGATCCGACTCCAGAAGGTGCTAGCCGATCGCGGGGTCGCGTCGCGCCGCGCGGCCGAGGGGCTCATGCGCGAAGGCCGCGTGGCCGTCGAGGGCGAGATCGTCCGGGAGCTCGGTACCCGGGTCGCGCCTGATGCACGGATCCAGGTGGATGGTCAGGCGGTCGCACCTGCGCCGCGCCACCGCTACGTCCTGCTGAACAAGCCGCCTGGAGTCGTCTCTACAGCGCACGACGAGCGTGGCAGGCGCACGGTGGTCGATCTCCTCGGCGCGCGCGACCGCCTCTACCCCGTGGGACGCCTCGACGCGGACTCCGAGGGTCTGCTCGTCCTCACGAACGACGGCGTGTGGGCAGAGCGCGTGCTGCATCCGCGTCATGGGCACGAGCGCGAGTACGAGGTGGTCGTCGCCGGAGTCGCGAACGAGACCGCGCTTGCCGCGCTGCGCCGGGGGATCGCGCTCGAGGAGGGCACGGCGCGGGCGACGCGTGTAGCGCTCGCCTCGCGGGGCGGCCGCGGCTCGGTGTTGCGAATGGTGCTGCGGACGGGATGGAAGCGCCAAGTGCGCCGCATGTGCGCCGCTGTGGGACTGAAGGTGACCAGACTCCGGCGTATCCGGATGGGGCCGCTGCTCCTAGGTCGTCTACGTCCGGGCGCGTGGCGGGAGCTCACGTCCGCCGAGGTCCGCGCTCTCGGAGGCGCCTGATGGCGACCCCGCGAACTGTGGCGATCGACGGGCCCGCGGGAGCGGGGAAGAGCACGATCGGCGCGCTCGTCGCGGAGCGCCTCGGGTACACGTTCCTCGACACGGGCGCGATGTATCGCGCGGTCGCGCTCGCCGCGCTCCGGCGGGGGATCGATCCCGACGACGGACCGCGTTTGACGGAGCTCGCCCGACAACTCCGGATCGCGATCGGTCCACCGACCGTCCGCGACGGCCGCGCCTACACCGTTCTTCTCGATGGCGCGGACGTGACCTGGGACATCCGGAGCCCAGAGGTCGATCGGATCGTCTCGCAGGCTGCGCGCGTGCCATTTGTGCGGGACGTGATGGTCGAGCAACAACGCGCGATCGCCGACCGAGGGCGGATCGTGATGGTCGGCCGCGACATCGGGACGGTCGTGCTCCCGAACGCCGAGCGGAAGGTCTTCCTCACGGCCTCCGCCGCGGAGCGCGCGCGCCGCCGCGAGGAAGAGCTCGCGGCACGTGGCGAGAAACGCACGCGCCAGGATCTGCTCGCGGAGATCCTTCGCCGCGACGAGCTCGACAGCAAGCGGACCGTGGCGCCGCTACGTGCGGCCGATGACGCGATCGTGGTCGAGACGGACGGCCTCTCGGTGCGCGAGGCGCTCGACCGCGTGCTGCAGGTCATAGAGCGCCGACCGATCCCGTCGTGACCGCTTTCGCCGGGACGCCGACGCTCCCGGAGGACCAGCTCGTCCTGTGGCGGACGCTCTTTCCCCTCTTTCGTGCGCTGGCTCGGTTTCTCGCTCCGTGGAGGCTTGAAGGCGCCGAGCGGATCCCAAAGAGGGGCGGCTACATCCTGGTCTCGAATCACATCAATTGGAAGGACCCACCGTGGATCGAGTTCGCGCTCGGGCGCGCGATCCGCTTCATGGCGAAGCGCGAGCTCTTCCAGATCCCGGTCATCGGTTTCGCGCTGCGCGCGATTGGCGCGTTCCCGGTCCGTCGCGGCGAAGCGGACCGCGCTGCCCTGCAGATGGCGTTGAAGGTGCTCGAAGCCGGTCACCCCGCCGGCTTTTTTCCGGAGGGGCACCGCAGCGAGAGCGGTGCGCTCATCCGCGGACATCCCGGCATCGCGCTCATCGCGCGGCGTTCCAACGCGGTCATCGTGCCGATCGCGGTGATCGGGACGCCGCGCGCGCGGCTCGGTGCCTTCTGGCGACGCGACATCCTTCTGCGGGTCGGCGAGCCGTTCCATGCGGCCGATCTCGGTGTTGATATGGCCAATGCGCAGGGTCTTACCGACGCGATCATGGTCCGCATCGCGCAAATGCTCCCGTCGGAAATGCGCGGGGCTTACTCGACGCGCGACAGCCGCGAGCCGTGGAGCATCCGGGGACAGGATGACTTTGTCGAGGTCGTAGCTCCCACCGACTTCTCTTCCGCCGATCGGCTGTTCGGGGAGTGGCTAGCTGAACGGCGCCTCTCGCGGTCCGACTTACGCGACGATGACATCCGAATTGACATCGTTCGAATGCAGGACGGGAGAAGCGCGAAGCGTTATCGGGTCTGGAAGTCCTTCGCGCCGCACGAGCGGGGTTCGCGATAGTTCTTGGCACTTCCCGGTCACGAACACTCGTTTTCATGCGCCTACACTTGATTCCGTGGAAGTCCTTCTTGCGCGCGAAAACGGGTTCTGTTTCGGGGTCAAGAAGGCCGTCGAACTAACCGAGGCCGCCGCCGAGACCGGGAAGACCGTCTACAACCTCGGCCAGGTCGTGCACAATCCCAAGATCAGCGAGCGGCTGGGCGCCCTGGGGGTCAAGGTCATCAAAGATCCCGCCGACGCGAAGGAAGGCATCGTCGTCATCCGAGCGCACGGCGTCCCGCCGGAGACGCGAGCGAGGATCGAATCGCAGGGACTCGAATGCATCGACGCGACATGCTCGCTCGTCCTGCGCGCGCAGCGCTTCACCAAGCAGCTCGCCGACGAGGGCTACACCGTGATCATCCTCGGCACCCTCGAGCATCCCGAGGTCGTCGGTCTGCGTGGTTTCGCGCCGAACGCGGTCGTCGTCGAGACGAAGGAAGAGTGGGAGAAGCTCCCCCGAATGAAGAAGGCGGGCGTCGTCTCGCAGTCCACGCAGCCGCCGTGGGCGTTCAAGGATCTCGTCGCGCACGTCGCCGAGATCGCGCAGGAGACGAAGGTCTTCAACACGGTCTGCCCGGTGACCGTCAAGCGGCAGCACGCCGCGAGCGAGCTCGCGGAGCAGGTGAACACGATCATCGTCGTCGGTGGGAAGAACTCGGCGAACACGCGGGAGCTCGTGAACCTCGCAAAGATGCAGGGCCGCAACGCGTACCACATCGAGGACGCCGACGAGCTCAAGGCCGAGTGGCTCCGCGGCGAGGATCGTGTCGGACTGATCGGGGGCTGCTCCACGCCGATGGACACGCTGCTCGAAGTGAAGGAGCGCGCTGAGAACCTCGCCGCCTAGGCTTACTCCCGTGAGCCGCGGCCTCGTTGCCATCGTCGGCCGTCCCAACGTCGGCAAGTCGACCCTCTTCAACCGCCTTATCGGCGAGCGCGTGGCGATCGTCGAGGACGAACCCGGCACGACGCGCGACCGCCTGTACGCGACCGCCGAGTGGCGCGGTCGTGAGTTCACGCTCGTCGATACCGGTGGACTCGATGACGCGACCGGCGAGATCGAGACTGCGGTGCGCAAGCAGGCCGAGGCAGCCATCGCCGAGGCCGACGTCGTCGTTTTCGTCGTCGACGCGCAGAGCGGCATCCTTCCTGTGGAGCACGACGTCGCGGATCTCCTCCGCCGCAGTGGCAAGCCGCTGGTTCTCGCCGCAAACAAGGCCGAGTCCTGGCGCACCGAGGCGCAGGCGGCGGAGTTCTACGAGCTCGGCCTCGGCGACCTCTACGCGGTCTCGGCGCTGCAAGGCACCTCGACCGGGGACCTCCTCGACGCGATCGTCGCGAAGCTGCCGCCGCCGGCCGAAGAGCTCGAGCCGGACACCGATGAGGTGCGCATCGCGATCGTCGGACGCCCGAATGTCGGTAAGTCGAGCTTCCTGAACCGGCTTGCCGGCGAAGAGCGCGCGGTCGTGAGCGAATCGCCGGGAACGACCCGCGACACTGTCGACACCGTCATCGAGCGCGCCGGCCGGCCGATCCGGCTCATCGACACCGCCGGCATCCGACGGCGCGGAAGCATCGAGGAGGGTATCGAGAAGTTCGCGCTGTTACGTACGATTCGCGCGCTCGAGCGGGCCGACGTCGCCGTCCTGCTAAGCGATGCGACCGAAGGGCTAACTGCTCAGGATCTGCACATTGCGGGCTACGCGCTCGAGGCGTATATCGGCTTGGTGCTCGCCGTGAACAAATGGGACCTCGTCGAGCGCGGCGCCGACACCACCGCGGCGGTAGAAGAGGAGATCGCCCGGGAGTTTCACTTCGCTCCGTGGCTCCAGCACCGGTTCGTCTCCGCCAAGACGGGCCGAAACGTCGAGGAGACCCTCGCCGATGCCGTCGCTATCGCGGACGAGCGCCGCAAGCACGTGCCGACCGCCGACCTCCATCATTTGCTTGTCGAAGCCGTCGGCTCGCACCCACCTCCATCAGATCGCGGCAAGGAGGTCCGCTTCCGGCACGTGACGCAAGCGAAAAGCCGGGCGCCAACGTTCGTCTTCTTCGTCGACCGTCCCGCTGCCGTCCACTTCTCGTACACGCGTTACTTAGAAAACCAGATCCGCGAGCGGTTCGGTTTCCACGGCACGCCGCTCCGGATCGAACTGCGCGGAGCGCACGAGTGATCGATTCCTGGGCCTCGTTGCTCGGCCTGCTGATCGTCGGCGCTGTGGGCTACGGCGTCGGCTCGATCTCGAGTGGCTACCTGGTGGGGAAGCTCTATCGGAACGTCGATTTGCGAAACGTTGGATCTGGCTCGACCGGCGCGACGAACACGTTCCGCACCCTCGGTCCGGGCGCCGGCGTCCTGGTCGCGGTGCTCGACATCCTGAAGGGCGCGCTCGCGGTGGGATTCGCGCAGCTGCTCTTCCCGCCCGGTAGCGCGAGCCGGCCCGTTGCGGAGGCGGTCGCCGCGGTTGCCGCGGTGACGGGGCACTGCTGGCCACCGCTCCTTCGCGGACGCGGAGGACGCGGCGTCGCCACCGGGTTCGGTGCGCTCCTCTTTGTCGCGACTCCGGCGTGGGCGAGCGCGGTCGCCTTCTTCGCCATCGCGCTGGCGCTCACACGCATGGTCTCGGTGGGCTCTCTCGCGTCCGTGATCGGCGCTCTGGTCGGGTACCTGGTCTTCTGCGCGACCGGGTGGCTGACGTTCAACTGGGCGACGCTCGCGTTCATCATCGTCGCGGGGACCGTCGTCTTCATCCGTCATCGCGCGAACATCGACCGGATCATGCGCGGCGTCGAGCCGCGCGTCGGCACGTCTTGACGGTCACCGTCCTTCAGGCCGGGTCCTGGGGCACGACGCTCGCGACGATCCTCGCGCGTGATGGCGGCAAGGATGTCGTTCTCTGGACGCGCGACCCCGCCCAGGCGAAGGAGATCGCAGAGCGGCGTGAGAACCGCAGATACCTGACGGGGATCCGCGTGCCCGATCGCGTCGAGGTCACGGCCGACCTCGGGCGCGCCCTTGCATCGGATGACCTCATCGTCACCGTTCCGAGCCAGGGCGTGCGTGGCTTGCGTGACCGGGTGGCGGCGCACCTCCGGCCCAGGCACCGGATCCTCTCCGCGACGAAGGGGCTTGCTGAGGACGGCCGTCGCATGAGCCAGCTCTGGGCCGAGGCGCTTGCGCCGGAGCGCGTCGCGGTCCTGAGCGGGCCGAACATCAGCCGCGAGATCGCTGCGGGGCTTCCTGCGCCCACCGTCATCGCATCCGTCGATCCGGCGACAGCCCGCCATTTTCAGATGCTCGTCGGCACGCCGATGTTCCGCGTGTACACGAACGCGGACGTCGTCGGCGTCGAGCTCTGCGGGGCGCTCAAGAACATCATCGCCCTCGGCGCCGGCGCGATCGATGGCATGGGGTACGGCGAGAACGCGAAGGCCGGGTTCGTCACCCGCGGGCTCGCGGAGATCGCGCGGTACGGTTTCGCGGAGGGCGCGAATCCGCTGACCGTCGCCGGGCTCGCGGGATTCGGCGATCTGATCGCGACCTGTACGAGCAAGTTCTCGCGAAACCGCACCGTCGGCGAGATGCTTGCGAAAGGCGTCCCGGTCGCGGAGGTCCCAGGGCGGCTCGGTGGCCAAGTGGCCGAGGGCATGTCCACCGCCGAAGCCACCTATCGCGCGTCGGTGAAGCGCGGCGTGGTCATGCCGATCACCGAGCAGACGCACCTGGTGCTCTCCGAAGGCAAGCCGATCCGGGAGGCCATGCGGGACCTGATGGACCGCGAACAGGGCGACGAGATCTCAGGACCGCTCGCCGAGATTTCTCGGTTGCTTGGCTCGTTCGCCGCTGCGCAGCGCGAGGAGGCGGCGACAGCCCCTAACGACCATAGGTAGGTTGATCCGTCCGCCGCGCTCGGCGCTTGTGGTCCTAGCCGTCGTGCTTGTTGCATGTCAGCCGACGGCGCCGGTGGCCGCATCACCAACGGCAGTGCCCCTCCGAACGCTCGCCGTCATAGTCAGCGCTTCGGCCGGCGCGCCGGTGAACGGCGCGACTGTCTGCGCGTTCACGGTCGGAGGCCAGCAGGAGGGCTGCGGCGAGACGAGCTCCGCCGGGACGGCGCGGCTCGGCCTCCGCCCTGGAACATATTCGGTCCATGTGACGCCACGCCTGGGCACGCGCCTTGGTGCCGCGCAGGTCTGGGCCGAGGTCGTCGACGCCGACGCGACGACCGCCGTGCGAGTTGATCCTCACTCGACCATCAGTGGCACGGTGCGGAGCGACGCGGGGGCCCTCGTGACCGGTGCGGACGTATGCGCGCATCCGCCCAACACCATCGAGCCGCCGACGTGCGCGCGCAGCGGCCAGCAGGGCGGGTACACGATCGACGTCCGGTCCGACGTCTACAAGCTCGATGTGACTGGACCGCCCGGCGGCAAGCTCATTCCACAGTGGGCTCGTGGCCGTCTCTCCAGCGAGGAGGCCGACGTCGTCGACGTTCGCACCACGGACGTGCAGGGATTCGACGTCGCTCTGGTAAAGGGGGTCCTGCTGAGCGGGGTGGTCCGCGGACCGAGCGGACCGATCGAGGACGCCCAGATCTGCACGCGGAGCCTCGCCGCACCGCTTCCGTGGGACTGCGAGCGGTCGAACAAGAACGGTGCTTACCTCGCGCTTCGCGAGGCGGGCGAGTACTACATGTGGACCGTTCCACCGGACAACGTGCGGCTCGTCGCACAGTGGTACGACCATGTGCTCGAGGGCGTCGATACGACCGCGATCACCCTCGAGCGCGATCGCTCCATCGACGTGGCGCTCGATCCGGGTCCCCAGATCCGCGGGAGGGTTCGCACGACCGACGGCGAGCCGATCGCGGCCGCGCTCGTGTGCGTTGACACTCCCTTCCCCACTGGGCGCATCTGCCGTCCCACCGGGTCCGATGGTTCGTACGCCGTGACGACGCGTCCCCAGAGCTATGTCGTGCAGGTGGTCCCGCCAAAAAGCCTCGACCTGATCAGCGAGTTCTGGTCTCGCAAGCGCGCCTGGAATGACGCGGACTGGGTGACGCTGGGTAGCGCGGACCGCGTGCTGGACCTAACGGTCCGAAAAGGCATGCGCGTCACCGGCGTCGTTCGCGACACGCGTGGCGTCCCCCTCGAGGCCGCGACGATCAATCTTCTCGACGACACCGGACCCCTCACCGGCGCCGACACCGACGTAAGCGGCGCATACAGCATGGTCGTCCCACCGGGTTCGTACCAGATCGAGGTCTTCGCGCCCTTCCGCGGCGAGCGCGGCGATCTGCTCTCGCAGGCGCCCCGCGACATCACCGTGAGCGGCTTCACGCGCTACGACTTCGTCCTCGAGGATGCGAATCCCTGAGTCGTGCTACAACGGAGGCGCCCGACGGGCATCCACACGAAGGGGGAATCGCATGTTCCTTACAGATCTGCTGAAGCCGAAGACCGTCGCGTACGCCCATTGCGACCTGCCGTGCGGCGTCTACGACCCTGAGCAGGCACGCATAGAAGCCGAGTCTTGCTACAAGATCATCGAGAAGTACCACGCTTCGAACGACGAGCACTTCAAGGCTCGCGCGATCGTGATCAAGGAAGAGCGAGCGGAGCTCGCCAAGCACCACATCGACGTTCTCTGGAGCGATTACTTCAAACCGGAGCACGTCCAGAAGTACCCCGAGATCACCGAGCTCTGTTGGAAGGCCGCCAAGCAGTGCTCGAAGGTGAAGGGATCACTGGAGATCGGTGAGGCCAAAACGCTGCTCGACATGATCGACAAGATCGGCGACGTGTGGACCAAGGCCGGCGGGCCGACCGCCACACGGATCGCTAAGGCGGCCGCGGCCCGAGCCTGAGAAGTTGTTCCGGAGCGTCGCGGTCGCGGGTCACAGCATGGAACCCGCGCTCCGCGACGGTGACTGGGTCATCGTCGCGCAGCTGGCCCGCCCGCCGCGGGTGGGGGAGATCGTTCTCGCGCGCGACCCGCGCGTCCCGGAGCGACTCGTCCTGAAGCGGGTCGCCGGGGTCAAAGGCGGGGCCTGCATGTTGCTGGGCGATCGCCCCGACGAGAGCACCGATAGCCGAACGTTCGGTCCGGTCGCGTTGTCGCAGGTGCTCGGGCGCGCCATCTTCCGGTACGCGCCGCTCCTGAGGGCTGGGCTCATCTGAGGCTACCGCTCAGCCGGTAGTCGAAAGGTCGGTGTGACCTCGCTTCACAGGCCCGCCGATAACATAAGCGTGTGGGTCTGGTTCGGTGTGCGCGCTGCGGGAACGAGCGTGAGGGAGCTGGCAAGGTAGGACTCCCTGGCTCGCTCGGCGAGGACATCGAGGCGCGCATCTGTGCGGAGTGCTGGCGCGAATGGCTGAGCACTCAGATTCGGGTCATCAATCACTATGGCCTCCGCCCGGCCCAGCGCGAGGACCGCGACAAGCTGTACGAGCTCACGCGAGAGTTCCTGCAGCTCGCCGTCCCGGTATCGGAGGTCTGATGGATACGACGGTCAGTTCGACGACCGGCGAGCAGCGGACTTCGAGTGGCGTATACGTCTACTCCATCATCGAGTGCGCCGAGCAGCGCACGTTTGGCAAGATCGGCATCGGCGGGCGCGGGGACGACGTGTACACAATCCACTATCGCGACCTCGCCGCCGTCGTGAGCCAGGCGGCGTTGCAGGTTTACGACCCCACCCGGGAGAACGCGCTTACCCACGAGCGGGTCAACGAGGTCGTCATGGTCGATAACGGCTTCACGCCGGTGCCGATGAGCTTCGGGACGCTGTTCAAGACCGAAGAAGACACCATCGAGTTCCTGAAGGACACGTACGACGCGCTTCGTGACGTGCTCCAGAAGATGAAGGACAAGCTGGAGTTCGGCCTCAAGGTGAACTGGGACCGCGATTCGGTCCTCGCGGAGGTCGAGCAGGAGAACGAGGAGCTCCGGAGGCTCAAGGCCGAGATCGAGTCGAATCAGCAGACCTCGACGTACTTCGCGCGCATGCAGCTCGGTCGGCTCGTGGAGCAGGCGCTCGCGGACAAATCGGACTCCTACGTCCGCGAGATCTACGACGAGCTCCGCGAGACGGCCATCGCCTCGCGCCACAACAAGGTGATCGGCGACAAGATGATCATGAACGCGGCCTTTCTGGTGGCTCGAGACAAGTCCGCTCTCTTCGACGAGAAGGTGCACGAAATCGCGAAGCGCTTCGAAGGGAAGCTCAACTTCAAAGAGACGGGCCCCTGGCCGCCTTACAACTTTGTCACGATCCGGCTCCAGCTCGAGCGCTCGGCCGGGGTCTAGCGCCCCGTGATCCTTTTCAAGCTCCTCGCGTTGCCGATCACGGCACCGGCAGCCGGGATCCGATATTGCCTCGACAAGGTCGTCGAGTACGCCGAGCACCAGCTCACCGACGACGAGCCGGTGCGTCAAGAGCTCCTCGAGCTGCACCTACAACTCGAGGAAGGGCAGATCGGCGAGGAAGAGTTCGCCGAGCGTGAAGCGGTCCTCTTCGCGCGGCTCCGCGAGATCAAGGAGTACCGCAAAGAGCAGGCCGGTCAAGGCCTGGAGGCATCCGTGCCCACTGAGGCCGATGGGCGCACCTTTGTCATCGAGATACCGGAAGAGCTCGAGTGAGCGAGACGCTCCGCTACCTCTACGCGATCACCGACGCTCGCACCGCTCCGCTCGTCGCGGCCAACGAGCTGCGGGGCATCGAGGGAGCTCCGGTCGAGCCGCTTGTGGAAGGGCGATTGCTTGCCGCGACGAGCGTCGTTCCGGCGTCCGATTACGAGGAAGGTCCCTTGAACGAGCACCTCCAGGATCTGGACTGGCTCGCGCCTCGCGCCGCCGCGCATCAGGGCGTGAACTCCAGGCTCCTCGAGATCACGGGGGTGGTGCTGCCGCTCGCGTTCGGCGCGATCTACCGTGGCTCCGACGGCGTGCGCAGCCTGTTGCGCTCGCGTGCCGAGGAGCTACGGGACCGCCTCGGATCGGTGGACGGCCGAGCGGAATGGATCGTGTCGGTCGAACGCGATGAGGCTTCGGCCGCCGCGAGCGTCGCGCTTCGCGAGCTCGATGCCGAGATCGCCTCGGCCCCGCCGGGTCGCGCGTTCCTCCTCGGCAAGCGTCGCGACGAGGTGCTTCGCGATGAGCGGCGCGCGCGGGATGCGGCGATCGCGGAGGGAACGGCGGCCGCGGTCGAGGCGATAGGAGAACGCGTCTATCGCGAGCCGCTCATCGATGATCCGACCATTTCGGCGGTCGCCCGCTTCAGCGTCCTCGCCGAGCTTGGGCGAGAGGCGGAGCTCGGCGCTGCCGTGGGCCGACTCGGGTTGACGGATATCTCGCGCGGGTACCGTCTGCGCCTGTCGGGTCCCTGGCCAGCGTACCGGTTCGGGGGACTTCCTCGAGAGCACGCGACGCCGGCATGAAGGAACTGACACCCGCCGACGCCTCGCTGCTGGAGCTCGTCGATCGGCTGCTCCACAAAGGTGTGGTACTTGCCGGCCACGCGACGATCTCCGTGGCCGGCGTCGATCTCATCTACCTCGGCCTGAACGTCGTACTCGCCGCCGTCGAAACGCTAGAGGGCAAGCAGGAGCGGCGCGCCTCATGACACTGATCGCCCATGCCATCGCTCCCGTTCCGCGTAGCTCTCTTAAGGGGGGCGAGGGCCTTCGGGGCCGACCGCTCAGCTGGTCCGGAGCCGGCGACATCGGCCTATGGAGCACGCAATGGGATCCGGCGGACAAGCTCGACCGAAACGACGCCCTGGAGCACCATCGGCTCCTCGAGCGGATCTGCGCCGTACAGCCATGCCTTCCGGTGCGTTTCGGAACGGCGTTCGCCTCCGACGACGCCGCACGGGCCTCGCTTGCGGGCCGAGTCGACGAATTGCGCGCGGCGCTCGATCGGGTGGCCGGCAAGAGCGAGCTCGCGGTCACGCTGCTCTGGGCCAAGAACTCGGGGGCCTCTGCCCCCCGGCCCCCGGATCCGGCGACCGGTCCTGGGCGGCGGTTCATGGAAGAGCGCCTCAGTCGCCATGCGTCACGCGAGGCCCGAAAGGCGCGTGCAGCGGAGCTCGTAGAATGCCTCGTCGCCGAGCTTTCGGTCGAGCGAGCGCTCGTCTGGCACGAAATCTGCGCAAGCGAGGCGGTGGCTGTCTCTTTAGCCGTTTTGATACCGAGCGAGCGTGCCGCGGAGCGGAAGGCCGTTCTCGAGCGTCTGGCAGGCCGTTTCAACGATGTGGTCGGCGTTGTGAACGGGCCCTGGCCGCCCTATAGCTTCGCGACCGCCGAGTCGTCGGTGGACTCTGCCCCCCGGGGCCGAACTTGACCGAGATCGACGAACTGACCGAACTTCGACGCGAAGTCGAGCGACTTCGTGGCATCCTCCCCGAACGGGTGGATGTAGATCCGGATCAAGTCGAGCAAGGGCTCGCGAAGCTCGTGCTCGCGCTCGTCGAGTTTCTGCGTCAACTCCTCGAGCGGCAAGCCGTGCGGCGCATGGAAGGAGGCACGTTGAGCGACGATGAGGTGGAGCGAATGGGACTTGCGCTCATGAGGCTCGAGCAGAAGGTGCAGGAGATGGCGCGCGGGTTCGGGATCGATCCGTCGGAGCTGAATCTCGGCCTGGGTCCGCTCGGGAACCTCATATGAGCACGGAGCGGCGCGGGATCACGATGCCCCGCGAGACGACGACGCTCGCGGATCTCCTCGACCGCGTTCTCGACAAAGGCCTCGTCGTCGCGGGCGATGTTTCGATCTCACTCGCGAACGTCGAGCTCCTCACGATCAGGATCCGCCTCCTGGTGTGCTCGATCGACAAGGCGGAGCAGATCGGTCTGAACTGGTGGAAATACGACCGAAGCCTTACCGGCCGCGATGGCGACGACAAGACCGCGATCGGACGTCTCGAAGCCCGGATCGCCCAGCTCGAGCGCGAGCTTGGGCGACCACAGAATCGAGGGAGGTAACCCTTCATGCCAGTCGAACGTGCACCTGGTGGTAGCAGCCTCATCGATGTGCTCGATCGCATACTCGATAAGGGCATCATCATCGACGCCTGGGTCCGAATCTCCCTGGTGGGCATCGACCTCATCACCGTCGAGGCTCGGGTGGTCGTGGCCTCGATCGATACGTACCTCCGCTACGCGGACGCCCTCGGTCTCATGACTCCCCAGCGCGGCGCGCTCGGGGTGGGAAGCGCTACATCGGAGATGGCCCCGACCCGCGCGCGAGCGGCGGAGCGTGCCTAACGGCTGAGGTGACCGCGCGTGGCTGACGTCCTCGAGCGGCCGGCACGGGCGGCCGCTCGACGCGACCCGCGCGAGGCGCTCGAGCCGCTGCTCGACGATCTCCTCCGCGCGCTCGCATTCGAGAAAGCGATCGTGCTCCTCTACGATGACGAACGCTCGGCCCTTGTCGGAAGCTTCGGCATCGGCGTGCCCGACGCGGCGGTCCGCGAGCTGACGCTTCCCCTGGCGCAGTCGGATAATCCGATCGTTGCCGTCCTTCGCGGCGGGGTGCCTGAGCGTATCCGCGACGTGTCGCGCGACGAGCGGCTCAGTCAGCCGTTGCGCGATGCGCTGGCAAGCATGGGGATCGGACCGTTACTGGTTACGCCGCTGCGTAGTGCGAGCGAGCGTACGACCACGGATCGCGACGGAAAAGGGCCCGCCGCCCTTGGCTGGGATGCGCGCGGGGAGTGGGCCGGCGTGGTCTTGCTGTCGCGTGCCTCGGGCGTCACCCAGGTTGACGTCGACGCGCTCGTCCCCTTTTCTCGTCAGGCCGGTGAGGCGCTCAGCTTGCAGCGAGACGTCGAGCTCCTTCGGCAAACGAGCGAAGCGCATGCGGTCGAGAAGGAATGGCTCTGGTGGATGGTGAACGGCGTCGGTGACGCCGTGCTCGTCACCGACTCGAATAACGACATCGTCCTGCAGAACCGCCGCGCGGAGCTGCTCTTCCGTGCGGGCGATGAAGACAGCGCCGGAAAGCGCCGCGCCGTCTGGATGAACAATTTCCTTTTCACGGCCGCGCTTTCGACCTGGAATCTGGAGCGCGTTCAGGCGACGACGAGCCGGGAGGTCACGCTCGTCGATCCGTTCGAGGGCGAAGAGCTCATCTACGAGGTGATCACGACGCCGGCGACGAACTACCGGGTGGGCGTGCGGGGGACGGTCTCAGTGCTGAAGAACGTCACCGACATCCGGCACATCGGTGAAGAGCTTGCCCGGGGCCGGGAGCGTCTCGCCACGGCCGAGGAAGAGGTCAGGATCGAGCGCGACCGGCTGGACCTCATCCTGAGGAACGTGCCCAACCCGATCATCGTCGTCGACAACGACAACCAGATCATCTCGATGAACCCCGCTGCGCAGCGTCTCTTCAAGGGCGACACGGCGAGCTCGCGCTCCGGACACACCGCGCTGGCGAACGACGCTCGCTTCACGTCGTTCCTCGCGCAGTTACGTCTCGAGCCCGCGACCTCCAAGCGCGGCGAGATCGCACTCGTGGATCCCGCGAGCGAGGACCGCCTCGAGATGGAGGTGAGCGCCACCGAGGTCCGCGACGCGCGCGGGGCCGTGATCGCGATCGTGTCGGTCATGCAGGACATCGGCCGTCTCCGGGAGCTCGAGCGCCGCCGGCTCGAGCAGGTCCTCTTCGACTCCGAGAAGCTGGCAGCGACGGGTCGCCTGGCGGCCTCGATCGCGCACGAGATCAACAACCCGCTCGAGGCTGTCCAGAACGCGCTCTACCTCCTCCAGCAGAGCGTGACCGCCGCCGCGGCGGATCGGCAGTACCTGGAGATCGCGTCGCGCGAGACCCAGCGGATGTCGCGCATCCTCCGTCAGATGCTTGGTTTCTACCGGCAGACGGAGGCCATGAGCTCCATCGACGTGAACGCGCTCGTCGAGGAGGCGGAAGGCCTCGTCGTGAAGCGGCTGCGCGAGCGCGGCGTCCAGATCGCGAACCAGTTCGATCCGGTGATCCCACGCATCCGCGCGTCGGGCGACCAGCTCAAGCAGGTGCTGCTCAACCTTTTGCTCAACGCGGCCGACTCGATGGCCAAGGGCGGCACGATCACCGTAGCGACGCAGAGCGGGGCCGGCGCCGAGACGGAGCTCTTCGGGCGCGACGCCGTGCAGATTCAGGTGCGCGACACGGGCCAGGGCATCCCCGACGATGTCCTCGCGCAGATCTTCGAGCCGTTCTTCTCGACGAAGCCCGGGAAGGGCACAGGCCTTGGGCTCTGGGTCTCGCAGGGCATCGTGCAGAGCCACGGCGGCACGATGCGGGTGCGGAGCCGTGTCGGCCGGGGGACCACGTTCACGATCACGCTGCCGGTGGAGGGGCCAGGCGATGCGCGAGCAGCCTAAAGTCCTCGTCGTTGACGACGAAGAGAGCGTCGTCGTCACGATCAAGGCGATCCTGCAGCTTGACGGCTACGACGTCGCGACCACGACGAGCGGGGTCGAGGCGCGCAAGATGGTCCGCGACCAGGAGTTCGACCTGGTGCTCACAGACCTCCGTCTCGAAGACGGTGACGGTCTAGAAGTTCTTCGCGCGGTGCGCGAGCATTTCCCCGAGACCGTGACGATCATGCTCACCGGCTACGCGAGTCTCGAGTCGGCGATCCAAGCGCTCCGCGTGGGGGCATACGACTACCTCGTTAAACCGAGCGAGGTCGAGGAGCTGCGCAGCACGGTCGCACGCGGCATCGAGCGGCGCCGGCTGGGACTCGAGCTCAAGTCACGGGTTGTCGAGCTCGAGCGAGCGAACAAAGAGATCGTGGACCTCAACTCCTCCCTTCAGCGGCGGATCGACGAGGCGACGGCAGAGCTCAAAGAGCGCTACGAGCAGCTGAAGGAGCTCGACCGGATGAAGTCCCAATTCCTCTCGATCGCCTCACACGAGCTCAAGACGCCGATCACCGCGATGTCCGGATTCCTCCAGGTGGCTCTGCGCCGTGTTCGCCGCATGAGCGACGGGGAGGGCGGGCAGCCGCCGAACGAAAGCCTTCGCCCAGTCCTTGAGCAGCTCGAGGTCGTCTACCGGCAGACAGGGAAACTCGCGCGGCTCATCGACGAGCTACTCGACGTCTCCCGCATCCAGACCGGCCGGATCGAGTTCCGGTACGGCGACGTCGATCTTGGCGAGCTGGCCGACGAAGTCGCGATGCGCATGCAGCTTACGACGACGACGCATCAGATCAAGGTAAAGCGCGAGAACGGCGCAGTCGTGACCGCCGATCGCGATCACATCGAGCAGGTCCTGAACAATCTCGTGACGAATGCCATCAAGTACTCACCAGGCGGCGGTTCGATCGTGATCGCAGTTGGGCGGGACGATGGAGGGGTCCGTGTCTCGGTGCGAGATCAGGGGATCGGCATCCCCGAGAAGGAGCTCGAGTCGATCTTCGGACTCTTCTACCGCTCGCCCGATCGGGCCGCGCGGGACCAGGCGGGGATGGGGCTCGGCCTCTACATCAGCAAGGAGATCGTGAATCGCCACGGCGGACGCATCTGGGCCGAAAGCAATGGCGAAGGCGGAAGCACGTTCCATGTAGCTCTGCCTCGCGTACCCGTCGGGGGGACGCCGCCCACGCCGAAGTAACCGAGCGCCGCTCGCCTATGGCGCGCGGCTTCCCTGGTTGTCGAACACATACACTTTCTGATCAAACGTATTCCTCGGGGTGTGGCGCAGCCTGGTAGCGCGCCTGACTGGGGGTCAGGAGGTTTCCCGGGTTCAAATCCCGGCACCCCGACCGTAGCGTAGGTGTTTACACGCGTATGCACAGTCCGCGCATTTCAGTGATCGATCGCACCCGCGCGCTCGCACGACTTCACGGTCGCATCCGAGCGTGCACGAAATGCGTTGACGCGGGCTACCTCGACCGCGCGCAGCCGATCGTCGCCGGATCCATCCGCGATCGCATCGCGATCATCGGCCAGGCCCCGGGCGAGGTCGAGCTCACGACCGGAAAGCCGTTCAGCGGTCGCGCCGGTGCGGAGCTGCGGCGCTGGCTTGTGGAAGCTGGGATCGACGAAGACCATCTTCCCTACCGGACGTCGGTCACCAAGTGCTTTCCCGGAAAGTCGCCGAGCGGAAGTGGCGATCGTTGACCGTCCCCGCCGGAGATCGCGCTCTGCGCACCGTGGCTGGAGAAGGAGCGCGCGCTTCTGAAGCCGCGGGTCATCCTCCTCGTCGGGGGACTCGCCGTTGAACGGATCTGGGGAAAGGTGCCACTCGAAACTGCCGTCGGCAGCGTGCGCGTGCAGGACGGCGTGACCTATATCCCGCTCCCGCATCCGAGTGGCGCATCACGATGGTTGAACGTTCCGGCGCATCGCGCGCTCCTCAAGAGAGGCCTCGCTCACCTGCGTCGCGCGACGCGCGCTCTTGACAGTCCCGATCGCAGGCGGACAATGCAGATCCGTAGGTGATGCTCGCCCGCTGATGACGACGCAAGGGCCGCGGCGCACCTTCACCTCCACCATTTCCCGACCACATTGCGACGCGTTGTCGATCTGCGCGTCGACGATCTCGTTTACGGAAGGGAGGTGATGACCCAATGCCAGCAAAGAAGAAGAAGGCCGCAAAGAAGAAGAAGAAGTAGGTCTATCTAACATGTGGAGCGCCGCGGGCGGGCGGCGCTGCCACTCGCAGTACTAGCGCACCGTTACAAAGGTCCCGCTGTTACCGCCCTGACATAAGACTTTCGCCGGCGGGTCGTTAACTCACACAGATGCGGTGGGATTTCGTGCGTACCGTCATGCTCGGCTCGCTCGCCTGCTTTCCGATCAGCTTGGCTCTGATCGCGATGCCGCTCGCGACGCCCGCGAACGCGGACGTTGTGGCGTCGTCGGACATGCTGCAGCTCAACAACCAGATGCGCTTCGCGATCGGGTCGCCGACGGTGCCGGCGGACCCGCGACTCACGCAGGCTGCGATCAACCACGCCAACTACAGCAGCGCGAACGGCCAGGGCGGGCACTTCGAGACCGCCGGGCTTCCGTATTACACCGGCTACTCGGCGCGCGATCGGCTCATCACAGCGGGCTGGACGACCTCATTCGTCAGCGAGGTCGCGACCGGAGGCGCCGGGCTCGCTGGAGTTCGGCAGCTCTGGGACGCGCCCTATCACCGGCTCGGGATGATGCATCCGAACGCCACGAATATCGGCTGGGGTCACTCGGACTTGAACGGACGCGAGACGACGGTCGGCGACCTCGTCTACAACTTCGGCTTCCGCGCCGTCGACTTCGTGCGCTCCCCCGCGAACATGCAGACGAACATTCCGGCCTCCTGGAGTGGTCACGAGTCGCCGAATCCGCTTCCAAGCGGTGTTTCGGGGCCGGTGGGCTACCCGATCATGGTCGTGTACTCGGCTGGACAGAACGTGCAGATGCGCGCCGCTGAGGTCGTCGCGCCGAACGGCACGAGGCTCCCGATCTACTACGCGGCGCAGCAGTTCGAGTACGACTACCAGGTGATCATCCCGCAGCAGCCGCTCGCGGTGAATACGACGTACCACGTCCGCTTCGACATCACGGTCGCCGGCACGTAC
>VBIL01000151.1 GCA_005879975.1 Chloroflexota bacterium
AGAGCTGGCCCCCGTCGATCGCCAGCCCGACCGCGAAGAGGAGCGCGAGCGTGACGATCGCGAAGAGGACGAGCGCCTGGCCTTCCTCCTCGTCGCGTCCGAAGAATCGATGGAGCTGCTTGTTCATCGCTGAATCACCAACTGCGACCCACCCTTAAGGGTTATTTGGTACGCGGAGCCGAGCAGATACTGCGAGGGAAGCGGGATGAAGGGAGCGGTCGCGTCCACGATGACCCGGCAGTTGCGGTCGGCGCACGGTGTCGGGCCCATCATGTCGGGGTACGTGACCGTCACGCTGACGTTCTGCACGCCGATGGCGGCTTGTCGGACGACGTTGGGGATGTTCGTGCAGATCACCACGTCCGGGAGCGCGCCGCCGCAGTTGGGGTTGTCCGGACCCGCCGCCGGGTTGCCCGCCGAGCCATGGACGATCGCGTAGCGCGTGCCTTCGCGCGCGGCGTACGCGAGCGTGTTCTCTTGCCACACCGCACGGGCAACGTCGAGCAGGCCCGTGATGATGAGCAGCATCAGCGGCAGGAGCAGCGCGAACTCAACGAGCGCCTGACCGCGCTCGCCCTGGCGCCCGCGAATGAAGCGCACCAGGCCGCTCAATAAAAGGTCCGCATCGTCGTCGAGCGGTTGAAGTTGGCCACATTCGGGATGAGCGGCCACGCGATGATGGTCCGGTAGGTGTACTGGACCTGGACGGTCACGAAGCACGGCTCGGCGACCGTAGGCGGTGAGATGCACGCGGTTGCCCCGTCGGCCTCGGCGACCGTCACCGTGACCGTCGCGTTGACCTTCCCGAACGCATCCCTCGTGAACCCGGGGGTCCGGCCCATTTCGTCCTTCGTGCGGTCGATCGCCTCGGCTGCGGTCGGCGTGAAGTCGATCGCGTAACTCTCCGCGCCGGCACGGGCGCCGTTCTGGACGGCGAGCTGGAGCGCGTACGCGCGGGCGAGGTCAGCTCCGCCGATCAGACCGAAGACCATGACCGGTAGCAGCAGCGCGAGCTCGATCATCGATTGACCGAGCTCTTCACGGCAGGCGAGCAGACGGAAGAACCTACCCACTGATTCGGCAGTTTAACGAGCGACCAAGCCAGGAATTCACCCGGAAATTCACCCGTTGGTACCAGCCCGATACGGCCACGGGTACTGCGCCAGATGAAGTAGTTAGCGCGCTAGTCCGCGGCGGCTACCGGTGTGCGCGCTTTGGACATCACCTCTTCGATGATCGCGAGAGCGTCTTCAATCTCCGACCGCTCGATGCCGTAGTGCGTGACCGCGCGCAGTCGTGGCGAGTTTCCCAGATAACGCGATATCCGCAGACCTCGTTCCGCGCACGACTTGGCGAACGCGGCCGCATCCATCCACTCCGGATCGATCTCGAACGAGACGATGTTCGTCACGACGCGGTCCGCGTCGATGCGCACGCCGCGAATGCGCGTGAGGCCCTGGGCCAGGGCCTTGGCGTTGCGGTGATCATCGACGAGCCGGTCGCGCATCTCCTCGAGCGCGACCAGCGCCGCGGCGGCGATCACTCCGGCCTGGCGCATCGCCCCGCCGAGCAGTTTCCGCACCCGACGCGCCTTGGCGACGGTCTCCGCCGTCCCGCACAGGATCGATCCGACCGGCGCGGAGAGACCCTTGGAGAAGCAGAACTGGACGGTGTCAGCCGGCTCGCAGAGCGCGCGCGCGTCGACACCGAGCGCCGCCGCCGCGTTGAAGATCCTCGCGCCGTCAAGATGCACGCGCATGCCCTGCCGATGCGCGAGGTCGGCGACCGCCTGCGTCTGCGCGGCGGTGATCACCGAGCCACCGCAGTTGTTGTGCGAGTTCTCGAGGCAGACGAGCGCTGTGCGCGGGAACATTCCCTGCGGGCGGATCGCGGCCTCGATGTCCTCCAGGCTGGGCAGTCCATCCCGGTTCGGGACGAGGCGTGGCTGGAGCGACCCGAGGACGAATGAAGCGCCCATCTCGTTCTGATAGATGTGCGCTAGGTCACCAAGGATCACCTCGTCACCGCGCTCGGTCTGCGAGAGGACGCCACAGAGGTTGCCGAGCATCCCGCTCGCGACGTAGACCGCCGCCTCCTTCCCGACGACGTCCGCCGCGCGCTTCTCAAGCCTGTTGACCGTCGGATCTTCGCCGTATTGATCGTCGCCGACCTCGGCCTCCGCCATCGCGCGCCGCATCGCCGAGGTGGGGAGCGTAAAGGTGTCGCTGCGAAGCTCGATCGGCGTCTTTCTCGCGCTCACTGCCCGAGGACCTCCAACACTTTTCCGAACGCCACGACGAAGAGTGGCGACACGACGATCGCTGGAAGGAAATCCGCGACCTTGACGTCCCGGATGTTCAAGAGTTTGAGACCGACTCCCATGATCAGCAACCCGCCGACCGCACTCATCTCGCGGAGCTGAAGATCGGAGACCAGCCCGCTGAAGAGTGAGGCGCCGAGGGCCAGCCCGCCCTGGTACACGAGGATGAGCGGGATGGTCAGCAGCACTCCCCAGCCGAGCGTCGCCGAGAGCGCGATCGCCGTGAAGCCGTCGAGCACGCTCTTCACGGAGAGGAGGCTCGCGTCGCCATTCAAGCCGTTCCGGATCGAGCCGAGGAAGGTCAGCGGACCGACGCAGAAAACTATGGAGGCCGTCACGAACGCCTCAGCCACCGTGCTCGAGCTGCCTCGGGCGAAGCGCTGTTGCAGCGCATCCCCCAGAGCGTTCAGTCGGCGATCGACGCCCCACAGCGACCCGACGATGCCGCCGAGCAGCATGCTACCGAGCATGTAGAGCAGATTGGTCGTGTCGATCGCGAACTTCGCGCCCATCGCGAGGGCGAAGAGCCCGACCCCGCGCACGACGTTCTCTCGGATCCGCTCCGGAAGCCGATCGCCGAGCACGGTCCCGATCACTCCGCCGACGAGAACGGTCGCGGCGTTGAGCAACGTCCCGGAGAGAGCGAACACGAGAGGTCCGTAGTATGCGGACGCGATGCGTCCCTCGGAGCAGCTGCGATTCCGGGCGCACGAGCTCGCCGCGAGGGCACGGACGGGGCTCGAGCCAGAGGAGTGCGTCTACCAGTGACGAAAATCGTCGTGTGGTCAGCGTTTTCGACGTCGCCCGAGGCGGTCGTCGCGCGCTTCCCCGATGACCGGGTCATCGCGATCGCCGACGAAAAAGGCCTGACCGCGGCCGCCGAGGCCGAGGTCGCGTTCAGCGGGAACAACCCGCGGCGCGTGCGGCAGCTGCTCGACGCGACGCCGAGCCTTCGCTGGTACCACACGGTCTCGGCCGGCGTCGAGAACATGCCTTTACCGGAGCTCGCCAAACGCGGCATCCTGCTGACGAACAACAGCGGCTCGTACGACATCCAGATCGCTGAGCACCTGATGGCATTCGTGTTCGCCGCCTCTCGGCAGCTGCATCGCTATCGCGACAGCCAGCGCGTGCGCGAGTGGAAGGATCAGGCTCACCAGGAGCTGCGGGACGCCACCATCGTCGTGTACGGCATGGGCAGCATCGGGGGAGAGGTGGCGAGGATCGCGAGCGCCCTGGGCATGCGCGTGATCGGTGTGCGCCGGCGTTCGTCGCCGCCAACGCCCGGGATCAGTCGCGTCGTGGCGGCAGATGACCTCGGCGACGTCGTCGCTGAGGCCGACTACCTCGCGATCACCGCGCCACTCACTCCGGCAACGCAGGGCGCGGTGTCCGCCGAGGTGATCGCACGGATGAAGCCGACAGCGTGGATCGTGAACATCGCTCGCGGGGCGATCGTGGACGAACCGGCGATGATCCAGGCGCTTCGCGAGAAGCGTATCGCCGGAGCGGCGCTGGACGTCTTCACGACGGAGCCGCTGCCTCCTGAGAGTCCGCTCTGGGGCTTCGACAACGTGATCATCACGCCACACCATTCGGGATCGTCGCCGCGCGTCGGGGAGCGAACCCTCGCGCTCTTCGCGGAGAACCTGCGCCGGTACAAGGCGGGCGAGCCGCTCATCAACCGCGTGGACTTCGAGGCCGGGTACTGATGCGCGTCACGCGAGAGCGCCTTGCCGCGCGGACCGTCGGCTTCACCGAGTCGGTGATCCGGGAGATGACGCGCCTGAGCGCCGTCCACGGCGGCATCAACCTCGCGCAGGGCTTCCCGAACTTCCCCGCGCCGGCGGAGGTCAAGGAGGCCGCGAAACGCGCCATCGACGCGGACATCAACCAGTACGCGATCACCTGGGGCGCCAAGTCGCTGCGTGACGCACTCGCACACACATATGCCGACCTGTACGGCATGCGCGTTGACCCTGAGACGATGCTCACGGTCACGTGCGGCTCGACCGAGGCGATGGTCTCGACGCTCCTGGCGATCGTCGATCCCGGCGACGAGGTCGTCGTGCTCGAGCCCTTCTACGAGAACTACGGTCCCGATGCCGCGATCTGCGGCGCGACGCCGATCTTCGTTCCGCTCCGACCACCGGACTTCACGTTCGATCCCGACGAGCTCCGCCGTGCGTTCTCGTCTCGCACCAAAGCGATCATCGTGAACTCTCCCAACAACCCCACCGGACGGGTGTTCACCCGAGAGGAGCTCGAGACGATCGCATCGCTCTGCCGCGACCACGATGCCATCGCGGTCACCGACGAGATCTACGAGCACATCAAGTATTCAGGCGCGCACATTCCGATCGCGACGCTCGATGGGATGGCCGAGCGGACGGTGACCATCTCGGGTGCGAGCAAGACCTTCTCGGTTACGGGGTGGCGTGTCGGCTGGATCGTCGCCCCGCCCGAGCTCACCGCCGGCATCCGTAAGGTGCATGACTTCGTGACCGTCGGCGCGCCGGCGCCGCTGCAGGAGGCGGTCGCCGCGGCACTCGCGCTCGGCCGTCCTTATTACCAGCGGCTGGCGGTCGATTACCGCGCCCGCCGCGATGTCCTGGTGCGCGCGCTGCAGGCCGCGGGCTTCGCTCCGAATACGCCGGAGGGCGCGTACTACGTGCTCTGCGACATCCGTCCCTTCGGATTCGATGACGACACCCTCTTCGCGCGCTGGCTCATCTCGGAGGTCGGCGTGGCGGGAGTCCCGGGCTCGTCGTTCTTCTCGCGCAAGGAGCTCGGGCAGCACCTCATCCGCTTTACCTTCTGCAAGACCGAAGCTGTGCTCGACGAAGCCGGCAAGCGCCTCGCAGAGACCACTCGCCTCGCGGCGACTCGGTCGCGTTAACGCGCAAGGGCGCGCCATGATCCGCGCCTGCAACTTCCGGCAGCGGTCGCGAGCCTAGCCTCCGTTCACGTTCGGTTCAGTCCTGCCACGGAGGACCGCCGGGAGGTGGCGTTGGCAGCGATCACGGCCATATCCGCGCTCGTCCTCGCCGAAGATCCCGCGACGAGCGGCGCGGTCGTGCGCCATCTGTTTAGCGCCGGTTTCCTCGTTCACGAAGCGCGCAGCGAGGACGACGCCGTTCGCCACGCATCCGAAGCTACTCCGGATGTCGTGATCCTCGATCTGCTTTTCGAGGAAGGACCTGGGACAGCCGTGTGCAGACGACTGCGCGAGCTGCCGAGTACCGAAGACATCCCGATCCTTGCGCTCACGGGAAGCCACGACGTTGCGACGAAGGTGAGGCTGCTCGAGCTGGGCTGCGACGACTGCCTCGTGAGACCGTCGGAGCCTGAAGAGCTCTTCGCGCGCGTGCACGCGCTGCTTCGCCGCCGGCGCGGCGATCGGCTCGTCCGTCGCATCGGGCCGCTCCGTGTCCACCTTATCGGCGGAGATGCTTGGATAGGTACAAGGGCCCTCGATCTGACCGCGGGCGAGCGCGCGATCCTCTCCACGCTCGCGCGCGCGTACCCCTCGGTGGCGCAGCGGGCCGCGCTCGATCGGCTGCCGTGGCGGGCGGCCACTGACGTGTCTTCGAATGTGACAGAGGTCCTCGTGGCGAGACTCCGCCAAAAGCTGGCCGCCGCTGGTGGCGGTGTGGAGATACGAACCGTGCGAAGGACTGGGTATCGGTTCGAGACAGGCGAGACGACGGAGGCGGACGCCTAGGCCGAACGACCTCCTTCTAAGGTCCCGCCCTCGTTCAGGTCGGATTCAGCCTTGCTGACTAGCGTCACCTCTAATGCTTTTCCGACGCAGGGAGGAGCTCGGGCAGGCGCTCGTGGAGTTCGCGCTTGTGCTTCCTCTGCTGCTCCTTCTCATCCTCGGCGTGATCGAGTTCTCGTTCGTCTGGAACTCGCGGAACACGGTGCAGTTCGCGAGCCGCGACGGCTCGATGCTCGCCGCCGAAGGCGGAAGCCTCACCGGCACGGACTGCCTGGTGCTTCAGCGGATCGAACGCGACGTCGTCTCGCCCGCGAGGGCGATCAGGATCCAGCAGGTTCTGATCTATTGGGCCGACAAGAACGGTGGCCAGATCGGTTCGTTCAAGAACATTTACGACCGGTCCGGCTCGACGACCTGCGATCTTGGCG
>VBIL01000152.1 GCA_005879975.1 Chloroflexota bacterium
TTTCACCTGCACGCTGAAACGCCTACCTAGGACAGAGGTCTGGGACGATCGCCGATCCGGCTGATCCGTCTCCCGTTACCAAACGAAGTACGAGGTGGGCGCTTTGTTACGAGCGCAACCATAGGAGGCGGACCATGCATCGCATCGCAATGACCTCCGCGCTTGCCCTCGTGTTGTTGGTAGGCACCGGCTCGATCGCGAGCGCGACCGGTCAACCGAACCAATCATGCGAGGACCAGCCGAACCGTCCGGGCCAGTCGGCCAGCGCGCCCGGCTCGGCGTTCAACCCGAGCGGGGTCGCGGGAACGCATTACGCCGGGCAACAGCCCCAAAACTCCGTAAACCCGAACTCCGTCAGCCAGTACGACGTCGCCTGCGCAAAGGTCTCATCGCACTAGCGATCGCTCGTGACGCGCGCGTGATCGTCGCGCGTGTCGACGTCGTCGAGCGAGCCGAGGGCGTTCGTGACCTCAACTTCGGCGACGTCTTCGCGGCCGGCGAGCACGTCGCGCATTCCTACATCTCCCGTGAGCGCGAGTGCTGTTGGCCAGAGATCGCGGTGGAGGAGGGCCGGCGGGACGCGCCGGTCTCCCCAGCGCGAGATCACCGCGATCGCGGCCGTTTCCCGCTGTTTCGCGATGAGCGCGTCGACGAGCGCGGACGTCACGCCAGGCACGTCCCCGAGGAGTACGACCGCGGCGTCGATCTCATCGGTGAGCGTGCGCAGACCCGCCTGGAGCGAACTGGCCTGGCCTGTCGCGTAGTCGGGATTCCGCACCACGCGCGCCCGTCCCATCGCGATGCGCGCGATCCGGTCGGCGTCGGCGCCCACGACGATCACCACGTCGCTGAGGCTCGAGCCGTTCGCTGCTCGAATCACATGCTGGACGAGCGCTCGACCGTCGAGCGGGGCGAGAAGCTTCTGCGCGCCGAAGCGCTTCGCCTCGCCGGCCGCGAGGATGATCCCCGCGATCGCCTTCGCGGGCTCGGTCACCGCGCCGTTGCGATGGGTAGCTCGGAGAGGCTCCGGCCGCCGCGCCGGTAACGCACGGCAACTACCTCGGCGAGGATCGCGAGAGCGACCTCCTCCGCGGTGCCCGCGCCGATGTCGAGCCCGATGGGCGCATGAACGCGCGCGATGTCGCGCGCGCTGAAGCCCTGCGAATGAAGCCAGGTGAACCGTTGCTCGTTCGTTGTGCGGCTCCCGATCGCGCCGATATCGCACCTTGGCCAGCGCTTCGTCCGGCCACATCAGGAGGATCTCGTCGGCGAGCGGGAAGCGCTCGCGATCGGCGAGCGCGGAGCGCGGATCCGCGACGATGACGCGATAGCCCACGCTCTTCGCGAGTGGCGCGAGCGCCTGCCCGACGTGGGTCGCCCCGACGATGACCATGAGCGGCGGTGTCCCGAAAGCCTCGAGCAGCACGGACGCCTCGCGGCCATCGGCGAGCGCGGCGGGCACCACGTGCGTCCGTCCGCCACTCAGCGCGCCGAGCGCCTCGACCTTGAGCGAGGCGAGCTCGTCAGACCAGCCCTCTGCTCGGTCGTCACGCAGGAGCGCGACCGTCCCGGCGCGATCGGCAGGCGCGACTATGCGCGCCAGCACGGCCGCGCGCTCCGCGCGCACGGCCTCGAGCGCGGCGCGATGCAGCGCGCCGACCGGTTCAATGAGGACGTCGATCGCGCCGCCGCAGGAAAGCCCGACCGTGAAGGCGAACTCATCGCTGATGCCGTAGTTCACGACGCGTGCGCTGCCGCCCTTCAGCACGGCCATGGCTTCCTCATACACGGCGGACTCCACGCAGCCGTTGCTCACCGAGCCGGCGATCTTCTCGCCGGATCGCGCGATGAGCGTTGCGCCGAGCGGCCGGGGCGCCGAGCCCGTGATGCGCACGACCGTGGCGATCGCGACCGGTTCTCCGGCCCGGAGCCACTGCTCGAGCTCGGCGGCGACCTCTTTCATCTGGTCGCGGCGACCGCGGCGGCGGGATCCTTGAGGAAGCGGCGACGGCAGCCCTCGCCGCAGAAGTAATAGGTCGTGCCCTCGAACTCGGCGCGGAGCGCGGTCGGCGTTATCGGCACCGTCATGTCGCAGATCGGGTCGACCGCCTCGCGCGGCTCCGCCGTCGCTTCGGCTTGCGGGGCCGCGCGCTGCTGGAGGATCTCGGCGAAGATCGTCAACGCGATCTCGTCATCGCTCCGCGCGCCGATATCGAGGCCGGCGGGGTACTTGAGCCGGGCCAGCCGGTCGGCGCTCACACCTCTGCGCTGGAGCACGTCGCGGATGACGTCGCCCCGCGTGCGGCTGGCGACGAGTCCGACGTAGCGCGCGGGCGTGGCGAGCGCGGCCTCGACCGGGTCCTCGTCGGCGTCGCCTCGCGCCGCGATGACGATCGCGGTACGCGCGTCAATCCGCGCGCGAGCGAGATCCGACACGACCGCGTTCGCGGTGGGGAAGTCATCTTTGGTGACGTCCGGCTCGGCGACGACAACGTGCCGACCCATCGCGGCGCCGAGCGCGGCGAGGGCGCGCGCGAGCGGCGTGCGTCCGACGACGATGAGCTGCTCGGTCGGGAGAAGCGGTTCGATGTGGATCTCCAGCGTGCCTCCGGAGTGGCACGTCATCGGAAAGTGTCGCACCCCCGGACGCGGCGCCCCGGAGGTCTTGGAGATCTCGATGAGCCGCGCCTCGCCATCGGCGATGGCCGCGAGCGCCTCGCGGATGACGACCGGCGCCGCGCAGCTCCCGCCGATCCAGCCCACGAGTCGCCCGTCGGGAGTGACGATCGCTTTCGCCCCGGGCTTCGCCGACGTCGGTCGCTCCGCGCGTACGACCGTCGCCGTCGCGAAGGGCTCGCGTCGCGCGAGAAGCTCCGCTCCGAGCTCGAAGAAGCCGGCGCTCACGCGACCTTCTCCGCGCGCCGCACCGGACGGCCATGACCGACCTGCCCCAGCAGCTCGGCGATCCGCGCGAGGCCGTCGAGCGTGTTGGCCGCAAGGTGATCGTCGACGTAGCGCTTAAGCGCGCGGGCGCCCCGCGCCTCGGGCGAGTAATCGCGCGTCCCCGAGAGCGGATCGATCCAGATGACCCGGTACGCCGCGCGCTGCAGGCGAGCGGCCTCCAGCTCCAGGCGTGTCGGGTCGCCGCGCTCCCAGCCGTCGGTAACGAGAAGAACGATCGCACCGCGGCCGAGGACGCGGCGCGACCACTTCCAGTTGAATTCGTGAAGCGCGTCGGCGATGCGCGTTCCTCCCGACCAATCGGCCACCGTCCGCGAGACGCGCGCGAGCGCGGCGTCCGGGCGACGCTCGCGCAGCTGGCGCGTGATCCGCGTGAGCCGCGTTCCGAACGTGAACGTCTCGACCCGTCCCCAGCCGCGCGCGAGGGCGTGCGACATGTGGAGGAGCAGCCGCGTGTACGCCTCCATCGAGCCTGAGACATCGCAGAGGATGACGAGCGGACGGCGCTTCGGGCGCGGCGCGCGCCGGACGAGCAGCGCCGGCTCGCCGTCCGTGCTCAGCATCTTGCGGAGGGTGGCACGCATGTCCAGGCGTGTTCCGTAGCGTGCGGACCGAAAACGCCGGCTCGGGCGCTCTCCCGGAGACCACCGCAGCCGCTCGAGGAATCGCGCGGCGGCCGCGCGCTCGTCGTTTGTCATCACCGAGAAGTCGATGCCTCGCAGGAGCTCGACGGGGCTGGCCACGACGCGCACGGCGCGCGTGACCAGCGGCGTCATCTGGCTTGGCACCGGGGCGAGCGGCACCTCGATCTCGTCGGCCTGGCCCGCCTTCACACGCGATGTAGCCGCCGAGCGGGTAAGCGTCGCGCCGCGTAGGAGCGCCCAGAACGCGTCGAATGTCTCCTCGAACGCCGCGAGGTCGGCGTGGCGGCTGACAAGCGAGGCGCGGCACGCGGCGCGGACGTCCTCTTCGCGGTCGAGCTCGAGCTCGGCAACCGCACGCAGGTAGAGCCGCGTGTTGTCCGCGTTGAGCTGGACCCCGCCGCGCCGCAACAGTCGCGGGAGGGCGAGCAGATTCCGCGTGACGCGGTCGCCCGCGAGATCATCGGCCAACCGCGGCCCCCTTGTGCGCCGCGATCATCGTCTCGAGATCCGTCTGATGCTCCAGGTCATGCTTGACACCGATCGCGAGATAGTCGGGCACGGTAAGGTCGCCGAAGGTTGCGCGCGGCTTTGCTGCCAGCCCAGAAGCGAGTCATGAAGGTCTCGCTCGCTGAAGTCCCAGCCGGTGTTGTTGTAGAAGTCGAAGCTTGGCGTTGTTTCGAAAGCGATCTGGCGGATGCGGACGAGCAGGCATTCCGCGTCAGTTGCTTCCATGTGAGCTGCTATGAATCGAAAAGACCAATGTGGGTCGCCAGTCGACCAGTCTTGATCGCCCGCGACGCCTTCCAGCAGTCGACTGATGCGGCCCCGGGCAGCCTCGAGCTTCACGGCCAGGTCCGCGATGCGCTGGTCGGTCACGCTGGGTTCGCAGAGATGCCCGCGGACGCAGGCGATTCGAGCTTCACCTGGATGCACGAGAAGACCTGCTGCGTGATCTTGTCGGCCGCGCCCTGCATGAGCCGCGCGCCTACCTGCGCGATCATCCCGTTCACCGTCACGTCGCTCGCCCAGCGCAGTGTGGTGCGCTCGCCGGCCGCGACGAGATCCATGGTGTTGCGCATCTCCACGGCGCTTCCCGGGGCTTGACCGCGGGCAAGCACCTCCGCGTGCTCGGGCGCGCGGAGGTCGATGAACTCGACGCTCATGTTGAAGGTGCCCTTGATCGGCCCGACGCCTGCCTTGACGACGACCTTGAAGTGCGTCGGGTCGGTCAAGTCGAGGCTTTGCACGTCGGGCGCGCACGTCGTGACCTGCTTCGGGTCGGTCAGAAAGGCCCACACCCGATCGCGCGGTGCGGCTATGTCGAGCGTGCCCTCGAAACGCATCTCTTCGCTAGGTCACTCCGCCGCGCCGTTGGCTTTCAGGATCTGCTGCACCTTCCACGGGGTGATCGGGATGTCGATGTGTCGAACGCCGAGGTGTGCCAACGCGTCGACCACCGCGTTCGCGATCGCAGCGGGCGCGCCGACCGTGGCGGACTCGCCGACACCCTTCGCGCCGATCGGGTGATGCGGTGAGGGCGTCGTCGTCTTCGCGGTCTCCCAGTTTGGCGTCTCCATCGCGGTGGGCAGCAGGTAGTCCATGAAGTTGCCGCCCTGGATGTTGCCTTGCTCGTCGTACGTGATCTGCTCGTAGAGCGCGGGCGCGAGACCCATGGTGAGACCGCCGTGGATCTGCCCTTCGACGATCATCGGGTTGATGATCGTTCCGCAGTCGTCGACCGCGACGAAGCGGCGGATCTTCACTTCGCCGGTCCCGCGATCGATGTCCACCACGCAGATGTACGACCCGAAGGGGTAGGTGAGGTTCGGCGGATCGTAGTAGTCGACCGCCTCGAGGCCGGCCTCCATACCCTGCGGGTGGTTCGTGTACGCGGCGAACGCGACTTCCTGCATGGTCTTCGTCTTCGCCGGGACGCCTTTGACCTGGAACTTGTAGTCCTTCCACTCAACGTCGTCCGGGTTCGCCTCGAGGAGATGAGCCGCGATGAGTCTCGCCTTCTCGCGGATCTTGCGAGCCGCGATCGCTGTAGCGCCGCCGGCGACGGGCGTGCTGCGGCTGGCGTACGTGCCGAGGCCGTAGGGCGCGGTGTCCGTGTCGCCTTCCTCGACCGCGATGTCGCCGACCGGGAGCCCGAGCTCCTCGGCGACGATCTGCGCGAACGTGGTTTCGTGACCCTGGCCCTGTGACTTCACGCCCAGACGCACCATCGCCTTGCCGGTCGGGTGAACGCGGATCTCGGCCGAGTCGAACATCTTGATACCGAGGATGTCGAACTGCTTCGACGGGCCGGCACCGACGATCTCGGTGAAGCTACTGATGCCGATGCCCATCAGCTCGCCCTTGGCACGCTTGGTGGCTTGCTCCTTGCGCAGCCCGGCGTAGTCGATCGTGTCCATCGCGAGCTTGAGCGCGCGGCCGTAGTCGCCGCTGTCGTACTCCCAGCCCAGCGCCGACTTGTAGGGGAATGCCTCGGGCTTGATGAAGTTCTGCATCCGCAGCGCCGCCGGGTCCTTCTTGAGCTCGAGCGCGAGCACGTCGACGAGGCGCTCGATCGTGAACGCGGCCTCGGTCACACGGAACGAGCAGCGGTAGGCGATGCCTCCCGGAGGCTTGTTCGTATACGCGCCGTCGACCTCGACGAACGACTTCTGGAATGGGTACGAGCCGGTGATGATGTGGAAGAGGCCCGCGGGGTACTTCGACGGGTTCGCGGCCGCGTCGAACGCGCCATGATCCGCGATCGTCTTCACGCGGAGCGCCTGCATGGTGCCGTCCTTCTTCGCGGCGAGCTCTGCGCTGATGTGGTAGTCGCGCGCGAACGAGTCGGCCTGGATGTTCTCCGAGCGATCCTCGATCCACTTCACCGGCGCTCCCGTGAGGACGGAGGCACCGATCGCGAGGACATAGCCCGGATAGACCGGCACCTTGCCACCGAAGCCCCCGCCGATGTCCGGCGAGATGACTCGGATCTTGTGCTCGGCGAGACCGAGGTGCCCCGCGACGAGGGCGATGACGGTGCGGATCGCGTGCGGCGCCTGCGTGGTCATCCACACCGTGAGCTTGCCTTCGACCTTGTCCCAGCTCGCGACGATGCCGCAGGTCTCGATCGAGGCGACGTGGATGCGCGGGATGTAGAGGTCCTGCTTGACGACGACCTCGGCATCGCGGAACGCCTTGTCGGTCCCGGCTTTGTCCCCGACCTCCCAGTGCCAGATGTGGTTGTTCTTCTGCTCGCGGTCCTCGCGCAGCACCGGCGCGCCCGGCTCGAGGGCCTTCTTCGGGTCGACGACGACCGGCAGTGGTTCGTACTCGACCTCGATGGCGGCGACGCCGTCCGCCGCGATGTATCGCTCCGTCGCGACCACGGCCGCGACCTCCTGTGCCTGATAGAGGACGGTGTCCGTTGGCAGGACCATCTGCTTGTCCGACATGAGCGTCGGCATCCAGTGGAGGTTGAGCGGCACGAGGTCCTTGCCGGTGATGACGGCGGCGACGCCCGGGATCTTGAGCGCCTTGGATGTGTCGATGCTCTTGATGCGTGCGTGCGCGTACGGGCTGCGCGCGATGTCGAGGTACAGCATCCCCGGGAGCTTCACGTCGTCGACGTATTTGCCCTTGCCGCGAATGAAGCGCGCGTCTTCCTTGCGCTTGACGCTCGAGCCGATGCCGCCGATCTCAACGGACATCTGGGGCCTTCCCTTCCGCCGGCTCGCGCAGCTTGCGCGCCGCGTAGTCGATGGACTTCACGATGTTCACGTAGCCGGTGCAGCGGCAGAGATTCCCCGAGATCGCCTCGCGGATCTGCAGCTCGGTCGGCGCGGGATTCGTGGCGAGGAACCCGACGGCGGTCATCATCATTCCCGGCGTGCAGAACCCGCATTGCAGGCCGTGCTCCTGGTGGAAGCCCTCCTGGATCGGATGGAGCTTCCCATCCTTTTCGAGGCCTTCGACGGTGGCGATGCTCGCCTGATCCACCTGCACCGCGAACAGCGTGCAGGACTTCACCGCGCGGCCGTTGAGCAGGACGGTGCATGCGCCGCAGCTGGTGGTGTCGCAGCCGATGTGGGTCCCGGTCATCCCGAGGTTCTCGCGGAGGAAGTGCACGAGCAGCGTTCGCGGCTCGACGTCGACGTCGTGCGCGGCCCCATTCACGACGACGTGGATCCGATGGAGCTTCTGGCCCGTGGTGGTCTTGGCAGGCGCGGTCTCAACAGCCATGGCTAGTTGCCCCCCTTCGCGCGCGCGACCGCCTTGCGAATTGCGCGCTGCGTCAACACGCGTACGACATCACGCTTGTACTCGGCCGGGCCGCGCAGATCCGAGACGGGCTGCGACTCGGCCGCGGCGGCCGCGCCTGCGGCCGCGAGCGCCTTGTCGTCCGGCGCCTGGCCGCGCAGCTTCTCCTCGGCGTTTCGAGCGCGGATCGCTGTGAGCCCGACGTTGGTGAGGCCGATGCTCGCCGCCGCGATCTTTCCGCTCTCGTCGAGCCGGACAACGGCAGCTACGCCCACGATCGCGAAGTCACCGACCTTCCGTTCGAGCTTGAGGTAAGCGCCTCCGCTTCTCGCCGCGGGCTTCGGTACCCGGATCTCGACCAGGATCTCGTCCGGCCGGAGCGCCGTCGTGAACGTGTCCAGGAAGAAGTCGTCGATCGGGATGACGCGCTCGCCCTTGCTGCCCTGCGCGACGACGGAGGCCCGGAGCGCGAGCATCGTCGCGGGGTGGTCGTTCGCGGGATCCGCGTGCGCGAGATTCCCGCCGATGGTCGCCATGTTCCGCACGAGCGGATCGGCGACGACTGCCGCCGTGTCGGCGATGATCGGATAGCGCTGCCGGATGATCGCGTTCTTCTCGAGGTCCGCCTCGCGGATCAGTGCGCCGATCTGAAGCTCACCGTTCTCGCGGATGCCTGAGAGCCCGGCGATACGCGTGATGTCGATGAGCGACGCCGGCTGCGCGAGCCGGAACTTCATCAGTGGAATGAGGCTCTGCCCTCCGGCTAGGACCTTGGCTTCTCCGCCGGAACTCGCGAGGAGCTGGATCGCGTGCGCGACGTCTGTCGCGACCTCGTACTCGAAGGACGCTGGGATCATGGCCTCCCCCTCACGCCGCCGGCCCCACGCGCGACGGGCCTCCCCCGAGGCCGACGGACCGGACCCGACTCTACACCCGCATACGGACTGGGCGTGGGTCCGGATGCGTCGAGACTCTACGCAGGCCGCCCGAGTGTCTGCTCACCGACGTTGAGACACGAAGATCGTCCATCATGATTCGCCCGTGAACGCCGCGGTGCCGGTGCCGGCGGTCGTGCAGAACGTCAGGCCGATCCCGGCCGTCCAGCGCGCGTACTTCTATCTGGTGGCGCTCGTCGCGATCCACATGGTCGTGCTGGCGATCGCGAACCTCCTTCGCGTCGGCGCCGAGATCGCCATGGGTGCTCCATCTGGCGGTTTCACCGGCCTGCCCTTCGTCTTCAGCGAGTTCAACCGCCCGAGCGACCAATACCGCGAGCAGGCTAGCCTCGCGATCGCACTCCTCGCGGTCGGCCTGCCGGCGTGGTTCATCCACTTCCAGGTCGCGCAGCGTGCCGCCCTGCGCTCGGTCGAGGAGCGTGCCTCGGCGCTTCGCAGCCTGTACCTCCATCTCGTGATCTTCGTGACCGCGCTGCTCGCGCTCGGGTACGCCGAGCGCACCGCCACGCTCACCCTGCAGGGCTCCGTTGGCCTCACGTTCGGTCAGGAGGAGAACTGGCCGGCACGAGCGGCGGGCGCCGCTGCCATGTCCGTGACCTCGGCGGCGGTGCTCGCGTTCCACGTGCGGCTTTCGAACGCCGATCGTCACGCGACGCTCATCTCCGGGCGAGCCGCCGCGCTCCGTCAGGCTGCCTACTACACCCTGGCGGTCATCGGGCTTTTCGCGGCAGCGAGCGGAGCGGTGCAGGCGATCTCGACGATCTGGGAGGAGTTCACACCGCCCGCGAGCGTTCGGTTCGAGCCCTTCCCGCCGCCGCCCGGGCGAACGCAGCCGCCCACCGCTGACGACTTCCTGCGCTACCGCCTCGTCAGTCTCGTTCCGACGATCGTGGGTGGCATCGCACTCTGGCTCGGGACGTGGCTTCTGCTGCAGCGGGGTCTCCGCCCGGCGACGCCCGACGGCGAGGTCGAACGGCGCTCGGCGGTTCGCAAGCTCGCGATCTACTTCGTCGTGCTCATCACGGCCATCCTGGTGCTCGTTCAGGCGACGAATGCTCTGGCCGCGATCGGTCGTCAGCTCCTTGGCGATCCTGCTTTCGACAACTTCACAAGCGTGCGCCGTGATCTGGGCGACGCGCTCGGATGGGTCGCGATCTTCGGCGCGATCTGGATCTTTCACCGTCGTGTCATCTGGGCCGAGGCTGCACGCGAGGCGGAGGTCGAGAGAGCCGCGACCCTGCGCCGTCTCTACACCTATCTAATAGGCGCGATCGGGTTGGCGATGCTCGCCATCGGCGCGGCGGGGATGGTCGGTGTGTTTGGCAGCCAGGTGCTTGGCGTGAACACACATCCCAACCGCGAAACAGCGATCTACATCGCGCTCTTCCTCGTCGGCGACGTCGCCTGGGCGTTCTCGTGGTGGCAGGCGCAGCAGCGGCTCGACGATGACGAACGCCGCTCGTTCCCGCGCCGCTTCTACCTCTACCTTGCGATCCTCGGCGGCGTCCTGGGTGTGCTCGTTTTCGGCTCGGCCACCTTGTATCGCCTCCTCAACGCCGCGCTCGCCGGCAGCTTCCCGGTCCAGACGTGGCATGACATCTGGCACTTTACGGTCGACGCTGCCGTGAGCGCGGCGGTATTCGGCTTCCATTTGCGTGTCGTCCTCGCTGATCGCAGCGCGCAGCTCCCCACGGTCGCGACGCATGCCCTCACGGTGCTCGTGCGCGCCGCCGACGCGGCTGCCGCGCGGGCGCGGCTCGCTTCCGCGCTCGACGGCCAAGCGGACATCAGCGTGCGT
>VBIL01000168.1 GCA_005879975.1 Chloroflexota bacterium
GCTCTTGGATTCCTCGCCGACATCGGCGTCCTCGGCGGCGGTGCGCGGCGCCGGCTCTAGAGCCGCAGCGTCCAGTTCTGCCCGACGAGATCCTTCCCGAACGAGTGGTGCCGTTCGCTTTCGACCAGACGGAATCCCGCGCGTTCGTAGATCTGCCGTGCAGCGACGAGCACGTCGTTCGTCCAGAGCGTGAGCTCGCGGTAGCCGGCTGCCCGAGCGAACCGGATGCACTCGTCCACGAGCCGGCGGCCGATCCCCAGGCCGCGAGCGCGTGGCTCGACGAGCAGCAGGCGCAGCTTCGCGACGCTCTTGGACTTGCTCACGCAGAACACGCAGCCCACCGGCTCGCCGTCCAGCTCGGCGATCCAGCAGCGCTCGCGTTCAGGAGCTAGGTGCTCGATGAATTTGGCGACGATGCCGGCGACGAGCGCCTCGAAGGTTTCATCCCAGCCGTATTCCTTCCAGTAGAGCGTCCCGTGACGCTCGACGACCCAGCCCATGTCGCCGGGGCGATGCGATCGGAGCGTGATCCGTGGCCGCGCGGGCGTCGGTCCCGCGAGGGATGTTTCGATCGCGTGCATGGCCTCGACGACGCGAGCCTGCTGCGGTACGGGCACGTCGTCGAGCATCGCGCCGATCTGCGTGCGGGCTCTGGCCTCGAGCGGCACGATGACGCGCCGCCCCAGCGCGGTCAGCCGCAGGATCGTCTTGCGCGCATCGTCCGCCGCCGCGGACTTCGCGATGACACCGCGGCGCGTGAAGACTCGCAGGATCCGCGACAGGTAGCCGGCGTCCAGGCCGAGCTCGCGCGCGACCTCGCTGGCCGTGGCCGTGTCGCGGTGCGCGAGCTCGTACAGCACGCGCACCTCGGTCAGTGAGAAGCGGCTTCCCAGGTACGCCTCATCGAGCACGCCGATGCGCCGCGTGTAGAACCGGTTGAACTCACGGACCGCGTCGACGCGGCGCTCGAAGGCGCTCACCACGCGATGCAGGATAGTTGACTCCGTCAACTATTTGCGGCGGCGCAGCACCGCCCGGTCGTGCGAGAAATAGATGCGGTCGGCGTTGAGCGACCGCAGCCGCTGGACGCTCGCATCGGCCTCGCCGGTCGCGAACGAACGCGCGTCCTGCGCCGCCTGACCCACGATCAGCACGAGCCCATCGCCGGTGCGCACCGTCACGGACTGGTGCCCGACGGTGTGACCTGGCGTTGCCAGCACGCTCACGCCGTCGATGACCTCGCGATCGCCGTCCACGGGCTCATAACGCGCGCCGGGGAAGTCGACCCAGTCGCGGATCGGATTGCTCTCGTCTCGGCCGGCCTCGAGCTCGGCGCGCTGTACAACGATCGGCACGCCGGCGAACGCCCGGTTCTGTCCACAGTGGTCGAAATGCAGATGGGTATTCACGATGCGCCGCACAGTGCCCGCAGCGAGCCCGGCCGCCGCGAGCGCATCGCGGATCTCCCGCCGTCTGGGCTGGTAGTTCTCATCAATCCAGGCGTTGCCCTCGCCGATGCCGGTGTCGACAAGCACGATGCCTTCCGGATGGCGGATGGCGAACGAGAGGACCGGACCGTCCGTGCCCGCGAGCGGATGCGATTCCGGATAGGTCACATCCGCAAGGTGGAGAGGGACGACGTCGTCTGGAGTCATCGCATGACATTTTCGCTACAGAACCGGTCGTATGAGCGTCCGGCGGGCATCTCACACGGTGGTGAGACGTTACGTTCTATCGATATGGGCCACTCGCGAAGCGCCTCCGCTCCTTCTTGCCGGATGGCTCGCACTCCGAGGCGTCGACCTGCGCATCTCGCGGCGGGAGCTCGCCGGCGCCGCGGCGGTCGGGATCCTCCTCCTCGCTGTCGCGAACGGTCTGGTGGTCCTTGCCGAACGCACGGTCCCGTCGGGAGTGGCGGCCCTCATCGTCGCGTCGATCCCGCTGTGGATCGTGGTCTACCGGATGATCGCGGGGGAGCGTGTCGGGCGCGACCTGCTCGCCGGCGTGTTGCTCGGACTCGTCGGCGTCGCGATCCTCGTCGTGCCGGGTGGTCTGAACGGGACGATCGACCCCGTTGGCTCACTCCTGCTGTTCGGCGCGACGCTCTCCTGGGCGCTCGGAACCTTTCTGTCGCCGCGCCTTGAGACCCCCCGCAACGCCCTCGTCTCGACGACATACCAGATGCTCGCAGGGGGTGCGGTGCTGGTCGTCGTAGCCCTTGCTCGAGGGGAGCTCGCGAACGTCGACCCCTCGACGTTCTCGGTCCGATCGCTCATCGCATTCGCCTACCTGGTCGTGTTCGGCTCGCTGGTCGCGTACAGCGCGTACACATGGCTACTGCAGAACGCGTCCGTGTCGCTCGTCTCCACATACGCGTTCGTGAATCCGGTCGTCGCGGTCGTTCTCGGCGCGCTGATACTCGCCGAGCCGATCACCGCATCGATCGTGATCGGAGCTGCCGTCATCGTCGTCGCCGTGGCGTTCATCATCTGGCGACAGAACACGCAGCGCGCAGCTCGGCGCGGGGCGGTTGCGGCCGCCGCCGACTGATCGCGGCGCGAGTCGCGCCCGGGGACGGCTAGCGTGTGGACGCGTGGCCGAGCAGTTGGAAGCCCTTGCGGCGGCATGGAGAGCCGACCCTTCGAAGAATCAGTTGGGTCCGGGTGCGACGGAGGCTGCTATGTCTCTTGCGGAAGCCATGCTTCACCGTCGTTTCCCGCGCGCGTTGCGCGACCTGTACCTCCAAACCGACGGATGTGCTCTCCTGGAAGGAAATCTGAACATCACTCCCCTCGCGACGGTGCCTGGCACGCCCGGGCTAGTGGATCTTTCCGATGAGTTGCGGGGAAACGGATGGGCGGTGCCCAACGAATTGCTCGTCTTCGGCGACGACGGTCAGGGCAATCAGTTGGGCATTTGGCTCCCCTCGGGAACCAGGGACGACCTGCCCAACCCGATCGTGATGCTCGGGCAGATCTTCGGTCGGGCCGAATGCATGGCCGTCTTCGGAAGCGAACTCCTGCGCTTCCTACGCAGCTGGACGATCTACTACACACTGCTCGATGACGCTACCGATGCCCATCGACGGCGAGTCCTCGATCTGCTCGGTGTACCCGCGGGGTGGCGCGATCGAGAGCCCGACGATGCGCTTCGTGCGGAGATCTTGCGCAGCAACGATCCCGATCTGCCGACTCATGACCCCGACCCCTACGTTCGTGGGGTCAGTGCCCAGCACCTTCGGATTCTGTATGGAGGCAGCGAGACGGTTCGCTAAGCTCACAGGCTTTTGTTAGGGAGGTCTCTCCTTCCTACCTGGCGAGGCGCCGCAATTCGTCCTCGGTAAGCAGTTGGTCCGCGTCCTTTGCGGCGGCGAGGATCCGGTCGATCCGCCCACGGGTCGCCTCAATACCCCGCGACTCGAGCCAGAACACGACGTTGGACTCCCCACTCATCGGCCCGACCTCGATGCGCTGCTCACGGCCGAGCACCGACGCGGGTACCGCGCTGTACACGCGATCGGCGAGCGCGCGGTCGTTCCTCCGCAGTGCCTTGATCACCGCGGCGGCGTGGACGCCCGTCCCCGTGCGGAACGCATCCGACCCAAGCGCGGGGTAGTTCGGCGGGACGGGCATGCCGCAGTGCTCGGAGACGAGCGCCGTGTATTCGACGAGGGGCCTGAGGTCTCGGTCGATCAATCCCCAGAGCCATAGGTTCACGAGCAGCTGGTCCATCGAGCTGTTCCCGACCCGTTCGCCGATGCCGAGCGCGCAGCCGTGTACGCGGTCGGCGAGCGCCGTCGCGGTGAGCGCGTTGATCGTTCCCAGACCGCGGTCGTTGTGTCCGTGGAAGTCCATCCTCACGTCCCGGCCGCGCACGACCTCGTCGCGGATGAACGTGAGCACGTTGCGCACGCCCTCCGGTGTCGCGTGGCCGCACGTGTCCGAGACGCAGATCCGCTTCGCGCCGGCGGCGATCGCGGTCTCGTAGAGCTTGACGAGCGTCTCGGGATCGGCCCGCGTGGTGTCCTCGGTGACGAACATCACGGGCAGGCCCGCCTTTACGAGGGTCGCGACGCTCGTCTCGACGCTCTGGAGCATCGCGTCGATCTTCCAATCCTCGGCGAAGCGGCGGATGGGCGATGACCCGATGAATGTGCAGGCCTCGATGGCCACGCCGGCCTCCGTCGAGGCCTCGATCGCGGCGCGGACGTCGTCGGGATGCGTGCGGATGGCGCAGTTCGGACGGAGATGCTTCAGCTTCGTCGTTTCCTTCGCGAGCGCGACGATGGAGGCGCGTGCCTGCGGCGACGCGCCGGGCAGGCCGATGTCCGCGCTGTCGATCCCGAGCTGGTCCATGAGTTGGAGGAGCCGCTTCTTGACCTCGAGCGGCGGGTTGCGTACTGAAGGTCCCTGCAGCCCGTCGCGAAGCGTCTCGTCGTCCAGCTCGACCGCGCGGTAGTCCGCCCGCGCGGCGCGGCCATCGCGATTCCAGTCGTAGATCAGCCGGTCGAGCTCGGTCTCCATGCGACGTATGGTGCCTCAGTGACGCGCAGGGTCGGACACCATCAGGTCAGCGAATGACCGGCGCCGTGCGTGTGCCGGTGAAGCTGAGAAACGCGAGGTCCTCGGCCGCGAAGCCGGCGCGGCGCGACATGCTGAACGAGTAGGTCGTCGCGATCCCCGGGAACGTTGCCGTCTGCAGACGATCGCGCATCCGCACCGGCTCGATGCCGCCTTCAGCCGCCGTGGCGAGCAAGAAGAGCGCGTCGTAGGCCGTCTCGGCAAGTGACGTCGGCGGGCCGGCCCGGTCGGTGTACGACTGGACGAACGCCGCACGCGCCTGATTCCCGCTCGTCCCAGCCGCGATCCACCGCGAGCCCGGCCAGGTCGTTTGCGCCGCGGCCTCACGGAGGTCCGCGAGATCGCCGAGGTCGGATAGATACGAGAGATAGAGCGACGCGCCTGTGGTGGTTTGGCGCGCCGCGTCGATATAGGTCTTCGGCGTACCCGCAAAGAAGACGATCGGCGTGAGGGGCGGGATCGCGCGCAGGCGCGGGCCGGCGTCCGATCCCGTCACTTTGATGAGGTTCGCGGCCACCCCGCGGCGCGCGAGATCCGCGACGAGCGCGGCACGTTCAGGGATGGCCGTCACCGACTCGTCGCTCACGACGACCGTCGAGCTGAGAACGGCCTGCGCTGCGGCGTGGTCGAGGGTCGCGCGCGCCAGCTGCGCCGGCGTAGGCGCGAGCGCGAACGCCCACCCGCCGGCCGTGGCCGGCTCGGGGATCGGAAGTGTGAAGAGGACCGGTACCTGCGCGAGCTGAACCGCGGCCGCGAAGGGCTGGTCGTAGTCGACTGGCACACCGACGACGATCGCGTCGGCGCGATCCTCGACCGCGGCACGGCGCAGCTCGAGCACGGTTTTCGATGGACTGCCCGCGACGTCGACGATCCGCAGACGCAGGCGCGGTGATCCGGTGGTGTGCTGGTCGGCCCAGAGCTGCAGCGCATCACGCTGCGGTCCGCCGCTTGGCGCGCGCGACCCTGAAAGGTCGAGGAGCGCGCTCACGTTGAGGGACGCGGGATCGCGCGTCGGCGCCGGCGTAGGAGTCGTCGAAGGATTCGCCGGGTTGCACGCGGCGATCGCGATCACGACCACGAATGCGAGCGTCCGCCGATGCATGGGCTGCGCCGCTACGCGCGAGTTCCGTCCGGCAGCGGGTTGTCCGCCGAGTACACGTGCGTGGCCGCATCTTCGGGCCGCGGGTCAGGCTCGCTCTCGGCCTGCGCGATCGCGCCCTCGATCTCGTCGGCCAGCGCGGCGCGGATCTCTTCGAGCTCCTGTTCGGCCACGCCAGCCGACACCAGGTATTCACGCGTGCGCTTGACTGGATCCCGCGCCCGCCACTCGTCGACCTCTTGCTTGGTGCGATACCGAGTGTCGTCGTCGTCCGAGGTGTGCGGCTGATAGCGGTAGCACTTGAGCTCGACCAGGCTCGGGCCGCCACCGGAGCGTGCGTGGTCCGCCGCGACCTTCGTCTTCTCGTAGCTGTCGAGCACGTCCATGCCGTCCGCAATGTGTCCAGGCATGGCATAGGCCGCGGCCTTGTCGGCGATGTTCTTCACCGCGGTCTGCTTCTCGTACCGAGTCGAGATCGCGAGGAGGTTGTTCTCGATCACGAACACCACCGGAAGCTTATGGATCGATGCGAAGTTCGCGGCCTCGTGGAAGTCCCCGGGACTGGTCGAGCCATCGCCGCCGAAGACGAACACGATGTTGTCCGCCTCTTTCCGCAGCTTGAGCGCGAGGGCGAGACCCACGGCGTGCGGGAACTCCGTGCCGACGAGGACGGAACGCGAAAGGACCCGATTCTCGGGCGAGCTGAACATATTGAGCATCGCCCGGCCGGCAGAATTGGTGTCGGTCGCCTTCGCGAGCACGCTCCGGAACTCGCCGAGCACGCTGAATCCGAGGACGAACGCCACACCCATGTCGCGGTAATACGGGACGGTCCAGTCCTTTCCGCGCCGGATGCACCACGCCGCGCCGATCTGTGCGGCCTCGTGCCCATCGGTCCCCGCGCCGAATGGCGTGCGGCCCATGCGGTTGAGCTGGAGGATCCGCTCGGAGACCAGCCGGGTCATGAGCATGTAGCGGTACATGCCTTTCACGTCGTCGAGCGAGAGCCCGAGCGGCTCGTGACGCGTCGCGCTCTCCTTGCGCGTTGTGACCGCCATCAGACTCTCATGCTACCGGCCGCCGCGGCCACAGGAACGCCGCCAGTATCACCAGCCATGCGGCGAACAGCAGCCTGAGCGCGAGATCCGGGGACGCATCGGAGCGGCCCTCGAACGCGGCGATACCCGCGACCGCCGGAAAGAGGATCGCCAGCAGCATCGTGACCCAGCCGAATGGACGCGGCAGCACGCCGGTCTCCGCCCACATCTTTCCGATCGTCCACCACCACACCGCACGAGCCACGAGCACCGCGGGTAACGTCTCCGGTGCGCCACCGAGGCCCGCGATCACCACGCACGTGCCGGCGATCGTGCCCAGCACCGCGCCCGACTGACGCACGGGAAGATGAAGAACGTGCAGGGACGCGAGAACGGGCAAGATGAGCCCGAAGCCGACCGCGTTCACGACGAAGTACCACGTGCCGTAGAAGCCGGGAGCGAACTCCGTCGCGGCAAAGAGGGCGAGGCCCGCGAGCGCCGACCAGACGGCGGCTTTCTTCAACGCGAGAATTTCGTGAGGATCTAGGACTTGCGCTTTCCCTGCTCGTCGTAGTCGTAGAAGCCTTTGCCGGTCTTCGTTCCGAGCTGACCAGCGAGATACATGCGGCGCAGGAGCGGCGGAGCCGCCATGCCCGGGTCCTTGAGCTCCTCGAAGAAGGCGTTCGCGACGTGGTAGTTGATGTCCACGCCGGTGTAGTCGATGAGCTCGAACGGCCCCATCGGGTAGCCGAGCCCGAGCTTCACCGCCTGATCGATGTCCTCCTTGGTCGCGATGCCAAGCTCGAGCATGCGGATCGCGCCGAGAAGGTAGGGGACCATCAAGCGGTTCACGATGAAACCGGTGCTGTCTTTGCAGACCACGCCGGTCTTCCCGAGACGCGTCACGAAATCGCGCAGCGTCGCGATGGTCTCGTCGCTCGTCGTCAACGCCTTCACGATCTCGACGAGCTTCATGATCACCGGGGGGTTGAAGAAGTGCAGGCCGGCAAAACGGTCGGGCCGCTTCGTGGCTGCCGCCATTTCGACGATCGTCAGGCTCGAGGTGTTCGAGCAGAAGATCGTCCCCGGCGGGCAGACCGTGTCGAGTTCGCCGAAGACCTTCTTTTTCGGGCTGATCTCCTCGACCACCGCCTCGATGACAAGGTCGCGGTCCTTGAAGTCTCCGAGCGACGTCGTGCCGCGGATCCTGCCGCGTGCGGCCTTCGCATCGTCCTCGGAAACCCGCTGGCTCTTGACCAGCCGCGCGAGCGATCCCTCAACGCGCTTGAAGCCCTTGTCGATGAACGACTGCTCGACTTCGCGAACAAGCGTGTCGAACCCCGCCTGCGCGCAGACCTGCGCGATTCCCGAGCCCATCTGACCGAAGCCGACGACGCCAACACGCTGGATCGTCATGGACGACCTCCCCTGAAAAGCGCGGACAGCATATGGCGGCGCGCGGACCTAACATCTCGAACGTGCCCCTTACGTCAGCCCGCCGTGTCGTGCTGCGCGGACCCGGCGCGACCGAGCTCGCGCTGACCGTCAACGGCCAAGCGGTGACAGTCCAGGTTCCGCCGCGCCGAACGCTCCTGGACACGCTCCGCGAGGCGCTCGCGCTCACCGGCACGAAGAAGGTCTGTGACGAGGGAACGTGTGGCGCTTGCACCGTGCTGGTGGACGGGCGCGCGATCTATTCCTGCATGACGCTGGCGGTAACGTGCGAGGGCAAGCGCGTCGAAACGATCGAGGGGCTCGCGAAAGACGGCGAGCTCCATCCCGTACAGCGCGCGTTCATCGACGCCGACGCGTTCCAGTGCGGCTTCTGCACTCCGGGCCAGATCATGTCGATCGTCGCCCTTCTGCGCGAGACGCCCGCGCCGACCGAGGACGACGTGCGGCGCGCGGTGGCCGGGAACCTCTGTCGCTGCGGCGCGTATCCGAACATCGTCTCGGCTGGCGTGAACGCCGGGAAGCGCAAAAGGTAATGCCGCGCGTCGTCAAGAGCCGCGAGGAGTTCGAGGGCGAGGTCTACGAATCGCTCGTCCTCGTCGAGGGCAAGGACCTCCCAGTCCCGCGGGCGGGCACGGAATTCGTCGAGATCGCGCACTCGCGCCGGCGTATCGACGGACCGCAGCGCGTCACCGGCCGTGCTCGGTACACACAGGACATCTACCTCCCCGGCATGCTCCATGTCCGGGTGCTGCGCAGCCCCTATCCCCGGGCCCGTGTGCGGCGGATCGACACGAAGAAAGCCGAAGCGCTTCCTGGAGTGCGCGGCGTCCTTCACCGGTTCAACGCGCCGAAGGCCTCCTTCCGCGGCGAAGAGACGATCTTCCGCGAGGAGGTCCGTTTCGTCGGGGACGAGGTCGCCGCCATCGCGGCGGACGACGAGCAGACGGCGGTCGACGCGCTCCGTCTCATCGAAGTCGACTACGAGCTCCTCCCGCATGTCGTCGATCTCGAGGAAGCCATCGGAGACATGGCGCCGCGCCTCGAGACGGATGGCAACGTCGCCGAAGCGGCGACGCATAAGCGCGGCGACGCCAAGCGCGGACTCAGGGAGGCGGATTTCGTCGTCGACGCGACCTACCGCACGTCGACGCAGCTGCACAACTCGCTCGAGACCCACGGCGCGGTCGCGACGTGGGACGGAGAGCAGCTCACCGTGTACGAGTCCACCCAGCACGTCTTCGGCGTTCGCCAGGGACTCCGTACCGCGCTCAAGCTGCCCTTCTCGAAGATCCGCGTGCTCTGCGATTACATGGGCGGGGGCTTCGGATCGAAGGGCGGCGTTGGCAAGTACTCGATCATCGCGTCGCTCTTCACGATGCAGCTCGGGCGCCCCGCCCGATGCGTCCTCACTCGCGACGAAGAAAATCTCGCGGCGGGCAACCGTTCGGCCACGTTGCAGCAGCTCCGTGTCGGCGGGAAGGGTGGGCGCATCACGGCACTCGAGCACACCTCGTGGGCAAACGTGGGCCAGGGCAAATGGGTCGCGAACCCGACCGGGCCGACGAACACGCTCTACGACATCGCGAACCTTTCCTCGAAGTCGTACAAGGTGGTCACGAACGCGGGCTCGCTCTCTGCGTTCCGCGCGCCGGGGTATGTCGAGGGGACCTTCGCACTCGAGTCGGCGATCGACGAGCTCGCCGACAAGATGGGCGTCGACCCACTGGTGCTTCGGCGGAAGCACGCCGCGTCGCCGAAGGACCCGATGGTCGGCAAGCGCTATTCAGATAAGCACCTCATCGAGTGCTATCGCATCGGTGCGGCGGAAATCGGCTGGCAGCGCCGCCGCCGCTCCGGCGGGATCCGCGGCTCGGCCCCACATCGCCGTCGCGGGATCGGCATGGCCACCCAGATCTGGGGCGGAGGCGGTGGGCCGCCCGCGTACGCGACGGTGCACGTGAATTCCGACGGGACGGTCGTGCTCACGACGGGGACGCAGGACATCGGCACGGGCACACGCACGGTCCTCGCGCAGATCTGCGCGGACGAGCTCGGCGTGGAGCTAGACGACGTGCAGGTCCGGCTGGGCGATACCGACAACCCCTACGGCCCGATCTCGGCAGGTTCGCTCACCGTCGCCTCGGTCGGGCCCGCGGTCCGCATCGCGGCGCGCGACGCGCGCGAGCAGCTCCTCGGCGCCGCGGCGGGCGTGCTCGAGACGCCCATGGCCGAGCTGCGCCTCGAGGGGGGCGTGGTCGTGACCAAAGGCGCCCGGACCCCGCTCTCGGAGATCCTCACGAAGGTCGACAACAACACCGTGATCGGCAAAGGAGCTCGCCATCCGAATGACCCTGACCTCTCTCTGCGAACGTTCGGGGCCCATTTCGCGGAGGTCGAGGTCGACGTGCGCACCGGTGAGATCACGGTCGAACACGTCGTCGCGGTCCACGACATCGGCCGCATCGTCAATCCGACGACCGCGCGGTCACAGGTCGAGGGCGGCGTGCTGCAAGCGCTCGGCTTCGCGCTCAGCGAGGAGCGCTTCGTCGACCGAGCGACTGGTCGCGTCATGAACGGCAACCTCGAGAACTACAAGGTGCCGACCGTCAAGGACGTGCCCGCGAAGATCACCGTGAAATTCGTCGACCGACCCGATCGCCGCGCGAACAACCTCGGCATCAAGGGTCTGGGCGAGCCCCCGATCATCCCGACCGCCGCAGCCATCGCGAACGCCGTCGCGAACGCGACCGGCGCGCGCGTTCGGCACGCGCCGCTCACTCGGGCGCGTGTGCTCGAGGCCCTCGCGATCGCGGGGGCGAAGTCATGAACGCGTTCTCGTACGCGCGACCGCGCACCCTCGCCGACGCGCTACGGCTTCTGCGAAACGGCGCCGCGGCGCTTGCCGGCGGCACGGACCTGGTCGGCCTCATGAAGGACGGCCTTACGCGGCCGACGACGCTCGTCGATCTCACCGGCATCGACGGGCTGCGCGGCTGGTCGCACCCGAAGGGCCGCGGCATACGCATCGGCGCGCTGACGCCGCTCGTCGAGCTCGAGACGGATCAATCGCTCGCCAAGACGATGCCGATCCTCCGCGAGGCGCTCCGCGACGCCGCCACCGTGCAGCTCCGCACGATGGGCACGGTCGGCGGGAACCTGTTGCAGCGCAATCGGTGTTGGTACTTCCGCGACGAGGGCACGCCGTGCTGGCTCAAGGGCGGGACCCGCTGTTTCGCGGTCGACGGCGAGAACCGGTATCACGCGATCATCGGCGCACAAGAGTGCGTCATGGTCTCACCATCGGACCTCGTCCCTGCGCTCATCGCGTACGACGCCGAGATCGCGCTCACCAGCTCGCGCGGTCAGCGGAGCATGAAACTGATCGATCTCTTCGTCGCACCGCGCGGGCGCGAGCGGCGCGAGCACTCGCTTCGGCCAGGGGAGCTGATCACCGAGGTACGCGTGCCCGAGGCAGCCCTCGCGCGGCGCGGCACGTATGTCAAGGCGATGGACCGGAAGGCGTGGAGCTTCGCGCTCGTCTCTATTGCCGCAGCGGCGAAGATCGAGCGCGGCGTTGCGCGCGACGTCCGTCTGGTCATGGGCGGCATCGCGCCGGTGCCGTGGCGCGTGATCGCGGCGGAGAAGGGCCTCGAGGGGAGCCCACTCGACGAAGCGGCCTGCGCCGACGCGGCCGATCGAATGCTCACCGGCGCGACGCCGCTGCGCGACAACGGCTACAAGGTGACGCTCGCTCGCGAGCTCGTGCGCCGCGCGCTCCGCTCGCTGGTCGCGTGATCGTCGCTGAGCGCGCCCTTGTCGAGGCCATCGAATCCACGCTCTTCATCTATCCGGCGGTGCCCGGGCTGCTCCAGGAGCTCGGCATACCTGGGCTTCGCGGGCGCATCACGAAGATCTCGCATCCGCTCGCGAATCTCTGCGGCGACGCCCGATTCTCCGAACACGAGGCCGACGCACTCGTCGAAAAGGTGCGGCAGCGGTACGGAGACCACGCATTCGGCTGGGTCACCGGTCCCTCGACCAGGCCAGCCGATCTCCCGAAGCGCCTGGAGACGGCCGGGCTCGCGCGCGCGGACAGCATCGCGGGCCTGGCGCTGACGGATCTGGACGCGCCGATCCCGGTGAACCCGCAGGCGCAGGTGCGCGAGATCACATGGCAGGACGCGATCGCGAGGAGCGAGATGATGGCGCGCGCCTACGGACTTCCCACGGAAGTCATGCGTCTCTTCAACGAGATGCTCGCCGCGATGAGCCCTCGGATCAAAGCGCGCGCGTACATCGCGGATCTGGGCGATGACTCGCCCGCCGCATGGAGCTACCTCGTCTACCTTCCCGATTCGCCAACGGTCCTCTTGGGCGGCGCGGGGACCCTCGAAGAGCATCGCGGGAAGGGTCTGTACACGGCGCTTGTCGCGCGACGGGTCGCCGATGCACGAGCGGATGGCCGTACGGCGGCGATCATCCAGGCCGACCGTCGGACCTCGGCACCGATCGCCGCGAAGCTCGGGTTCCACGAGCTCTGCGGCCTCGAGTTCTTCGCGTCCTCCGGCGGGTAGCGGATGGCCGTGCGGATCGGTGCGCCGCTCCGGCTCTTCCTTCGTGGTGGTCGCGTCCTATGCGGGCGAAGATCGTGACCCGGCGTGGTGGAAAAACTTACGGACGCATCCGGAGGCCGAGGTGACGGCCGATGGGAAGCGCTTCAAGGTCCGCTCGCGTGAGAGCGACGGCGCCAGGCGCGAGCAGCTCTGGTCGCGCATCGTCCAGTTAGATCCGGCCTATGCGGAGTACCAGCGGCGGACGAAGCGCCGCCTCGCGGTGGTCGTACTCGATGCGATCTAAGGCGTAAGCGAGCGCTGAAAATCGGCGAGGTCGTAAAGCTCGTCGGCGAGATCGCGATCGAAGTCTTCCGTGAAGGGCCTCCCGTCGATGAGCGGGCCGAAGTGGGCTGCGATCGGCGGGGGCAGCTCGGCCGTGTCGCGGAAGTTCGTGGGGATGTCCGCGAAGTACTCGACGACGTTCGCGTGATCGCCTTGGCGAAGGAATGACCCGGCGAGCCAGCCGCGGTATCGCGGGAAGTCTTTGACGATCCGGCGGCTCTCCGCAAGGACGCGTCGCAGCCGCGCGAAGCCGCGATCCTCGTCGGCGCGATAGCGCGGGTGGTTCCAGCACACGAAGTGGAAGAGCTCATGGCACGCCGAGAGTCGCACCTGACTCAGACCCTCGTAGGTCTCCACGCCGGCGGCGAGCCAGATCTCGTTGCGATCGGGCCAGTAGCCGCCTCCGCCGCGCTCGTCGTACCGATAGAAAGGACAGCGCTGCCCAAGCGCGCGGACCTCCTCCGGGAAGCCCGCGAGCGCGCGGTCGATCAGGACCGTGCCAGGCGTCACATAGAGGTACGTATGCGATTGCCAGAGCCGCTCGCGAAGACCAGCGAGATCGTGCGGCCGTAGCGTCCGCTCGGCGAAGGCCAGGACGACGTGGCCCATCGCGTTCGGAACGGCCGCGCGGCGCAGCTCGGTATGCGGTGCGGTCACCGCCCCGACGTTAGCCGAGACGCGAAGAAAGCAGTGCGCGCTCCGCGGGGTTCTCGGTGAGCTCGAGCGCGCGCTGGTCCGCCGCCCGAGCCTCGTCGGCGCGACCGAGCGCGCGCAGGAGCTCCGCCCGCGTCGCGTGGTAGAGGTGGTATCGGTCAAGATCCTCGGCGAGCGCGAAGAGCTCAAGGTATGCCTGCTCCGCGCCGCTGACGTGCCAGAGCGCGATCGCTCGGTTCAGCCGCACGACCGGCGAGTCGTTGATCGCGAGCAGCGCGTCGTACGAGCGAAGGATGTCCGGCCAGCGCGTCGCCTCCCAGGTCTTCGCGTCGGCATGAGCGCCGGCGATCAGGGCCTGCAGCTGGTACGCGCCGGGACGCTGCATCGTCAGGAATCGACCGACGATGGAGAAGGTCTCATCGATCCGCCGGCGATCCCATCTCGAGCGGTCCTGATCCTGCAGCAGGATCATCCGGCCACTCGTGTCGAACCTCGCGTCGGCCCGCGCGAGATTGAAGCGCATGAGCGCAAGCAGCCCGAGCACCTCGGGTTCCTCGGGCATGAGAGCCGTCAGCAGTGATGTGAGCCATTCGGCTTCCTTCGCGAGGTCGCGGTCGCTGGCGCCGCGCTGTCCAGTGGCGAGGTAGCCCTCGTTGAACATGAGGTACAGCACGGCAAGCACCTCCTCGATCCGTTCGGGCAGCTCCTCGCGGTCCGGAACGCGGAACGGGATCCTCGCGTCCACGATCTTGCGTTTTGCCCGGACGAGCCGCTGCGCGATCGTCGACTCGGTCGCGAGGTACGCGCGGGCGATCTCCGCGGTGGTGAGACCAGCGACCGAACGCAGCGTGAGCGCGACCTGCGCCTCGCGCGCCAGCGCAGGATGGCAGCAGGTAAAGATGAGCTCGAGACGCTCGTCCGGAAGGACCGCGCTCGGCGGACTCATCGGTGGCTCCTCCAGCTCGGCAAGCTTCTCCTGATAGCGCTTCTCGCGCCGCAGCCGATCGATACCTTTGCGGCGCGCGGTCGTCATCAGCCAGGCGCCGGGGTTTTGCGGGATGCCCTCACGCGGCCAGTGCTCGAGCGCCGACACGAGCGCATCCTGCACGCACTCTTCGGCGAGGTCGAAGTCTCCGAGCCGCTTGACGAGCGCCGCGGTGAGCCGGCCGGCCTCCTCGTGGAAGACCGCGGCCACCGCGTCGCTCGTGATGTTCGCGCTCAGTGCACGACGATCGGGCGCACCTCGACGTTGCCGCCCGGCCAGCTCTTCGCGACCCTGATCGCGGCATCGAGGTCTGGGACCTCGATCATCCCGAAGCCACCGATGTGCTCTTTCGACTCGATGAAGGGTCCCTCGGTGACCTTCATCGTCCCGTTGACGCGCCGGACGGTCGTGGCCGTCCGCATGGGCTGCAGCTCACCGCCGCCCTTGAGGATCCCCTTCTGCGAGAGGTCCTCCCACCACTTGCCGATCGCAGCGTAGGCGGGCGCCTTCACTTCCTTGGGCTGGTCTTTCCAACCTTGTTGCTCGAGGAGCAGGAGGACGTACTGCGCCATCTCTATCGCTCACTTTCCTCGACGATCCGTCGGATCTCGATCCCGTGTCCGGGCCATGTCTTTGCGAGTGCGACGGCGGCCTCCTTGTTCGGCAGCTCGAGGATCGAGAAGCCGCCCACCGACTCTTTGGCCTCGATAAAAGGTCCGTCCACGACCGTCGTCTTGCCGGTCGTCTTGCGGATGGTCGTCGCCGTCCGCGTCGGCTGCAGCTCGGCGCCGCCGTCGATGATCTTGTTGCCGTTCGTCTCGAACCACTTGAAGATGTCCGCGTACACCTTCTGCTGGTCGGGTGTGGGCGCGGCCTGGTAGTCGACGCCGTCGTCGAGAAATAGAAATGCGTATCTCGCCATTGGGGTCTCCCTCTTCTTGTCCGGTTCTTACCAGTACGACGAACGGCATGTGCCCGTCTAGACAGTTCTAGCGCCCCAGGTGCGCCGGCGGCCAGCCGCCTTCCGGCACCTGGCCCTCGCCGCGCTCGAGTGCGAGGAGGCGACGCTTCGCCGGAAGCCCGCCGGCATAGCCGCCGAGGCTCCCGTCGCTTGCCACGACGCGGTGGCACGGGATGACGATCGGGATCGGGTTTGAGCCGATCGCTCCCCCGGCGGCGCGCGAGGCCTGCTCGTTCCCAGCCCGCCGCGCGACCTGCCGGTACGTGGTGAGCTCGCCGTAGGGCACGAGCGCGGTGGCGGCGAGCACGCGCCGCTGGAATGGCGTGAGCGGCGTGAGGTCGACGTCGAGATCGAACGAGCGCCGGCGGTGGGCGAAGTACTGGTCGAGCTCGGTCAGCACGCGGTCGCAGCTCCGCCGGTCGGGAAGGACGGCCGGGCCGTACGTGCGCGAGATCCGCGCGAGGTCGCGGGGATCGGGCTTCGCGCCGTAGTGGATGGCGAGCACCCCGCGAGGACCCACCGCTATCCAGAGCGGGCCGAGCAGCGAGTCCATCACGTCGTAACCGACCGAGACGAGCCCTTCACGCTTCGCTCGGGCGATCAGCCGTTCGCGGGCCTCGCTGACCAGCGGTTCGATCGTCATCGCACGGCCTCCTTCAGTTTCTTCATCGCTTCGGCGACGCGAGAACGCGCGGCCTCCTCGCTGCATCCCAAGACGTCGGCCACTTCCGCGTACGAGTGGCCCTCGACCTTCCGCAGCACGAACGCCGCGCGCTGTCCGGTCGGAAGCGCCCGAACCGCGGTTTTGAGGTCCATCAGCGTGACGCCATCGCGCTCGGGAGCGGCCAGGCGTAGGTCCGCGAGCGGCACGATTCGGCGCGAGCGCCGTCCGCGATCGATCGCCTTGTTCGTCGCGATTCGGTAGAGCCACGCGCGCTCGTTCCCGGCGCGCGGCGGCGGCCATGATCGGAACGCGGCGAGGAACGTGTCCTGATAGAGATCGTCCGCGTCCACGCGGTTCCCGGAAAGCCGAAGCACGTACGCGAAGATCTCGCGCTCAAAGCGCTCGAGGAGCTCGCCGAAGGTCACGGCGCCGATCTCACGACGATAGAACGGTGGGAGTGGAGTCGATGTGAGATGCCGACGGAGCGCCGCGGCAGCTAGCGGCGCAGCTCGAAGATGATCTCCCCGTCGACAACCTGACCCGTTCGCGCGAATCCGAGCTTGTTGTGCACGCGAAGCGAAGGCGCGTTGTCCGGGGTCGTTGACGAGATGAACCGCCGGATCCCGCGCTCGGTCGCCGCCCAGTTCATGAGGGCGCGTGCCGTCTCTGTCGCGTACCCCCTACGGCGATGATTCGGAAAGACGGTCCACCCGAGCTCGACGGCGTCGGGTGCCCCGACGTCGTTCGATCCGGGTGGTCCGTGAAAGTTCACGAAGCCGATCATCCGGCGCGTGTCCCGAAGCACGATCGCGCGGAGCAGCCACGGCGATCGAGAGGGGTCGTGCGTGAGCTGCTCGCGGCGGAATCGGAGGAGCGCGAGCGCACCGGCGGTGGGAAAGCTCGCCGGCACGCGGTAGTCCGCGAGCCGGTCGACCGCGGCGCGGTCCTGTGCGATGAAAGCGTCGATCAGCGGAATCGGCATGAGAACGAGATCGAGCCGCTCGCTGCGCACGACCGCGTCGACGGTCTTCGCGGTGGCTAGTCCCGTCGGCTGATGATCCGCTCGAAGAGCTCGTCCGAGAGACGGAGCGGCTTGCCCGAGCCGCCATAGCGCTCCAGCGAGAGCTCGGCAAGCACGGAGAGCGCGATCTCCGCGGGGGTGCGTCCACCCAGATCGAGTCCGATCGGCGCGTGGACCGCGCGGATGCGCTCTTCGCTCACGCCTTCGTCTCGGAGCATCTGCGCGATGAGGATCGTCTTCCGCTTGCTGCCAAGGAGACCCACGTAGCGCGCTTCCGTCTTCACGGCGGCGCGAAGGCAGTGCGAGTCGAGCTTGTGGCCCCGCGTGCAGATGACGATGAAGGTGTTCCATCCGATCGGCATCGTCTCGAGGGCCTTGACCATGTCCATGTTCACGACCTCGCTCGCGCCCGGGAAACGTTCGCGGGTCGCGAATTCGGCACGGTCGTCGAGAACCGCCACCTCGTACTCGAGCTGCACTCCGAGCTTCGCGATCGCCAGGCCGACGTGACCGCCCCCGACGAGGACGAGGCGCGGCTTGGCCATGACCGGCTCGACGAGCAGCTCTGTTTCATCGTCGAGCGCAATGATGCGTGCGGTGCCCTGTCTGAGGGCATCTCTCGCCACGGCCCGAGCCCGCGCGTCGAGGGCCGCATCGCCGAGCGTCCCTCCGCCTTTGGCGTCGGTCTCGACGAAGAGCTTTCCCGCGGCGACCACATCCTTCCCACGCTTGCGCATCAGCGTGGCGACGGCGACCGGCTTCCCGCCGGCGGACGCGGCGAGGACGTCTCCGAGGAGGTCTCTCCCCGCGAAGCGCAGCACGCGCTCGCCTGGTTCGATCGATATCCACATCGTTCCGCCGCAAACAAGGCCGGTGTCCCACGCGAGCTCCTCGGTGAGCTCGTACTCGCGGAGCGACGGTTCGTTCGTCTCGATGACCCGCTTCGCCTCGACGGAAGCGTCGCCCTCGACGCACCCGCCACCGAGGGTGCCGACGAGCCGGCCGAGGTCGTCGACGAGCAGCTTCGCGCCCACGACCTGGGGCGTGCTGCCTACGGTCCTCACGACCGTGGCCACCGCGAAGCGGCGCCCTTCGCGCTCGAGCTCGGCCATCCGGGCGAAGATCTCCCGCACGGACCCAGTATCCGCCGTTCGTCGAGGCCGCTAGATCGGCGCCAAGCTGTCGAAGCGCCCGGCCAGCTCGGCGGCGCCAAGTACGAGCACGGTCTTCTTCGCGGCGATGATCGTCCGTACGAAGCGGACGATCGCGTCCTTGTCCTCATCGGTTAGGCAGCTGGCGGGGAGGGCCAGGATCGCCGCTTCCCAGTCGGGGAGCGACCTCGTCTCGCCGGCATACCAGCGCGGGTCGGCGAGGTGGCGGAGCGAGACCTCGAGGGCGTTCGCGAGCCGCTCGACGAGCTCGATGCCGGGGTCGGCGATCTCGCCCGCCTCGAGCCGGCTGATGTAGCCCTTGTCCACTCCCGCGATGTCGGCGAGGGCCTGCTGCGTGAGCTTGCGGTGCCTTCGGAAACGCCGTACCCGATCGCCGACGCCCTCCTCGTTCATCACGGTGACCTCCAGAGTTTCCCACCAGCCAAGACGTCAAGCCTGGCCCTGATCGTCCGGACTGCAGCTAGTTGAGCAAGCCACAACCATGTTGTCTGGTTGCCTGCCTGGACTGCCGAGCGGCCCCCTTCTGTACAGGCTGATACTGTGGCCGCGCTTTCCGCACAGAATCAAGGGGGTGAACCTATGGGGGAAGCGGGAGGACACACTCCATCCCAAGCTGAACAGAAATCGTTTGCCGAGCGCGCAAAACTAACAGTCACCAGACGCGACTTCCTCATCGGAGCTGGAGCAGGCGCAGTCACAGCCGGCGTCGTCCTCGGTGGTGCCGCCGTCGCCACCAAAGCGATCAGCCCGTCACCCTCAACCTCGAGCGGGGGCACCGCCACCGCGAATCTCAGTGCGCTGCCCGCGACGATGCGTCGCGTCGAGCTCAAGATCGATGGGGTCACGCACAACGTCGTCGTCGACAACCGCGAGAGCCTCTGGGAGACGATGAACTTCCAGCTCGGTCTTTCGAACTCGAATCTCGGGTGCGACCGCGCGCAATGCGGCGCGTGCGCGGTGCTCGTCGACGGCAAGGCCGTGAACGGCTGCACCGTTCTCTCGGCGCGGCTCGGCCGCGGTCAGGAGATCAAGACCGTCGCGAGCCTCACGACCGGTCCCGGCGTCGCCGGACTTCATCCGATCCAGCGTGCGTTCTGGCTCGATGGTGGATTCCAGTGCGGCATCTGCACGCGCGGCTTCATCATGTCGACGGTCTCGCTGCTCGCGGTGAACCCGAAGCCATCGGCCGTGCAGATCGCGGAAGGGCTTTCGGGAAACATCTGCCGTTGCGGCGAGTACGCCAAGATCTTCACCGCGGTCAACACCGCTGCCGCCGAGATGCGTGGCGAGAAGGTGACCCACCTTGCCGCCCCGATCGTCGTCGAGGCCACCGGTGTCGAGGCCGCGCCGACCGCGCAAGCCCTCTCCAAAGAGTTCACTTTCGTCAACCCGCTCGGGACCATCGAGGACGTAGACCCACTCGTAGCGGCCCTGAAGCTCAAGACCGGGATCCTCGATGCAAGCGCCAGCGAGCGGACCGTAACCGTCAAGTGGGACTCCTCGAAGCTCAACGAGCAGCAAGTCCGCGACATCCTTGCCGGTATGGGCAAGGCAGTCAGGTAGGAGGGAGAAGCAATGGCTCATCTAGAAGCGGTCCGTGTCGCGCAAGACGCGGCCTATGCCGCCAGCTTGAGCGATGCCGACTGGCACCAACTCGCGCTCGACCCTACCTGGCAGGAGCTGGTCTCCGAGCAATCCGAAATGGTCGCTTCGGTCCTCGCGGTTCACGGCCACAAGCTGCCGTTCGCGTACCGCGGGAATGACAACGCGACGCCCGAAGCGGCGGTCGCGCCGGCGAAGGTCGTCGGCACTGACATCGCCCGTATCCAGGGCCTGGGCATCGTCACCAACCTCGGCCAATACACGGAGAACATGCGCATGGCGGGGATGCTCTTCATGCGCACGCTGCGCAGTCGCTATCCGCACGCGAAGATCAAGAGCATCGACACGTCGAAGGCTGAGAAGCTTCCCGGCGTGGTCAAGATCCTTCACCGTCAGAACCTGCCGAAGGAGTATCAGGACGTCTTCCTCGGTGCCGCGGCCCCGACGCGCTTCCTCTTCAACGAGGAGGTGTTCGAGGTCGGCTCACCGATCGCGGTGATCGCAGCGGAGAGCGAGCACATCGCCGACGACGCCATGCGCCAGATCGACGTGCAATACGAGGTGCTGCCTGCCGCGCTGGACATGCTCGAGGCGATGAAGTCCAGCACCGCGAAGCAGTTCCAGAGCAACCTCGACGGCACCACGATCGCCATCACCCCGCCTCTCGTGCGTGGCGACCCGGTGAACGTCAAGGCCGATGTGAGCGTCGAGCTCGTCGCGAGGAAATCGACCGAGCAGCACGTCGCCCTCGAGCTCACGAACGCGCTCGTCTACTGGGACGGCGACAAGCTCAACATGACCTACACCAACCAGCACGCGCACGGCACCCGCCAGGGCCTTTCGCAGGCGCTCAAGATCCCGCAGAACAAGGTGCGCGTGATCCAGCCCGGCTACATGGGCTCGGGTTACGGGTACCGAAGCGGCATCGACCTCGCGGAAGTGCACGCCGCGATCCTCGCCAAGGTGACCGGCCGGCCGATCAAGATGAACTACACGCGCTACGAGGACTTCGTGACCCGTACCCATCGGCCCGAGTTCCGCAACGAGATGAAGATGGGCGTGAACCGCGACGGCGCGATCCAGTGGGGCCAGTTCAAGGTCATCGCCAACGTCGGCGCGCAGCGCGCCGGCGCGGCCAACGGCGCCTGGTTCAACATGCAGAACCTCTACAACATCCCGAACCTGCGGCTCGAGGGCATTGACGTCATGACCAACAGCTACAAGTCCGGCCCCTACCGCTGCGTGAGCCACCCCAACGGCACGTTCGCGCTCGAGACCACGATGGAGAAGGCCGCCTACGCCATCGGCATGGACCCGGTCGACTTCCGGCTCAAGAACCTGAACGAGGTCGGGAACCCCGACACGAAGCGGCCGTTCAGCAATCCCGGCATCCGCGACGCCATCACCGCGGTCCGCGACGCGATCGGCTGGAAGACCAAGTGGCACGCGCCGAAAGGCAATCAGATCCGTCCCGGCGTCTACCACGGCATCGGCATGGCGGCGCACGCGTGCAGCCACGGTGCGGGTAGCAACCCGGCGACCGGACAGGTCATCGTGAACAGCGATGGCAGCGTGCAGGCGATCTCCGGCTCGACCGACATCGGCTCGGGCCAGCGCACCAACATGCTGATGATCGCGGCGGATGCTCTCGGTGTTCCGCTCGGCATGATCACGATCACGCCCTACGTGGACACGGACAACAGCACGGACACTGGCGCCACCAACGGGAGCCGTCAGACCCTCACTGGTGGCCGGGGCATGTACGAGGCGGGCATCGACGCCCGCCGTCAGGTGCTCGACTGGGCCGCCGCGAAGTTCAACGACGACCTCAAGAAGGCCAACTCGAGCCAGACCGTGACCGCCGCCGATATCGACCTGGTCGACGGTGTGGTCTCGCTCAAGAGCGATAGCAAGAAGACCCAGAAGCTCTCGGACATCGTCGGCTTCAAGGGCAGTCCCATCCAGGGCCGCGCCGAGTACGTGCAGCCGACACAGTGGGAGCAGACCGCCTGGGCGGCGCACGCCGCCGAGGTCGAGGTCGACACGGTCACCGGCACCGTCAAGATCACCAAGTACGTCGCCGCCCACGACGTGGGCAAGGCGATCAACCCGTTCTCGATCCGCCAGCAGGTCGAAGGCGGGGTTGTGATGGCCACGGGAGCGGTCTTCACCGAAGAGCTCCTCATCGACAAGGCCACCGGCCTGCCGCTCAACCCGAACCTGCTCGATTACCGGCCCCTCTCGATCAAGGACGCGCCGCTCGCCGATGTGATCATCATCGAGAAGCCCAAGGCGTACGGCGTCTTCGGAGCGCACGGCTTAGGCGAGCCGCCCATGGGCCCGCCGGCACCCACGATCGTCAACGCGGTCTACAACGCGGTGGGGGTCTGGGTCACCGAAATGCCATTGACCCGCGACAAGCTGCTCGCGGCGCTCAAGGCCGGTTAGGAGGGAGGAAGACATGAGAGCGTTTGAGCTTTACGACGCGACGACCGTCTCGCAGGCGGTCGACTTACTCCGCCAGAACTCCAACCGGGCCGTGAAGGTGGTCGGCGGCGGAAGCGACCTCGTCGGCGGGATCATGAAGGACTGGGTCCACGGCAACGGCCTGCCCTTCCCCGATGTTCTGATCGACCTCACCACGATCAAGGAGCTGACCGCGATCAAGGTCGATGGCGGCAGCATCACCATCGGCGCGGCGGTCACCCTCTCCGACGTGATCAACAACAAGGACATCGCGGACCGGTTCCCGCTTCTGGTCTCAGCGGCGTCCAGTGTGGCTTCGCCGCTCATCCGCAACTTCGGGACACTCGGCGGCAACATCAACCAGCGGCCGCGCTGCTGGTTCTTCCGCGGCGAGGATTTCAACTGCTACAAGAAGGGCGGCGACTTCTGCTACGCGGTCACTAGCGACAACCGCTACCACGCGATCATCGGCGGCGAGCTGTGCTACATCGTCCACCCGTCGGATACCGCGACCGCGCTTCTCGCGCTCAACGCGAAGGCGAAGATCACGGGTGTCGACGGAAGCCGGGACGTTCAGTTCGACAACTACTTCATCGGTCCGCGCGAGGACGTGCTGCGCGAGAACGTGCTGAAGAAGAACGAGTTCATGACCCACGTCGAGGTACCGAGCCCCTCGTCCGGCACGAAGTTCGGCTGGACCAAGCTCAAGGATCGGCAGGTCTACGACTTCGCGCTCACATCCGTGGCGGCAGCCTTCACCCTGGACGGCAACAACTGGAAGGACGGCCGCATCACGCTCGGCGGTGTCTCACCGGTGCCATACCGCGCAAAGGTCGTGGAGGACGCCCTCAAGGGCAAGGACATCAAGGCCACCATCAAGCAGGCCGCGGCACAGATCCGCACCGTCGCCCGCCCGATGAGCCTCAACGCGTACAAGGTCGAGGTCGTGCAAGGCCTGATCGAGCGAACGGTCCTGGAAGCACTCGGCAACTGATCGCCGCGTTCCCAGGCACGAGAGGGCGGCAGCCGCAAGGCTGCCGCCTTTCAGTTTGTCTTCGCGGCCTGCTGTACCTCGCGGTCCCGGTCGCGGACGAACTTGAGGCTCTTGAGCGCCCAGGGGTGAGAGGCGGGGTTCGCCGCCACGTAGCTTCCGTCCGAGTGCAGCCAGGAGCCCCCGTCGGCGTCGCTCACCATGCCGCCGGCTTGAGCCAGGATCACGCACGCTGCGGCGACCTCCCAGGGCTTTGCGTCGAACGTCCAGTACGCGTGCAGCCGACCCGCCGCCACGTAGCACCGCGGCCCGCTCGGGGGCAGATCGGCGCCGACCATGGCCTGCTCCCAGAACTCGGGGCCGAGGGCTACGGTGCGCGCGTTGATCGCGCGATCGTTCAGCGTGGCCTGGTCACCGATGCGCGCCGCATACGTCTCGTCGCGCATCGGGTCGTGCACGACCCCGACCCGAAGCTGGCCGTTCACTCGGAGGGCGATCGAGACCGCGAAGAAGGGGATGCCGTGAGCGAAGTTCAGGCTCCCGCAGATCGGATCGACGATCCAAAGGCGCTCCGCCTCGACGGCGAGCGGCTCGTCCTCGGGCCCCTCCTCCGACAGGATGCCGTCGCCCGGGCACTCCTTTTGGAGCGCGGTGACGATCGACTCTTGCACCTCGAGGGTCGCCTCCGATACGACGTCGCGGTGTCCCTTCCATTTGAGATAGCCGGGCCGATCGATCCTGGCAAGCGCGAGGCGCCCGGCGCGGAAGACGATCCGCTTCGCAAGCTCGCGCGCCTCGAGGTCGTCCATGCCGCGGCCGACGCTACCGACAGTGGCACGCGTGGTCAACGCGAGCATGCCTGAGCCCCGCCGCGTTTCGACGATCGTCTGCGCTTTCTCCGGCGAGCTGCCCACCTCGTGGCTCGCCGTCTTCCACCGCTTCGAGCGCCAAATCCGCAAAGCGCGGCTGCGCGTACGCGTCCGCATGTTCTCCCTGGAGGAGCTCCCTGAGAGCTTCGAGATCCTCGTAGTTCCGCCCGAGCTCGCCGAGCGCGCCGCCTCGAGCGGCCGTGACGCGCGCATCATCGTGACGACACGGCAGGACGCTCCCGCCGCCGTGGAGGCTCTGCTGCGCGAGCTCGCCGAGGGACATACGGTGTACGCCGACCGCGTTCGGCCGGGCGAGCCAAAGATCGTCACGCACCGCGGGATGGAGGAGCTGTGAGAACGGAGCGCCTCATCGAGCGTCTGCGGCGGGTAGAGCAGCAGATCCGCGCGTTCAAGGAGCTTCACGCGAGCGAGCTGCAGCTGATCCTCGACGAGCTCACGGACATCACGAACGAGGTCGCATCGGAGTCGCAGCCTGAAGCGATCGAGGCGCCCGCCGAATCGGCGGTCGACCCGGCCGCCGGGTCACCGAAGCGCGCGAAGTGGCTTGCGGACCAGGAGCGTAAGTCGCGGCCGCTATCGCGCCGCGAGCTGCTTCGTGGACGCGACGAGGACTCCTAGGGCTTCACTCGCGCTCGCGCGCGGCGACGTGCGCGCACGACCGACTCGACACCGACCACCGCGAATGCGAGCAGCCCCACCGCGAGGACGTAGGGCTCCGCGGTGTTCGGCAGGCTCAGCCCTCGCTCCTGCGGCGTGCTCGCGGCCGAGGTCAGGTCGGGGGTGATCCGCTCGGGCTTGGTCGCGAGGGCGGCCTTGCCTGCCGCATCCAGGGTCACCGCGTAGATCTCGAAGTTACCCGAGCGCGGTGACGCGAAGAGGAGCTGTCGCGCGTCCGAGCTGAACTCGAACGGGCCCTGTGCCTGGACCTGCGTCGCGAGCTCCGTGCGTGGCACATTGGTCGTCGGATCGACCGTCCAGAGATCCGTCCAGCTCTGGTCGATCATCACGTGCTCGGTCACGTACACGAGCCGGCCGTCCGGTAGGTAGGCCGGGAAGTGGCTGCGCTCGTCGCTGGGGGAGATCGGGGTCTGCGGCCCGCCGAGCGCCGAGATGATCACAACCCGCGCTGAGTCTCCATCCGAGAGCGCCATCCGCGCGCCGTCGGGAGACCACGCCGGCGAGTGGCATGCGAACGTGCACTGGTTGTTGGCCTCGCCCGCAAGGTCGCGGGTGAGCCGTGACGGCGTGCCACCCTCGGGAGTCGTGAGCCAGATGTCCATCGAACCGGCCTGATAGAGATAGAAGCCGAGCTTCCTCCCGTCCGGACTCCAGCTCGGGAAGCTCGCGATCGCGCCAAGCTTGGTCACCTGTGCCCGACGCCTGGAGGAAATCTCGATCGTCCAGATCTCGCGCTTGACCGCATCGCCGGAGTCGACGGCCACGTATTTTCCATCGGGACTCCACGCCGGATGCCGGTCGTCCGAGTCCCCATTTGTGAGCTGGTTGAGGTTGCCGCCGTCCGAGTCCATCACGTAGATGTGATAAGGCCCGTCGCGGTTGCTCTGGAATGCGATCCGCTTCCCGTCGGGGCTCCACGACGGCCGAAGATTCGAGGCCGTGGTGTTCGTCAGCTGCCGGATCGGTGATGCGGCCTCGCTCACATACGCGGTGACCAGGGCAAGGAGCGCGGCGAGGTAGAGCGCGCGGAACACGACGAGCTTGTTCCGCGTCATCTCAACCCTCGGTTGCGGCGAGCGCGCGAAGGATCTGAAGCGACTGCCGGGCCAGCGTGGCGGCGAATACCGCAATCAGCGCCCCTCCAAGCAAGAGCGCTGCCTGCGCGGGCAGGCCCTCCTTGATCGCTGTCTTGGCGACGAAGGCATTCGTCACGAAGAGGTATGCGATCACCACATTCACGGCGGCCCAGAGGAGCTCGAGGATCGCGACCAGACGCTTCATCGCTCGCTCCCTCCGGCGACGCCGGCGGGCGCGCCTGCCGGCAGTGTGGGCTCGGGCTGCCGCGGTCCGGGTCGCGACGCGGTGTCGAGCACGTGACGGAGCGCGCTTTCGCTGACCCAGCCTCTGGTCATCGCGACCATGAGCGGCCAGCGCGCGAGCGTGTACCGGAGGTGGTCAAGGACTTTGAGGGTGAGCAGGACCATCGCCGCAACATGCAGAGTCGACGCCCAGTAGAGCACCGGGCCAGGAACTGGATAGATGTAGCGCATCGCCTTCAACAGGCCGGTGATCGTGATGAGCACGAGAGCGAACGTCCAGGTTGGAAAAGAGAACGCCGTCTCGTAGAAGGTGAACCGCTCGGGGCGCGGCTGCTGATCCAGATCGAGCCGGAGCCATGCGGCGAGACGCGTGCCCAGCGCTGGAGGCAGCTCCAGCGCGAATCCGGCCAGATGTCGCCGCCACCCGCCGCGCGGTGGCCAGAGCGAGCGATCGCCGTTGACCCACCAGTACGCGGCGAAGTTCGCGACGGAGAAAAGGATCAGCGCCGCCCCGATGTAGTGGATGCGGTAGATGAGATAGAGCGGGAGGTCGAGATGCACGTCGAGGATCCCGCCCAGGTACTGCCAGAGCCCGGTGGGCAACGCGAGGACGAATCCGACCGCGGCGATCCAGTGACCGATGACCGTGCCGACGCTGAAGCGGCGGATCTGATCGCCCCTTCGCACGGTGCCCTTCCGGCCACCCGCCCGATAAAGCCCGATGACGGCGCCGAGCCCGAGGACGAACGGGACCACACGCATGAAAACGAAGTTGTCCGAGAGTTCGGGGTCCCAGGGCTGGGCGCCCGAGCCGGACTGCGCGAAGCTCACGTAGGCGCCGGCCGCCAGGATCGCGAGGCCGGCAAGCACGAGGACCCACCGCGCCGCCGTACCCATCCTCTAGGCCTTGCCCTTTGCGGGGCTGTCGCCGAACGTCTGGAACTGTCGGAGCCTCGCCCACGTCTCGCGGCTGCCCGCGGGAGCGTCGAGGCAGAGGTGATCGCTCTTGATGATCCCCTGACGGATGCGGACGTTGACCGGGCACCGCTCGACGCACGCCGGACCACCGTTGCGCCAGTAGCAAAGGTCGCACTTGGCGAACGTGTCGGCCTCCCTGTCGTATGAGATGCGCGAGCGCTGCCCGAGCTCCGGCTCGGGATGCGTCGCCTGCGACTCATCGCTGATTGGGAAGGGACACGCCTCCGCGCACCGCCCGCACGAGACGCAGGTGTCCTCGCGGATAAAGCGCGCCCCGGTCCGGGGCTCAACCTGGAGCGCGTCGACCGGGCATACGTAGAGGCATTCGGCGGTCGGGCACTGGAGGCACGGCTCCTGATGGAACTGGCCCCGGTCGGGGTACGCATCCTTGATCACCTGCGCGACCTGCGTTGAAGGGTCGTTGAAGATACGGATGCGCGGCACGGCCGCGAGACCTTCGCGCTTGTGCTCCTGGGAGCAGATGACCTCGCACGTGAGACAGCCGATGCAGAGGCTCGGGTCGGGGAAGATGACGCCGGTCGAGAGCTTCGTCTCCTTCGGTGCCGTTCCGGTCGCCAGGCCCAGCCCGCCGATGGCGTCGAGGGCGATGAACGCTACGACGGGAGCGGCGCCACGGCGCAGGAAATCGCGGCGGGAGAGATCCGCCTGGTCGGTCGGTCGGTCCTCTTCGCCCGGTCCCGCGTTCATCCGCACCGCACCTCTGCGCTCTTGTTGGCCTCCCCAGGGGGACGGCGGATCCTCGTCGGCAAGTTAGCGACCCTCATAGCGGACGTCAATCTGACCACTCGCAAACGATTGCTCAGGCCTCGGGAGAGCGCAAATCCGCCACGGTGTCGACGTCGCGCACGATCCCGCCGTCGTCGACGTCCACGTCAACGCGCAGGTCGAGGTGACGGTGGATGACGTCGTGCAAGGTCGCGTGCGGATCGGCCGAGCGAATCTCGTCCCGGAGCGACGGCGGAAGCGCCACGGGATGGCCGCGCTTGCCGCGGAACCGCGGGGACACGATCGCCGGTCTCTGCTCGTACGTCGCGATGACCGAGCGCACCGTGTCGGCGGAGACGAATGGCATGTCCCCGGGCATCACGAGGATGACGTCGCCCTGCGCCTGCGCGATGCCCTCCTGGATCGAGCTGAACATGCCGCGCGAGGGGTCGGGGTTCTCCACAGGACGAACTCGCGGGTCGAGCATCGCGTTGACGTCGCGCTCCAGCTCAGCGCGCGCGTCGCGGCCGACGACGACGATGACTTCCGCGGCTCCTCCCTCGAGCAGTGCGCGGATCGTGTGATCGAGGAGCGGTTCGCCGTCGATCGGCGTGAGAAGCTTCTTGCCGCCGAAGCGCTCCGCCGAGCCCGCGGCGGTGACCACGGCGACGGCGCGCACGCGTTATGCCGGACGCAGGGAGCGCAGCGCGCGCTCGGTGAGGACGCGCGATGCGCGTTTGCGCTGCGAGATCGTGCCTGACGTGTTGTCCATCGGCCGTGCGGTCTTGTGCACCGCTTCCGCGGCCGCCGCGATCGCCTCATCTTCGAGCCGCGTGCCGATGAGTGCCGCGCGCGCCGCATCGATGAGGATCGGACGCGACGCGAGCGCCGTGATCGCGACACGCGCGTCGGCGACCGCCCGGCCGTCCCAGCGCACCGCCGCGGCGACCGCTGCGATCGGGAAGTCGAACGAGCCACGATCGCGCAGCTTCACGTAGGTGCTGCGCCAGCCGTCTTCGCGCGGGATTGTCACGTCGGTGAGCACCTCGTCGGAGCGGAGGGTCGAGGGGGACATGCCGTCTTCGCGGTAGAACTCCGCGAGCCGGACGTCGCGAGCCCCACGGGCATCCTCGAAGTGAACCGTCGCGCCGAGGACCATCAGAGCGGGGACGGTGTCCGCACTCGCGACGGCGAGGCAGCGCGGGCTTGATGTCGCAACACGGCACACGACCTCGGGATTCGTCTTCATGCAGTAACCCTCCGCGGTCCGCCAGAAGAGCGACTGGTCGTACCAGTTGCACCGCGTGTCGAGGCAGATGTTCCCGCCGACCGTACCCATGTTGCGGAGCTGCGGGGTGCTTACGACCTCGGCCGCCTCGGCGAGCGCCGTGTACCGCTCGCGGACGCGGGGATCCTGTGCGAGCGCCGTCAACGTGGTGCCCGCGCTGATCACGAGCTCGCCGTTCTCCTGCACGCCGGCCGCGTTCCGGACATGCGTCAGCGACACGAGGATCTCCGGCGCGAATTGGCGGCGCTTCATGTTGGGGAAGAGGTCCGTCCCACCGGCCACGAGCATCACCCGGAGCGTGGGCGTACCGCGCGAGCGGTCGAGCTCGGCCGCGCCGTGCTCGTCAAGGAGCTTCGCCGCCTCGCCGTAGGTGCGAGGTGACAGCACGCGGAATCGCGGCAAGCGCAGCATCAGCGGGACCCCAGCGGCGGAGTCCTCTTTCGCTCGCGCCCTTCGGTCGAGGCATCGAGCCTGCGCTGCGCACGCTTGGGATCGCCGTTCCGTTCCGCAAGACCGTCCGGTCCGATACGCGACTTGGGCACGCCCCGGTTGTCGCGCTTCCCGAGGGCTTCCAGGATCTTCTCCGGTGTGATCGGCGTCTCGTCGAAGCGCACGCCGATCGCGTCGTATACCGCGTTTGCGATCGCCGGGATCACGGGGTTGAGCGGACCCTCGCCGGCCTCTTTTGCGCCGAATGGTCCCTCCGCGTCGACGCTCTCCACCACAATGGCCTCGAGCGCCGGCGTGTCCAGCGAGGTCGGCAGCTTGTAGTCGAGGAGCGACGGCTTCTTGTGGAGACCGCCGCGGAAGATCTGCTCCTCCGCGATGATCTCTCCGTATCCCATGTACGCGGAGCCCTCGATCTGGCCCTCGACGTTCGCCGGGTTGAGCGCGCGGCCGCAGTCGTGCGCGGTCGTGACCTTGTCGACGGTGAGCGTGCCCGTCTCGAGATCGACGCTCACCTCGGCGACCGCGGCCTGGTACGAATATGCCGGCGTCGGGCCGACGCCGGCGCCTTTGAACGAACCCCCGATCCCCTTGGGCGGCTTGTAGCTCCCCGCCGCGACGAGCGTGCCGTGCTTCGATTCGGCGAGCACCGCCGCATCCACGAAGGAGATGAATTTCTCTGGATCGTTCTGGTCGTAGATCCGGTGGTATGCCGCGATGAGGCGGTCCTCCGCCACGCCGAGCTTCTCCGAAGCGGCGGCGAAGAGGAGCGAGCGCAGCTTCATCGCCGCGTCCTTGACCGCGTTGCCGGCCATGAAGGTCACACGACTCGAATAACTACCCAGGTCAACGGGCGCGAGCGACGTGTCACCGGAGACCACGTGCACGTCTGAAGGCAGGATGCCCAGCGCTTCCGCCGCGACGGACGCGAGCATGTTGTCCGAGCCCTGCCCGATCTCGGACGTTCCGCACATGACGGTGACGCCGCCGCCGCGATCGATCCGGATCTCGGCACCCGAGTGCGGCATCTCGTTCCAGTAGATGGGAAGGCCAGCGCCGGAGATGTAGGCGCTCCCGGCGAGCCCGATGCCCTTGCCGCGGCCGAGCTCACCGTGCCGCTCGCTGTAGCGCGTCGCGCGCTGCAACGCGTCGAGGCACTCGCCGAGACCCATGGAGGTGATGCGCAGGTCGTTTACGGTGCGGCTGTGTGGCGGCTGCAGGATCCGCTTCCGGTATTCGAGCGCGTCGAGCCCGAGATCCTGGGCGATCTTGTCCAGCTGGCACTCGAAGCCGTACCGGGGCTGCGTCGTCCCGTGCCCACGCTTGGGGCCGCACGGCGGCTTGTTGGTGTAGACGCGCACGCCATCGAATTTGTAGGCAGGGATGCGATAGGTCACGGTCAGCAGAGCGCCGGTGTAGTAGGTCGTCGCGATGCCGTACGACGCGTAGGCGCCGCCGTCGAGCCAGCTCTGGTAGTGGACGGCCGTGATCTCGCCGTCCTTCTTCACGCCGGTGCGGATGCGCATCTTCACCGGGTGCCGCCCGCGATGGGCGTAGAAGACCTCCTCGCGATCGAGCGTGATCTTCACTGGACGGTGCGTGCGCATCGACAGGAGCGCGGCCGCGAACTCGTGCCCGAACGGATCGCTCTTGCCGCCGAAGGCGCCGCCGTTGGGCGTCGCGATCACGCGAATACGCGAGCGCGGCAGGCCGAGGACCTTCTCCAGTTCGCGATGCAGGTAATGAGGGACCTGCGTCGCGGTCCAGAGCGTGAGCTTGTCGTCGGCCCCGTAGCTCGCGACGGCGCTGTGCGACTCAATCGGGGCGTGGGTGTTTCCCTCGAAGAAGAACCAGTCGTCGCGGACGTGGTCGGCGCTCGCGAAGCCGCCGTCGAGATCGCCGAAGCTGAGGTGGACCTCCTTGAAGACGTTCGCCCTCTTGGATTCGTCGTGGATCTTCACATCCTCGCGCTCGAGCGCCTCTTCGATCGTGAAGATGGGGTCGAGGTCTTCGTAGTCGACCTCGATGAGCGAAAGTGCGTCGAAGGCGGTGTCCTCGTCGACGGCCGCCACCCCGGCGACCGGCTCACCGACGTAGCGGACCTTGTCGACCGCGAGTGCGGTCTCGTCCTGTGTCGACGGCATGATCCCCATCTTCGCGGGCATATCCGCGCCGGTGACGATCGCGACGACACCTGGGTGCGCGGCCGCTCGCGAGACGTCGATCCGGCGGATGCGCGCGTGCGGCCGCGTCGCGCGCAGCAGCCGGCCGTAGAGCATGCGCGGCAAGAACAGATCGTCGGCGTAGCGCGCCTGACCGGTGAGATGGGCCCACGAGTTGACCTTCGGAAGCCGCCGGCCGATGACCGAGAACTCGCTCATACCGTTCGAGGCTCCAGGATCGGCAGGTGACCGAGCGCGAAGATGTCCTTCCACCGTTCGGCATCACCCTCCGTGAAGACCGCAGCCTCGGCGACGATGCCGGCGCCGGCCCGCGCCATGAGGTCGCGCATAGCGCTGAGCGTGCTCCCGGTCGAGATCACGTCATCGACGATCGCCACGCGCTTCCCAGCGCAGAGAGCGCGGTCCTTCGCGTCAAGGAAGATCGACCTCGGCGAACCTGTGGTGATCGACTGCGCCTTTGATTCGAGCGCGTCACCCATGTATGAGAGGTAGTACTTCCGAAAGACGACATAAGGGACAGAGAGCAAGGAGGCGATCTCGTACGCCAGCGGAACGCTCTTCGTCTCCGTGGTGACGATGACGTCGGGCCCGAGTGGCCGAAGGCGAGACGCCAGCGCTCTCCCCGCGGCCTTCGTCATCTCGATATCTCCAAGGATGTTGAAGACGGCGATGTGCGCACCGCTCGCGACCCGAATGATCGGAAGTTCGCGCACGAGTCCGGCCACTTCGACGTGGTAGGTCCTCGCGCTCACGTGCGCAGCGCAGCTTTCTCGATCGCCTCATAGATCGCCGTGTAGCCCGTGCAGCGGCAGAGGTTCCCGCTGATCGCGGTTGCGATCTGCTCGCGTGTCGGGCGCGGAGTCCCATCGAGCAGCGCCTTCGCCGCCATGAGCATCCCCGGCGTGCAGTAGCCGCACTGCGCGGCTCCTTCCTCCGCGAAGGCGGTCTGCAGCGGATGAAGCCTCTCGCCGCTGCCGAGGCCCTCGACCGTCGTGACCTCCGCGTCGCCCATGAGCACGGGAAGCGTGAGGCAGGAGAGGACTGGCGCGCCGTCGACGAGCACGGTGCACGCGCCGCATTCGCCGAGCTCGCAGCCGTGCTTCGTCCCGGTGAGCCCGAGCTCTTCCCGCAATACCTCGAGCAACGTGTGGTGCGGTTCCGCCGCGACGGTCAATGCCTCGCCATTCACGTGGAGGGTGAGGAGCTCCTTCGTCGAGGTCACGCGGCCTGCGCTCCGATCCGTTGCGAGAGCGCACGAGCCGCTGACACGCAGCGCTCCCCGATGCGCTTGAGGGTACGCAGGTCGACCCGCTCCTTGAAGCCGACGACCATGATCACGGCGATGCGCCTGCCCCGCGCATCCACGATCGGCGCGGCGACTGCGCGGACGCCGGGGAATAGCTCCTGATCGTCATAGCCCACCTCCGCGCGCGTGGCCAGCACCTTGCCGTGCGCGCCTTTCTCGAGCGGAAGCCGTCGGCCGAGCGGGGCGGTCATGTGGAGATCCGTCGCGGGCTCGGCGCGCGCCGCGATCTCGAGCTTTCCGTCGACGACGAGGCCCAGGATCGCGGTCTCGCCGAAGGTCTCCATGAGCGAGACGAGATACGGCTGCGAGAGCGCGCGCAGGTCGGGCGCGGACGCGTCCGCCAGTGCGCGAAGCTCGGGGCCGAGCCTGAAGCGCGTGTCGGGGTCGCGGACGACGAGCCCGTGGTGCGCGAGGGTGAGGAGCACGTCGCGGAGGGTCCCCTTGGACACGTCGAGCGAGCGCGCCAGCTCGCTGATGCCCATCGCGCGGCCGCCTTCCGCGAGCGCGCGCAGGACGCGTGCGGCTTTGTCCACGGCGGGCACGGGTCGGAGGACATTCGTACTGTCGGCCATACGCGTACGCAGGATAGTACGCGCATGTGGCGGGTCCTGAAGACGCTCGGCCTCGGGGCCTGGGAGACCGCTTCTGAATCGCACCAAGCAAGCGACACCCCGCGCGTAAACTCCGCCAACTGATGACGGGTGGGGCGCTCGACCGGTCCGAGACCTGGAGCGACGACGAGCGCCGCGCCACGCAGTGGCGCCGTCTTGCGAGGGCTCTTCCCGAGCTGCTGCTGACCAACGTGTTCTATGGCCGGAAGCTCGCCGACGCCGGAATCCGCGATGTGCGCGAGCTCGGGTCGGTGCGGGAGCTTCCCTTAACGACGAAGGCCGATCTATCGACGGACCAGACGGAGCATCCGCCGTTCAGTGGTGGCGCGACTGCTGGCGACCGATCTACAACGCGGCTGGAGTCGGCAGCCGCGACCGGATCTTCTTCGCGTTCTCGTTCGGCCCCTTCGTCGGCTTTTGGTCCGCGTTCGCGGGAGCCGAGCAGCTGGGCGCTCTCTGCCTCACCGGCGGCGCGATGTCATCGGCCGAGCGCGTGGCGGCCATCATCGCCGCGGAAGCAACGGTGCTGATGTGCACGCCCACCTATGCCCTGAGGCTTGCCGAGGCAGCGCGCGCGGAGGGCATCGATGTCGCGCGCTCCGCGCTGCGCGTATCGATACACGCCGGCGAGCCCGGGGCGTCGATCCCAGCGACGCGCGAGCGGATCGAAACGGAGCTCGGCGTCACGTCGTTCGACCACACCGGCGCCACCGAGGTCGGCGCGCATGGCTTCTCCTGTGATGCGCGTGACGGCGTGCACCTCAACGAGGCCGAGTTCGTCGCGGAGATCCTCGATCCGGTGACGGGCCAGGCGGCCGACGAGGGCGACGGCGAGCTCGTCATGACGAACCTCGGGCGCTGGGGGATGCCGGTCATCCGCTATCGCACCGGCGACCGCGTTCACGGCGTCCGCGGACGGTGCGCCTGCGGCCGCACCTCGCTCAAGCTCGCCGGCGGCATCGCGGGTCGCGTAGACGACATGGTCACGGTCCGCGGGGTGAACGTCTTCCCGAGCGCGATCGAGGCGATCGTTCGCCGCTTCGCGGAGGTCGAGGAGTACCGCGTGGAGCTCGTGACCGTGCGCGAGATGGACGAGCTGCGCTGCACCGTCGAGACGCGTGGCGGGGCCGAACTCGCCGAGCGGGTCGCGAACGCGATCCATCGCGACCTCGGGATCCGCTGCGCCGTGGCGCCGGTGGCGCCGGGAACGTTGCCGCGCTTTGACATGAAGGCCAAGCGATTCGTGCGAAGACGAGAGGAAGCGAGGACCTAGAAGGTGCCGACGATAAAGCTGCCCGAGGAATCACAGCACAGCGAGGGGGTCCGGAAGATGGACGCCATGATCCGGGAGCTCTCGAAGGCGCCCGCGATGACGCCGTCGACGCGGGCGCTCGGTCTGCGGCCGGCGCTCCTCATGGTCAACCACCAAGAGCTTGCGCACGTGATGGCGACCAGGACTCTCCTGAACCAGCAGAAACGGATGATCGCGCTCGCGGTCGCGGCGAGCCTTTCAGCGCCGTACGAGCTCGTCGCGCACACCCGCGGGTTACAGCGCGAGTACGCGATCGACGACGGTCAGATCGTGGAGCTGGTCGCGACGATCGCGCACGTCACGAGCATCAACATCTTCGAGCGTGCGATCGCCGCGTTCAACGACGTCGCGCCCATGCGCGCGCAGGACATGTCGACCCCGATCCTCATCGAGGTCCGCCAGAAGCTCGGCAGCATTCCACGCTATTTCACGTATATGGCCGCCGACCCGAAGTTCGCGAAGATCGTCCTCGATCGTGAGGTCGCGACAGTCCTCGAGGGCGAGGTCTCGCGACTCAACAAGGAGCTCATCGCCTACGCAACGAGTGTGGTGAACGATGCACGCCTGTCGATCACGTACCGGGCGGAAGCGCTTCGCCAGCTGGGGATGACGAACGAGCAGCTGTTCGAGGCAACGACGGTCGTCAGCGTGTTCGCGAAGAACTGCGCGTTCTCGACTGCGCTCCAGCTCGAGCCAACGCCGGCTTAGTGGCGTTCCTTCGCAGCGCGGTCATCTTCGATGGCCTGACCCGCGGCGAGATCTTTGCCCGGCTATTCCTGTGGTGGTTCGGCCCGGGCTTCGTTGCCCTCTTCTTCGACCTGCTGTTCCGCTCTACGGTCTACCGCGACCCGCTCGTCTCGTTCATCGGGCCGGTGCTTACGGCGGCAGTCGTCTGGCATGACGCCAGGCGCGCGGGACTACGGAATGTGCCGCTTCTCGCGGTTGTCGCAGGGGCGGTCCCGCTGCTCGGGTGGCTTTACTACGCATACGTTCGCGCACCACGCACGACTCCTGTGACCGCGACCGGATCGGCGCTGCCGGCGAATCGTCCAGCCGCCCTGCGTCGGCTTCTCGATCCGTTCGCGAGCGAGCGCGTCGTCTTGGAGACGTCACTCTCGGCCAGCGAATGCGCGGAGCGACTTCGGCAAAGCAAGGTCTCGTTGCTCGCCCCGAGCTCCTGGTTCTCCCTCAACCGCGATCGTCCGGTGCACGGACGTGTCTCGGCCGGCGGGTTCGCCCTGAAGAGGCGCCATCCGATGACTCGAGAGGGGCTGATCACGCAAGCCTCCGGCCGATATGAGGATCGCCTCGGGACCACGTTGATCCACGTACGCATCGGTCTGAGCGTGTTCGACAGAGTGTTCACGATCTTGTGGCTTGGCTTTGTCGCATTGTCCTTCTTGGTATTCAGTGGGTCCGGCAGCGCCTCGTTGCAACAGAGATGGATGTTTCCGATCTTCATGGTGCTCATCTTCGCCCTGGTCTTCGTGCTCGTCAGGCTCATCGCGCTCAACGATGACGCGTTCCTCTACCGCTTCCTTCTGAGCGGCCTCGAGGCTCAGGACGTCACGGAGCGCGAACCGGTCTAGTGCTCGAGGCCTTTCTGATCGGCGTGGCGGCTGGGTACGCCATAGCCATTCCGATCGGACCGATCGCGATCCTGATCCTCCGGGTCGGAGTGGCGCAAGGGCTCAAATCCGCCGCGGCCGCGGGCGCAGGTACCGCGACCGCGGACTTGATCTACGCGTCGATCGCGATGCTGTTCGGTGCGGCCGCGAGCCGCGTGCTCGACCCATTCCTTCCAGCAACGCGGATCGTCGCGGCAGTCGTGCTCACGTACATCGCTATCCGCGGGATGTTCAAGGCTGCCCGGGTCGTGGATCGGGAGATCCATGGGCCGATGTACCCGATCTTTCTCGTCCTCACTCTGCTGAACCCGCCCACCGTCATTTACTTCGTCTCGCTCGCCGTCGCTTTGCCTGAAGTGTCCGCGGATCTTGCCTCGCGGACGGCGTTTGTCGCCGGGGCGTTCCTCGCGTCGCTCTCATGGCAGGAGGTCCTTGCGGTCGCAGGCGCGATGCTGCATGGAAGGCTGACCCCCCTCGTGCAACGCGCCGCCGCCGTCGCGAGCGGTGTGATCATCCTTGCGCTGGCGGCGCACATCGCGTTCGGCTAACGGAGGATCTTCGCTCCGAGGGTCTTTTCGAGCTCGCGCAACGCGTCGCGGTGCGCTTCCTCGTCGAACGAGGTCACCCCCTGCTCGACGATCTCGACCGCGTAGCCAAGATTGCGCGCGTCCGCCGCGGTGTAGAGGACGCAGATGTTCGTGCAGTCGCCGACCAGACGGAGCGTGTCGACGGCGCGCTCGCGCAAGGTGATGTCCAGGTCGGTGCCGAAGAATCCCGAATACCGGCGCTTCGGTATGACCACGTCATTCTTCGCGGGCGCGAGCTCGGGGACGATCTGCGCGCCCTTCGTGCCGACGATCGCGTGCGGCGGGAACATCTGGAACTCCGCATCGTCGGGGAGATGGTCGTCTTTGAGGTACACGACGGTCTCGCCGGCGCCACGAGAGCGCGCGATCTCCCGTTGTATCACCGGAAGGATCCGGGCCATCGACGGGCCGCAATAGAGCGCGCCGCCTTCGCGGACGAAGTCTTCGATCATGTCGACCACGACGAGAGCGCGCTTCACCGCTAGTGGCCTGGCGCCGGCTCCCAGAGCTCGATCCGATGCCCTTCGGGGTCGGTGACCCACGCGAAGCGTCCGTTCTCATCCTGCATCTGCTTCTCGTCAACGGGCACGCCGGCGGCGCGCAGCTTTGCGACCAGGGCGTCGAGGTCGTCCACGCGGTAGTTGATCATGAATGCGGGCTCGCCCGGGCCGAAGTAGCTCGTGTCCGGGGGAAGCCGAGATGCCTGCGGTACCAGGCCGCGAGCGCGTCTAGATCACGAGCGCGAAAGAAAACACCGCCGAGACCGGTGACGCGAGCCGTCGTTCGTCTAGTGCGAGCAGGCCTTCGCGGTGCCGGACTGGTCCGCCGTTTTGAAGGACTGGCCGCAGCCGCAGCTCGAGACGGCGTTGGGGTTGCGGAGCGCGAACCCGCCGCCCATGAGTGCATCGACGAAGTCGATCTCCGAGCCCTTGAGGTACATCGCGCTCATCGGGTCAACGACGACGCGAACGCCGTCCTGCTCCACGATCGCGTCGTCCTCTTCCGTGCCCTCGGCGAAGGTCATGCCGTAAGAGAAGCCCGAGCATCCACCCGGGGTCACGTAGACACGCAGGGCGAGGTCGCGGCGGTCCTGCTTCGCGAGGACCTCCTTGAGCTTGTCCGTCGCCCGCGCAGTCAGTGAAACGAGTGAGATCTCTGTCGTCGTGGGGCTCTGCTCGATCGCCAAGTCGGCACCTCCGTGCGCGTTACAGAAGAAATGATAGCCCACGAAATCGCCGAAAAACAGGTCATTTTTGCGGCCTAGACTCGGGCGGTTGGGGATTTCCTTACATCACGCCCAGGTGTTCTATCCGCCTGGCGAGGAAGCCCGCGCTCGGCGGTTCTACGGGGATGCACTCGGTTTGGAGGAGATCGAGCGGCCGTCGACGCTGCAGGATCGCGCGGGCATCTGGTACGCGGCCGGCTCGGGGCACGTGCATCTCTCCGCAGACACCGAGCTCGGCCTGCACCCGCGCAGACACTTCGCCCTTCGCGTCGGGGACCTCGGCGAGATAAGCTCGCGCCTCCGCGACGCGGGCGCTCACTTCGAGAAAGCCGACCCGATTCCAGGCTGGCGACGCATCTACGTGTTCGATCCGTTCGGCAACAAGATCGAGCTGGACGAAATACCGTGACCTTCCGCTTTTCGCCGCGCCCGAACCGCGCATCGGAGATCGGCTGGCGCGAGTGGAGCGAGAGGGCGTTCCAGGAGGCGCAGGTCTCGGACAAGCCGGTGCTCCTTGCCATCAGCGCGGTGTGGTGCCACTGGTGCCACGTGATGGACGAAACGAGCTACAGCGATCCGGAGGTCATCCGTCTCATCAATGAACGCTTCGTCCCGGTGCGTGTCAACAACGACGAGCGTCCTGACGTGAACCGCCGCTACAACATGGGCGGCTGGCCCACGACGGCGTTCCTCACTCCCGACGGAGAGATCGTTCATGGCGGTACCTACATCCCGCCCGACGCGATGCGGTCGTACCTCGGCCAGGTCGCCGATGTCTGGTCCAGCCAGCGGGGCGAGCTCGCGCACCGGGTCGCAGAGCTACGCGAGAAGGAGACCGCGACACGCGCTCCACAAGCCGGGGACCTCAGCTGGGAGATCGTCGACGCGGTCGGCTCACTGGTGCGCGGTCAGTACGACCCGCAGTTCGGGGGCTTCGGTCGCGAGCCGAAGTTCCCGCAGCCCAAGATCCTGAGGTTCGTTCTCGACGAGCACCGCCGCTTCGGCTACCCCGAGCTCGCCACGATGCTCCACAAGACCCTTGCCGCGATGGCGGGGGGCGGGATGTACGACCACGTCGAGGGCGGCTTCTTCCGCTACGCGACCACGCGGCAGTGGGAGATCCCGCACTACGAGAAGATGCTCGAGGACAACGCCGAGCTTCTGGCGGTCTACGCCGAGGCGCATCGCTCGTTCCCGACAGCCGGGTACGACCGCGTCGTACGTGACGTGATCCGTTGGATGGACGCGACGCTTTGGCGCGACGATGTCAAGGCGTTCGCTGGATCGCAAGACGCCGACGAGCATTACTACGCGCTGGACGTCGGCGAGCGAACAAAGCATGGCGCGCCCTTTGTGGATCCCACGATCTATACGAGCTGGAACGCGCTCGCCGCGTCGGCCTATTACGCCGCCGCGCTCGCGCTTGGGGAGGATCGACGCTCGGAGCGCGCGAGTGCCGCCCTCCGCTCGGTCCAGGAGCGCCTGATCCGCGATGGTTCTCTTCACCACGTCGACGGCGCGACCGCTCCGCGGATCCCGGATCTGCTCGGGGACGCCGCGGCGTGGCTGAACGCGCTGCTTGATGGGTACGAGACCGGCGAGCATGGCAGGGCGCTCGACTTCGCGTCAGCGGCTGCGTCGCGGATGCGCGACCGGCTCATGGACCACGAGCTCGGCGGCTTTTTCGACGCGCCGCAGAAGTCACACGAACCCGGGCGGCTCGCGAGGCGCGAGCGCCCGATCGACGAGAATGCGCTCGCCGCCGAGGGACTCTTGCGCCTCGCGGCGCTCACCGGCGAACAGGAGTGGCGCGACCTCGCGCTCCGAACCCTGCGGTCGTTCGCCGGCGAGTACCGCGCCTCCGGACAATTCGCGGCGAGCTATGCGAACGCGGTGGCCCGTGCACTCGCGGAACCGGTCGTCATCGCGGTCGTCGGACCGAGCGACAACGCGACGGCGGAGGCGCTATGGGCTCGCGCGCGCCGATCGACGGACCCCGCGCGCTCGCTCCATCGGCTCGCGCCCGACCGCGACAGCGAGGCGCTCGCGCGGTTGGGTTTCCCCGCCGACCGCGTCGCGGCCTACGTGTGCGTGGGGACGGTTTGCTCCGCGCCGATCACGGAAGAGGGATCGCTCGCTCGTCAGCTCGAGGAGGCCACGGCGCGACACGCCCGCGGAGATTAAGACCCGCGCAAGGACCTGTCGGCGCGACGGTACGCTCCCCCCGTTGTGTCAACGGGATCTCTGTGGCAACACCAGGATTTCCGGAAGCTCTGGGTCGGTCAGACCGTGTCCGAGCTGGGTTCGGTCGTCACCCGAACCGCCGTGCCGCTCGTCGCGCTCCTGGTTGTTGGCGCCGGGCCATGGGAGCTGGCGGTGCTCGTCATCGTGGCAAGCGCGGGAGTACTGCTGGTTGGCCTGTTGGCAGGTGCCTGGGTCGACCGGCTGCGGCGCCGTCCCCTGCTCATATGGGATGACCTCATCCGAGCGGTGTTGCTGCTGTCGATCCCTGCCGCCTATGCGCTCGGCGTGCTGCGGATGGAGCAGCTTTACGTTGTCATGTTCCTTGAATCGTGCCTCGGTGCGCTATTCGACGCTGCGTATCCTGCCTACGTCCCAACGCTCATCGGTCGCGATCGTCTCGTCGAAGGCAACAGCAGGCTCGCGACGAGCTCGTCGATCGCGGAGATCGGCGGTCCTGGCTTAGCGGGCGCGCTCGTGCAGATCGTGAGCGCACCGTTCGCGATCCTCGTCGACGCCGTGTCGTTCATCGTATCGGCGGTGACCCTCTTGATGATCCGCGCTCCGGAGCCACCGCGACCGCCGCGTGGAACGACGACGCGGATCGTGCACGAGATCGTCGAGGGATTACGCATCGTGCGTCGTCACGTGATCGTCTTCCCACTTGCCGCGCGCTCGGTGCCCGCTCATGTCTTCGGCGCGTTCTACGGCGTGCTCTATTCGATCTACCTGCTACGCGAATTGCACCTCACCCCGATTCTCCTCGGCATCGTCATCTCGGCGGGCGGGGTCGGGTCCCTCGTCGGGTCGCTCTACGCGTCTCGTGTCGTGAACGCACTGGGTATCGGCCGCGCGCTCGTTGTCACGGCCATCGCCGCCTCGATGCTCGGCGTGCTGACTCCGCTGGCCCAGGGCCCGGTCGCACTCGCGACGCTCATGGCCTTCCTACCGCAGCTGATCGGCGACGGCCTGCAGACGATTGAAGGAGTCGCGGAGCTATCGCTCATCCAGGGGGTAGTCCCTGACCGCGTCCTTGGTCGCGTGAACGCGACGCTCGACGTGGTCGCGCATGGGCTCGGCTATCCGCTCGGCGCTCTCGTCGCCGCGGTCGTCGCAGAGCAGATTGGTGTGCGAGGAGCGATCGCGGACGGATGGACTGGGATGTCCCTGTCTATCATATGGCTCGTGTTCTCTCCGGTGCCGAGCTTGCGGGCCGCTTCGGACTTCGTCGCCGCCAACCCGGTCGATGGCAGCCCACAGCGCTCGACACAGTGACGCGACGGTCTCGCGTGGTGCGCCGATCAAATTGAAGTTGGCGATGAAGCCGCCCCTCGCACGTACACGCCCTTCGGCGACATCAGCACGCCAAGGTCCTTAACGGGATCGCCGTCGACGAACAGGAGATCCGCCCAGCAGCCCGCTCCGATGCGACCCGCCTGCTCGAGCCCGACCACGCCGGCCGCGCCGCTCGTCGCCGCCGTGAGCGCCTGGGTCGTCGACAGGCCGCACTCCGCGAGCAGCTGCAGCTCGACCGCGAATCGATCGTGACGGGTGAACGAAGCGCCCGCGTCGGTGCCGGTCGCGATCCGCACACCGGCCTTGTGCGCCGCGCGCACGCCTTCGCGGTGCTTTTCGGAGACGGCGCGCGTGCGCTCGACGATGACCGAGTCCAGCGCGCTCGCGTTCTCCAGCAGCGAGTGGACGACGAGGAGCGTCGGGACGAGCGCCACGTCGCGTTCCTTGATGAGCTTGATGGTCTTCTCGTCCAGCAGCGTCGCGTGCTCGATCGAATCGATGCCCGCATCGGCGGCGACGCGCATGCCGCCGGCGCCGTGCGCGTGCGTCGTAATGCGCAGGCCTGCGCGGTGCGCTTCCTCGACCGCCGCGGCCGTCTCCTCAGCGGTGTACTGCGAGACCTCGGGCGGCGTGCCACCGCCGAGAATGCCGCCTGTCGAGAAGAGCTTGATCACGCGTGCGCCCGCATGCACCTGCTCGCGCACGGCCTTGCGGACCTCATCCGGTCCGTCGGCGACCCGCCCCACCTCGAAACCGTGACCGCCGGTCGTTGTGATGCCACGACCCGCGGCGATGACCCGCGGACCTTCGAGCGTGCCTTGCTCGATCGCCCTGCCGAGCTCGATGACCATCGGACCGTTCGCGCCAAGGTCGCGGACCGTGGTGACGCCGGCACGCAGCGCAGCGCGGGCGTTGCGGAAGGCTTTGAGCGTCGCCAGCGTGTCGCTCTGCTGCACCTCCGCGGCGAAGTTCGCATCGCCGTCGAGCGTGAGATGGCAATGGCAGTTGATGAGCCCGGGCACTGCGAATCGGCCCGGCGCCCGCGCGATCTCGCTTCGTTCATTCGGCGCTGACTTCGGGATCTTCCCGCGCTCGCCCGCCCAGACGATCTGGGGACCGTCGACGACGATCGCCACGTTCTCGATCACGCGCTCTCCGTCGAAGAGCCCATCGACCTCGAAGACCGTTCGCATCGCGACGCAGTATCGTCCGGCGATGCCCGGCGCGCTCATCGAGCGTCTTCGCGTGCGCGGTTTCGTGCCGCCCGACTACGACGGCGGCGGGCTGCTCAATGTCGCCGCGACGGTCCTCGACCTCCTCGGCGCGCGCGACGACACCGATCCGCCGCCTCTTCGCGCGCTCGATCCCGTGCTGCGCGAAGGGGTGCGACAGGTGGTGGTCGTCCTCGCGGATGGCCTGGGGACGGGGCAGCTCCGCGCCCTGTGCGCCGCGGGCGACACTCCCTTTATCGCATCACTGCTCGCGCGGGCGCAGGCGCGCGACCAGGCGCAGCTCATCGAAGCCACCACGATCTTCCCCTCCACGACGGCCGCGGCGATCACCACCCTGAACACCGCGCGCACACCGCAGGAGCACGGGAACATCGCGTATTTCATCTGGCTTGAGGAGTTCGCGCAGGTCACGCAGATGCTGCGCTGGGGACCGGGGGTGAACCGTCGCGGCTCGTATTTCGACGACCAGCGCATCGATCCGCGCGACTACGCGAAGGTGGGCTCGGTACATGGCCGCATTCGCCGGCGCGGCGGCGCCTCATGGGTGATCGAGCCCGAGATCTTCCGTATGGAGGCGATGACGAGGATGCATGCGATCGAGGCCGAGTACGCCGGATATGCGTTGCCGTCGAGCATGAGCGTCCGCCTTCGGGACCTGCTCGAGCGCCGGCCGTGGGGCGACGCGCCGGCGTATGTCTACGCGTACTGGGCCGGGATCGACTCGGTCGCGCACCTTTCCGGGCCGCGGTCCAAGGAGCATGCGACCGAGGCGGCGCTATTCGACCGTGCGCTGGAGCGTGCCCTGGGCGGACGAAAGCCCGGCGATACGCTCGTGATGCTCACCGCCGATCACGGCCACGCCACGACCGATCCCGATAGGCTTATCGATCTCATCGGCGATGCGGACCTGCGCGAGCTGCTGCGCAACCCGATCGCCGGGGAACCGCGCCTCGCGTTCCTCCACACCGACAAACCCGATCGCGTGAAGCAGCACCTCGAGCGTCGCTATCCGAACACGTTCTTCGTCTTCGACCGCGACGAAGCGATCGAGGCGGGCCTCTTCGGTCGTGGCGATCCCGAGGTCGCGCGCCGGCGGATCGGCGAGGTCTGCGCGATGCTTGGGGACGACCGCGCGGCAAGCATCGTGAAGGTCGACGGCCAGATCTTCAAACACCGCGGATCGCACGGTGGCATGAGCCCCGAGGAGATGAACATCCCGGTGCTCGCCTGGCGCGCCTAGCAACTACGATTCAGACGATGGCCACCAGTGCTTCATATCTCGAAGAAGTAGCGGGCGGCATGGTCTCCGCGGCCGCGTTCGAAGACGATGACGCCGCCGTCTCCGCGGTCCAGCTGCTTCGCGACTCGGGCGTGCGCGAACAGGACATCTCGATCATCGCCAAAGACCGCCGCCGCGCGGAGCTCGTCGCCGGGGATCGTGCCTGGGTTCCGGGCAAGGGGTGGGGCGGCCTCTTCGCGCGTCTGATGAGACTCCCCAGCGGCGGGATCCCACGGGAGGTGAGAAAGCGCTACGGAAAAGCGCTCAGCTCCGGGCAGATCGTGGTCGTCGCCGCGGCCGGCGATCAGCCGCCCGACACGATCGCGGCGCTACTCAGGCAGTCGCGCGGCGATCTTGTCGACGAGTGGTGGCAGGCGCCGACGCAGCTCTTCGCGCCGCCGGAGCTCGCGGGTCCCTTCTAAGCGCGATCCGCCGTGGCGATCCGTTCGAACGCGCTGGTGACCGCTTCGATCTCACGTCCGGAGAGGTGGTCGGCGAAATGGCGCGCGACCGAACGGAAGAACTCGGGCGCAGCGCGGCGTAGGGTCCGCCGCCCCTTCGCGGTCAGCGCAATGAGCTGCCCGCGCCCGTCGGCAGGACACGCCCGTCGCTCGATGAGCCCTTCGGCCTCGAGCCGGTCGACCGCGCGAGTGAGGCCGCTCTTCGTCAGGGTCGATGCGCGAGTGAGCTCGGTTGGCCGCATGCCTGCCTCGCCCGCTTCGCCGAGCACGGCGAGCAGATGATGCTCCGCCATCGTGGCTTTTGGAATAACTTGCGTAGACAACGAGTTGATTGTACCAGCAACTACCGGCGAATATGCGGCCGGCGAGAGGAAAACAAATGTTCTGGTACATCGATCCCGCGCACACCTCGGTCACCTTTTCGGTCAAACACATGATGCTGAGCACCGTTCGCGGAAGCCTCGGCAAGGCTAGCGGCCGCATCGAGCTCGACCCGGCGCACCCCGAGCAGGGCGACTTCGAGATCACCGTCCAGGTGAACGGCATCACGACCGGCGATATGAAGCGTGACGGCCACCTTGCCTCACCCGACTTCTTCCATGTCGAGAAGTACCCAGAGATCTCCTTCAAGAGCAAGGCCATTTTCCCGAAGGCCGACGGCCGCTACACGGTCAGCGGCGACCTCACTATCCGAGAGGTCACGCGCCCTGTCAGCTTCGACGTGGAGCTCATCGGCACCGCTGCCAATGGCCAGGGTGGTCTGCACCTCGGTGCCGCCGCGAGCGTGACCATCGACCGGAGCGACTTCGGCCTCACGTGGAACATGCCGATACCGAACGGCGTCCTGGTCGGCGACAAGGTGAAGATCGAGGTCGATCTCGAGGCGATCGACGAGGCTTCGGCGAAGACGCGAGGTCTAGCCGCCTAGAGTCAGGCTCGTCTAATTCGCGACGTCGGGCAGCGAGTCGAATCCGGCGGGCCAGTCGGTTCCGCCCTCGCAGCAGGCCGCTGTGATCATCCCGCCGGTATTCGCGTCCGCGAGGAAGACGGTCCACCTCCCGAAAAGCTCGGCGAATCCCGGAGGGCGGACCTCGCCCGAAAACGCGACGACCCAGACCGGCCCCGGATAGCTCGAAGGGGCGAGCACGCCGCGGACGAGGCCGCTCCTCGCGAGCGCGTCGGCCGGGACGAGCCGCGCCTCCGAGCGAACGATCACAGCGGTGCTCGTGAGGCTTGAATACCGGTTGAGGATGTCTTCCCGCGACACGCGTTCGGTGGCACGGGCCGGCGGAGTGACAGGATCGGGGAACTCGAGCGCCTCGTCATGGTCGTTGCGGCTCGCGCTGGTGCTGGATCCGCCGACCAGGACCAGGCCGTCCTTCACGAACGCGCCGTGGAACGGGAGGCCAAATGATGACGTTTGGGTCGACAGCTGCTTGCCGACACGCGACCAGCGATCACCGGTCGTATCGCACACGAAATTCCGCGCTCCCGTTTCGTACCTCAGCGGGCATGGCTTGATGGCCGCCATGAAGAGATATGCGTGGTCGATGAACGCGAACACCTTCGTCGCTCCCCGGACGAGGAAAAACCCGTACGCGCCGAGGCTCCCGACGGCGTCGAAATGGCGGACGGTGCCCACCGGGAACGCGTCGAGCGGGCCCATGACCTGCCAGCCACGGTAGTCGCCCTGCGCGGGGATCGCTTCCGGCCGAAGACTCGCGACGAGCCTTACCAGATCGTCCTGAAGGGAGGCCGGGGCGGACCGGCCGATGTGCGCGGTAAGCGTGAACGGGCGCAGCAGATGCTGGAAGGAGAGGGCGCGCACCGCGAAGTCACCCTGATCCGGTAACGCCCTCGCGACGGTCCAGTCGAGGGGGAAGTTGCTCTCACCTTCGAACGCGCCCCCGCCGGGACCGGCAAAAAGGAAGAGCTCCAGCCGTATGCGGTCCCCGGGGACGGTTGTCCAATCTGGATTTCCTGACACGGTGGGCCCGACGTCGATACCACCGTTCCCCACCACGAAGAGCCTGTAGGTACGGCGGTTGATCATTTCCTCGCGGTCGCTGGCAAGCCATCCCGCGGGGAGCCGCAGGTCGAACCCCGCCGCCGAATGGAAGATGTCCTTCGGCGCTGGGCTCGGTGCCGGCGTGGATGGGTTCGCGGTCGGCGCCATGCCGGCCGGAGCGGTCGTTGTGACAGAGGAGGGCAGCGATCCCAGGACGAGCGCGGCAAGCCCGACCGATGCCAGCGCTCCAATGACCCCACGCCACGGTCTCATGACCGTATGAGAACGCAAAACGCCACCATCAGTTCCGGCTCGATCATTCGTAGCGCAGCGCGGTCAACGCCGACATGCGCATGGCGCGGCGGGCAGGGAGAAATCCCGCCACCAGCGCAACGACCAGCGCGAGAGCTAGCGCGCCGAGGGCGAGATCCGGACCAACCACGAAGATCGGCGCCGGGTTCGCGCGCGGGTTCAGGTTGCGAATGATCCGTTCGATAAGTTGACCACCGCCCACGCCCAGGGCGAGACCGAGAACCCCACCGAAGACCCCGACGTACGCGGCTTCCGCCAGAAAGAGCGTGCGGATGTCGCCCGGCGCCGCGCCGACGGCCTTCATGATCCCGATTTCGCGCGTACGCTCGAGCACCGACATCACCATCGTGTTGGCGATGCCGATCGCCGCGACCAGGAGCGCGACACCACCGATGCCGGCAAGGATCCCTCTGAAGACACCGAATCCCTGGTCGATCTGCTCGACGACCTGCTTCAGCGAGAAGGAGGAGAAGCCGAGCTCCTGCACGGCCTTCACGATGTCGGCGACGTTCTGCGAATCGTCGGCCTCGATGGCGACGCCGCTGTAGCCGGTGCCCTGTCGGAGCGCGTCGGGCGTCAGGCCGCGGTTCTCGGCGCCCGCGGCCAGCGCGTCCTCCAGGGGTATGCGCATCGATGTCTGCGAGGCTTGCTCGTCGAACACGCCGACGACGGTCACCGCGTAGTCGCGCGGCGTCCCGCTCCCGCCGATCCGCGTGCTGCCGAGCTTCACGGCGCCGCCGATGCGCATGGTCACGCGCTTCCCGACCGCGCCGCCGGCGCTCGGCGCGATGAGACGCGCGATGTTGCCCGGCACGATCGCGACCGCGCGGTCTCCGGCGGCGAGGTGCCTGCCCGCGATGAGGTCGCCGCGGTCGACCGGCGCGCCGGGCTCGATGCCCTGAGGGCGAATGGTCGCATCCTCCCCACCCTCGACGACGGTGCCGAGCGGCGCGTCGAACTGGCGAAACACGCCTTCGACGTGCGCGATCCGTTTGAACTGCGAGACGGTATCGTCGGTGATCGTCCGTGGCACCGCGGAGAGGCCGCTCGCGCCGGGCTGGAACGGCTGCACGCTGACGAGCCGCAGATCGCCGATCGAGAAGATCGAGCGTCGAACGTTGTCCTCGGCCCCCGTGGCGAGCGCGATGAGCAGCACCACGAGCGCCGTCCCGATGGCGACGCCCGCCGTCGTGAGCGCGGACCGCAGCCGCGCGCGGGTGTAGTTGCCCAGCGACATGGCGACGAGATCCGACGGGCGCATCGCTAGTCGACCATACGCCCGTCGCGCATGCGGACGGTCCGCTCCGCGTGCGCGGCGATCGTCGCGTCATGCGTGACGAGCAGGACGGTCTGTCCCTGCGCATGCAGCTCTTTGAAGAGCGCGATAAGCGCCGCTCCATTCGCGCTGTCGAGGTTCCCCGTCGGCTCGTCCGCGAGGAGGATCGCCGGATCGCTCACGAGCGCCCGCGCGATCGCCGCGCGCTGCAGCTCGCCACCCGAAAGCTCGTTGGTGCGATGTTCGGCCCGCGCGCTCATGCCCAGCCGCTCGAGGAGCGCGCGCGCTTTCGCCAGGCGCAGGGCGCGCCCGGTCCCCGCGAATGCCAGCGGCAGCGCGACATTCTCGACCACGCGGTAGCGGGGCAGGAGGTTGAAGGCTTGAAAGACCATGCCCACGCGCTTGGACCGATGACGCGCGAGCGCTTGCTCGTCGAGCTTCGTGAGATCCTCGCCCCCGACGCGGATCGTCCCGCCAGTCGGGCGCTCGAGCCCGGCGATGACGTTGAGGAGCGTGGACTTCCCCGAGCCCGAGGGCCCCATGACCGCGACGAACTCTCCCGAGCGAACGGCCAGCGTCACGCCGGCAAGCGCGGCAACGGTGGCGGTGCCGGAGGCGTAGACGCGCTCCAGGTCGTGCGCCTCGACGGCCAGCGGCGCACTCACGGAGTCAAGGCTCTGGGACTTGTGCGACGATCGACGCGTGCGGGTGTTGAAAACGGACCGTAAAGAGCGGACCAAGAGCGTCGCCGAGATCTTCTCGGGGCAGGTCGACACATTCACCGCCGTCGGTGGGGAGCACAGCAAGGACCTTCGTCTGTCGGAGATCCACTTCAAGGACGGCGCCCGCAACCGCTGGCACATGCATACGACCGATCAGATCCTTCTCGTGACCGAAGGCGACGGCATCGTCGCGACCGAGTCCGAGCAGCACGAATTGACCCCCGGTGTCGTCGCGCTCATCCCGGCGAACACCAAGCACTGGCATGGCGCGAAGCCCGGGAAGAGCATGACCCACTGGTCCATTCTCGGACCCGCGGACACGCGCATCGTGGATTAGCGCCCGCGGCGGGCGACGATCAGGGTGATCGCGAGAGTGAAGAAGCCGGCCGCCAGGGCGACGAGGAGAGCGAGAAGCGTCGTTCGGCCGGCGATGATCTCGAAGACCGCGGCGAGGAACGCGAGCCCGTTGAACACGAGCGCCATCACGTTAGGGAGCCGGAGATCTTCCCAGTGGAGCGAACGGAGCTCGCCAACGCCCATCGCGGCGTAACCGAAGCAGGCTGCTCCGCTAAGCCGGTACAGGTATTCGTCGGTGCCGCGGTAGCCCGTCAGCGCCGCGAACAGCTGGGGGGCCTGTGGCCCGATGCCGAACACCGCCGCGGAGATCGTCGCGAGCACGAGGACCACGGCGACCCACCCCGCGATATCGCGCGGTCCCGCGCGAACGCCGCGATGCGCGACCAGGACGCGTCCCGTCGAGTACGCGACCACGACCGACCAGAGCATGACCAGCAGGACGGCGCCGTTGAGCACCGACGAGCCGAGCGCGACGAAGGCGGCGAGGAAGGCCACGACCGAGAAGACGTACGTACCGAGGACGATGAAGCGCATCGGTTCCCACTCGGCTCGCCGCGCCCCGATCGCGAGCGCCACGCCGTACCCGAGGAGCGCGGCGCCGCCGAGCTCGTAGACGAATGGATCGTCGCCCGAGAACCCGGCGAATTGCGCGAACGGACGCGGAAGGACGTAGAGCGGCAGGCCGAGCGCGATGCTGCCGACGAGGGGCACCGCGAGGACGGCCCGCTCGAGCGGGTCTAGGTACGAAGGGCCCGGCCGGTCCAGATCCAGAACGCCGGAACGAGGATGACGGAGGCGAGTCCACCGGTGACCAGGATGGCGCCGTCGGCCTGCGCGACCGTCGCGACAAAGAGCGCGATGAGATCGAGCCCGCTCGCGATCGCGAGCCAGCCGAGGTTCGGTGGGAGCGCGCCGTTGCCCGAGCGAATCTCGAGCCCGAGCGTCAAGGCCCAGAGCCCCGCGAGGCCGAAGGTCGCGAGGCCGCGCGGATCGGTGGGCGAGAGATCACCGATCGGGATGCTCTGCTCGATAGCGATGGCCGCGAAAGTCCCGTGTGCGGCGGAGAGCAGGCCGTAACCTACGCCCAGCGCGGACAGCCACCAGCGAGCATCACCGCCGATCCGCGCGGCTGCTGAGACCGTGGTGATCGTCGCCGAGAGCCCCGCTCCGGCGATGAGCGCCCACGCGAGCGCCGCGGCGCCGAGGTTCTCCGGATGGTTGCGGACGAAGACGAGGAAGACGACTGCATACATGAGCGAGAAGGCCGCGATCAGATACGCCTGAAAGCCTGCGCGCCGCGAGAACGCGCGGTCGATCGGCATTCCCCGCGATGCTACGGCGAGTGGCACTGCGGGTGGCACGGGGGAGCGGGTTGCGCGCGAGCCGTCGGCCCGCCGCGTCGCCAGGTCCGGATCGTCACGCGTGCGCAGCGGACGGGCAGGTGAGCGCGCAACCCCGACCCCGGGACAGGACCCGCAGTGCCAATAGCCGTTGCCAGAGCGTTCAGACTTCGCGCGAGCGGACGACCGCGGGTCCGAGCCCCGACTGCGCGGCGATGACCAGTGAGGGCTCAAGGCTCCACACCGCGCCGCGCCATAGACCGTCGGTCGGCAGGATGAGCTTCGTCGCGGTGCCCACGTGCGTGATCGTCGCGTTGTTGAACGCGGCGCCGACGCCGCCAACGATCCCGCCCATCCACGCGATGCCGAAGAGGATGGCCGCGATCACCCCGCCGACCATGCCGGCAAGGCGCGTCGAGAGCATCAAGGCGAAGGTGAGGATGACCACACCTTCGCTGAGTAGGAAGCCGAGGAATTCGACCGGGTGCGGCGGGAGATATCCGCTCACGACCTGCACCGCGACGAGCTCGATGATCGCGGCGGTCACGCCGTACACGACGACCAGGGTCACCAGCCCGAGCCACTTGCCCACGACGTACTCGGCGCGCGACATCGGGCGCGCGAGAAGCGCGAGGGCGATGCCCGATTCGAGCTCACCGGAGATCGCGGGCGCGGCGATGAAGACAGCGGCGAGCGACAGCACCCAGCTGAACATGAACATCACGAGGATGAGGAGCTGGGACACGATCGTCTTCTTCTGCGCTTCAGGAAGCGGCTGGCCCGCGTTGCGTAGATCGTCGATCCGCGAGACGCCCCACACGGTCAGGGCAATGACGACGATCGTCAGCAGGATCAGCGCGAGGAGTAGCCGGCGCCGCGCCGCTTCGCGTACGACCTGACGCGCCACGACGAGCGCGGGCGTCATCGTCATTGACCCAGGAGCCTCAGGAAGCGCTCCTCGAGCGTCTCGTGCTGCGGCTCGACCGCGTAGACTCGCGCGCCCGCACCGACGATGGCGCTCACCAGATCGGGGATCCGCTCGCGGTCGATGCCGCGAATCGTGATGGCGCCGTCGGCACCGTCATCGAGCTCGCCGAAACGCGCGATCGCGGTGCGGCCCTCGCGAGAAAGGCCGCTCGCCCGAACGCGCACCGACGAAGTCCCAAGGAGCTCGTCGAGCTTGCCCTGCGCGATCACCTTGCCGCGGTCCACGATGGCGACGCCGTCGCAGACCTGCTCGACTTCCGATAACAGGTGTGAGTTGAGGAAGACGACGGTCCCGCGCTCGCGGAGCGCGCGGATGATCTCGCGGACATCATGTCGTCCGACCGGGTCGAGCGCGCTCGTCGGTTCGTCGAGGAGCACCACGGCTGGATCGTCAAGCAGCGCGACGCCGAGGCCCAGACGCTGCTGCATCCCCTTCGAGAAGGTCCCAACGCGGCTCGTGCCGCGATCCGCTAGTCCGACGATCGCGAGGGTACGGTCGATCTCCGTCGACCATTTCGCAGGGTCTATTCGCGCGAGCTCGCAGTGCAGCGCCAGCACCTCGCGCGCAGTGAGCCACGATTGATAGCGGAAGAGCTCGGGTAGGTAGCCAATGTGGCCGAGGGACCCTTTTGAACCGAACGCGCCGCCCGCGAGCGATCCGCTTCCGCTCGTGGCCCGCGTGAGCCCGAGGAGGATCTTGACGGCTGTCGTTTTGCCCGCGCCGTTCGGCCCGAGAAAACCGAACACCCCTTCCTGAACCGAGAGGTTCAGGTCGTTGAGCGCGACGACGTTGCCGTAGCGCTTGGTGACGTGCTCGAGCTGGATCGGCGGGCTCGTCGCCGCCACCTAGCGCATGGAGTTGGCTATGTCGACCGCCTGCCGCTCGGTGAGTGAGCCGATCACCTCGAACATCATGCCGTCCTTCTGCCAGATGATGGCGCTCGCTATCCCTGTGTTGTCGCCGATGAAGAGACCCTGCACCCCTTGGACGGTCACCGGGTGCGAGACAGCGAGCTCCGCCGGTACGGGCACGGGCAGCGTGCTCGCCGGGTCGCCGATCGCGCGGATGGCTGCCGCAAGCTGCGGCGAGACGCCGGGTTGCTGCAGAAGGTACGTGCGGAGCTGATCGACCGTCACCCCGTCGCTCGTGACGACCGGCGCCTTCGCCTGTCCGACGACGAGCGTGGGAATTGGGTCGGGCTGCGGTCCGCGCCCGGTCGAGGCGGGGGCTCCCCACACCTGGAAGACGGCCGGGCCGGCGGTCATGTAGAGGTGGCTGCCATCGATGTTCGCGGGCATCGGCGGGGCGGTGCGGCCCTGGCGCGTCGCAGCCTGCTGCGTGGCACCGGCGCTGAAAGTGAATGTCGCGCTCGAGCGATTGATCACGCCGTAACGCGTCGGGCCGGTGACGCTGGCGGGCAGCGAGCTCGGCGTCTGCACGCTGTAGCCGGCCGTGCTCGAGGCCGACGCAAGCGACTGCACTTCCTTCGGCTGCGGCGGGGTCGTCCACTCGAACGTGCCGTAGGTCCCCATGCACTGCTGCAGGTCAAGCCCGGCGCACGCCTGTCCGAGATAGCTCAGATCCTGCTGGGTGATCGGCACTCCGACAATGCTCCTCGGCTCGAAGATCTTGAGGATCGAGTCCGCGACGCCGGACAGCGTGAGCGCGCTCGCGACGAGCACGACGCCCGCGGCCGCAGCAAGGCCCTGGAGCCAGCGCGCGGGTACCCGCCGGCGGATGGCCGGCGGGGCGGCGACCACGCCCTCATCTTCGATGCGCGTGCGGAGTCGCGCGAGCGCCGCCTCGGTGTCGACGCGCGGCTCGGCGGTGCCCAGCCCGCGCTCTATCTCGCTCTCATTCATCGCATTTCCCTCCGGAAAGACTCTTCCGCGCGACGTAGAAGCGTCCCGATGCTCGACGCGCGGACGTCGAGTGCGGCGGCGATCTCCGAATACGAAAGACCGGCGTAGCGCAGCGCGAGGAGTGCGGCGGACCGTTCCGGCAGACGCGCGAGCACCGCGCGCACTTCATCCTGCGTCTCGGCGGCGGTCACCAGTTCGGCGGGATCATCGCCCGCCGGCGTGTCGGCAGAGACGGCCTGAGCGGCTTCGCGCCTGCCGCGCCGCCCGCGCGCTCGCAGCGCGTTGAGGGCGCTGTGCGCCGCCGCGGCGTGTAGCCACGCGGCGGCGTACTCGGCATCCCCGGGATGCGCGCGATAGAAAGAAAGGAACACGTCCTGGGCCACGTCCTCCGCCCCATCCTGGTCCGCGAGAACGCGATGCGCGATGCCCACGACGCGGGCGTACTCCGAGCGGAAGAGCCGCTCGAACGCCGGCGAAAGCACCGCGGACCTGCCCGCACCCCGCGCCGGCAACGTCATGGACGAGGCATCCATCCAGACATAGAGCACCGCGGACGCTCAGCGTGTGACAAGTCGGCCCTACCTCCGGACGATTGACTCACTGATCACCACGCTGCGCCGTTGCATTGAAGGGTCGCACACCTAACGGCCCGCTCGCCCGCCGGGTACGCGAGCGCGAACTGGCACCGCACTTGCGCAACCGACCGTCTGTCACTGGGTCCGCTCCGCGCAACCGTGCGGGACAGCGACCGACCCAGCAATAAAGCCAGCTGATCGGAAAGGAGCGGCGTATGAACGCGCTCAGCCTGTTGAAGCAGGACCACGACAAGGCGAAGGAAGTCATCGAGCAGATCGAGAGCACCGGTGAAGGCGCCGTCAAGCGGCGCGGAGAACTCTTTCAGGGTCTGGTCGATGATCTGACCGTCCACGAGCGCATCGAGGAAGAGATCTTCTATCCGGCGCTGCAGAAGCATCCCAACGCGAAAGACCTCGTGCTCGAGGCCTATGTCGAGCATGGCGTGGTCGACACATTGCTCGACGAGATCTCCACGATCGATGCCGGGGACGAGAAATGGATGCCGACCTTCAAGGTCTTCAAAGAGAATCTCGAGCACCATATCGAAGAGGAGGAAGGCGAGCTCTTCAAGAAGACGAAGAGCGCCTTCTCGACCGTGCAGCTCGAGGACCTGGGCGCACAGATGGCCGCGCTCAAAGAGCAGGCGCAGCAGGAGCTGATGGAAGAAGCAAGGAAGGAGTCATAGCCATGCCGACCGTGAAGAAATCGATCGAAGTGAACGTTCCCGTTCGCATCGCATACGACCAGTGGACGCAGTTCGAGGTGTTCCCGCGATTCATGGAAGGCGTCGAAGCGGTGCAGCAGCTCGACGACAAGCGGCTGCATTGGCGTGCGAAGATCGCCGGCAAGGTCGAAGAGTGGGATGCCGACATCGTCGAGCAGGTTCCCGACCGCGTGATCTCGTGGCGAAGCACCTCGGGGGCGCGCAACCAGGGCACGGTCCGCTTCGCCCCGCTGGGGGACAACAAGACCAGGATCGAGCTCGAGATGCACTGGGAGCCGAAGGACGTGACCGAACGTGTCGGCGACGTGCTCGGCGCGGATGACCTGCGCATCCAGGGCGACCTCGAACGCTTCAAGAAGTTCATTGAGGAGCTGCGCACGCCGACCGGCGGCTGGCGCGGCGAGATCCACGGTGACCGCGTCGAGGGCGAGCGCGCGGAGGAGGACCAGGAGGCCGGCACCGGACATCGCCCGCGCAGCTAACTACCATCCCGGCGCTGGACGTTGGCGAAACGCTCGAAGCGCACACCTCCGCGTCGTGGCGCGCGTGGCTTAAGCGCAACCGCGCGAAGAAAAAGGAGATCTGGCTCGTCTACCACGACAAGAGCAGCGGGAAGCCTTCGATCAGTTACAACGACTCGGTCGACGAAGCGCTGGCGTTCGGATGGATCGACAGCACGGTGAAGAAGATCGGTCCCCACTCGCGCGCTCAGCGCTTCACGCCGCGACGCAAAGGCTCACCCCTGTCGGAGATGAACAAAGCCCGCGTGCTCCGTCTCATCAAAGAGCGCCGCATGACGCCGGCCGGTCTTGCCGCGATCGGCGGGGCTGTGAAGCGTGAGCCGCTACGCGTCGCGTCCGACATCACGCGCGCGTTGCACGCCGTGCCTGGCGCGTGGGATAGGTTCCAGCGCCTCCCCGAGGCCTACAAGCGGATCCGCCTCGGATGGATCGAGGGCGCGCGCGGACGGCCTTTGATCTTCGCGACCCGCCTGCGGTACTTCGTGCGGATGACCGCGCAAGGCAAGCGGTATGGGATGGTGCGCGGTTAGCTCAATCGGCGTCTCAGCGCGCGGTCGTCGCGACGCGGACGCCGAACGCGACCAGCACCGCGCCGGTGACGCCCTCGACGAGCCTCCGAACGCCGCTACGTCGGAGCAGGTCACCGGCCCGCGCGACGACGAACGCGTACACGGTGAGCCACGAAAGTGTCATCAGACTGAACGCGAGTCCCAGCGCCAGGAGCGCCAAGAACGAGGTGCCGCTCGCCGACACGAACTGCGGGAGCAAGCTCGGAAAGAACACCGCCATCTTCGGATTCGTGAGGTTGCTCGTCACGCCCTGACGCAGAGCCGTCGGTGGACGCAGCCGGACCTTGTGGAGCGGCCCGGCCGTCTCGTTCGCTCGGTCGCCGTGAACTGCCGCCCAGAGGGCCTGCGTCCCGAGAAACACGAGGTACGCGGCGCCACCGAGCCTGAGCGCGACAAAGGCCGGCTCCGCGGCGACCAGAAGAGCGACGACGCCTGCGCTCGTCGCGACCGACCACGTGGCCTGTCCGAGCGCTACGCCGGCGGCCGTCGCGACACCTCCGGCACGCCCGCCCAGCAGCGTGTTGCGGATCGTAAGCGCCGTGTCGGGTCCTGGGGTCACGATCACGATGATCGACAGGACGAGGAATCCGGCGAGGTCTGACGGCACACGGCCAGTCTGAGGTGTCCGGGCCCGCTTGACCCTGGCCGCACTATCTCCGCGAGGTGGACTACGCCAAGGTCGCGGACTATCTCAACGAGAGTCCTCTCTTCGCTTGCCTGAGCCCCGCTGACCGCCTGGCCATCGCCGCGAAGATGCGCTCCCGGCATTTCGCGCGCGACGAGGTGATCTTCCATCGCGACGACGAGGCCGGTCAGGTCTTCTTGATCACCGCAGGAACGGTGAAGGTATCGGTGCCTGACGACTCCGGACACGAAGTCGTCATCGCTCTGGAACGGGGCGGTGACGTGTTCGGTGAGCTTGCCCTTTTTGACGACGCCCGCCGCTCCGCTTCGGTCACCGCGATCACCGATACATCGGCGCTGGCTTTGGGGCGCGCGGATTTCATGGCCGTGCTCGAACGCAATCCCGACTCGATGCGACGGATGCTCGGCTTGCTCGCGAAGATCGTGCGCCGAAGCACCGGACACGTCGAGGATCTGGTATTCCTTGATCTCCCTGGCCGCGTCGCCAAGTGCCTGCTCGACATATCCGAAGCATCCGGGACGGATCAGGTCGAGCTGACGCAGGAAGATCTGGCAGGCTTCGTCGGAGCGGCGCGCGTCTCGGTCAACCGCGTCCTGGCGGACCTCGAGGACCGTAAGGCGATCAAGATCGGCCGGCGGCACATCGACATCGTGGATCGGGACCTGCTGAAGAGCGACATCCGCTACTGATGACGAAGGCGGCCTCCTCGCGGAGGCCGCCTTCGAGTGTTACCGGAAAGTGCGTTACGCGCTGATCTCGGGGTCGCCAGGCGTGTTCCCGATCGCGTCGCCACCGTGGTGCTCGGGGATCGCGGTCGTTGCGTCGGCCGCCGGGTTGTACAGCTGACCCTCGTCTGTCGTCAGGCCGGAGCTGTCTGCACTGGCCGCGTTGTACTGGCTCGCCTCGGCGCTCGAGAGGAAGGCATCGCCGCTCGTCCCACCACTATGGAAGGACGGCGAGTACGCCTCCGCCGAATCGACGTTCGGAATCGTGCCGTCGTCGGTGAAGTTCGTCGTCGCGGCCGTGCCGCGAAGGTCGACATCCGTGACGTCGCGGACCGCGCGGATCTCGTCCCCGCTCGGGGTCGAAGCTGCGCCGCGAAGGTCGACGTCGGTGACGTCGCGGACCGCGCGGATCTCGTCCCCGCTGGGGGTCGAGGCCGTGCCGCGAAGGTCGACGTCCGTGACGTCGCGCACCGCGCGCACCGCGTCCGCGTCGGAGTTGGCGAGGTAGCCGGGACCGGCGAGGTCGTCGCCGCTGTAGGTGGATGAGCTGCTCACGTCTGGAGGCGCGATGTCGCGAAGGGCGCTGCGCATGGTGCCCTCGGTCGCGGCCGACGCGTTGCTTGCGTCGGCGGCGTTCTGGAACGCCCAGGCTTCAGGGCTTCCTTCGACAGGAGCGACCAGGCCGGTCCGAAGGTCGACGTCGTTGACGTCTCGCACGCCACTGTGCAGGCTGTCTTCACCGACGACACCGCTCCCGATGTCGGTCGGCGCGATGTCGTGGACCACGCTGCGAGCAGCGGTGTCCGTGTCGACGTCGATAACCGGCTTGATCGGATCGCCGAACGAACCCGGTTCGTGCTGGGCCACGCCGCCCGTGGCGTCGCCACCGATGCGCTCACCGGCACGCTGGGCCTGGTCCACGTTCGCGTTGGTCGCGAAGCTGCTCTCGCCCGCGATGCGCTCGCCCGCACGCTGGGCCTGGTCTACGTTCGCGTTGGTCGCGAAGCTGCTCTCGCCCGCGATGCGCTCGCCCGCACGCTGGGCCTGGTCCACGTTTCGAGCTACTCGTGGTGTCGCCGGCGAGGCGCTCGCCACGTCGCTGGTCCATGTCCACATTTGCGCTTCGCGTCGCACTCATGTCGCTCGGGAAGCGCTCGCCGGCGTGGTGGGCTTGGTCGATGTTGGTGATGCTGCTGCCGCGCGTGACGTTGCCCGGGTCGACGATGGCGTCGCGTGTCGCCGGATCGCCGACATTGGCGCCCGCAAGCCGACTGACACCCTGATCCGAGATCGCCGAGCCGCCGATGGACAGGCCGTCGACCGATGATCGGTTGACGAGAGTGTCGGCACTGACCGAGAACGCCTTGCTCATCCGCTGATCGATCCCAAGGGACATCAACCGACCCGCGTCGCTCGCGCGAATCGCGGTGACCTCCTCGGTCGTCAGCTTGAATCCGCGGAGCGCCGCCTCCGGGTTGGACTGCAGCAGGCGTCGGAACGCTGCATCGCTGATCGCACGCTGGATGACCTTTTCGAGATTCTTACTCGACATCGCTGCTCCTTCTTTCATCGTCCTTGGTAGGACGATGAGCCTGCGCCGTCGCCTTTGGCGGCTCGTCGCCCTGTATCACTCGCGCTCTGTGATCTACCTAACCTTCCTCCTTCCCTGTGCGCGCCCGTGCCCTACTCGAGCTCCGGCATGGGCACCGGCTCGCCTCTCGGCCGACAGACCCCGCAATGAACCGCATCCTCGACCACCAGCGCGCGGAGGCCATCGTGACGCGTCCCGCGGACCAGCTCGAGGATGAATGGATGATTCTTGGCGTGCTCGCGGCAGGTCCCGCGGCCACAGAACCTACAAGCCGCCAGCGCCGTCCTCTCGCAAATCCAGCAGTCCACTAGGCTCCCGCCACCGCCTCCCCCAACCCGGCCCCAACATAATGGCCCGTTCGCGCACGGAATTCACGCTCTGTTTCGCCGGAGCCCCGGACCAAGGCCAGGAAGTCGTTACGTTCGAGCGCCGCCACCACGAGGGGTCCGACCGCGCTGACCGTCGCCGACCGAGGCCTTCCGAAGAGGAGCGCGAGGTCACCAAACCCGTCCCCTGGACCGAGCGTCCGCGCCGGCCGACCGTCGGGCAACGTAACGAGGGCCTTGCCCTCCCGGATGATGTAGTAGCGATCGCCCGGCTCCCCCGCGAAGAAGACCGTTTCGCCGTCTCCGAACCGCTGTGTTTGCAGCCGAGCGGCGATGCGGTCGAGCTCCTGACCGTTCAATCCCTTGAAGAAGGGAAGCGTCGCGAGCGCATCCCGCTCGCCCCGCGAGGCGCGAATGCGCGCGACGACCTCGTAGCGGTCCTTCACCCAACGGTTGAAGTGGCCCCTGCCGAGCGACCAGAGCTCGACCGGTTCGATCGCTTGGACCGTCGCCGAGCGGACCGTCCGATCGAGGAGCGCCAACTCCCCAAAACCTTCTCCCGGGATGATCGTCCCGAACTCCGTGCCGTCCGGGGCGATGGCCCGCAATCGGCCTGAACGCACGAGATAGAACCGATCGCCCGCGCTCCCCTCGGCGAACACGATCTGCCCTTCGCCGTAGCTCTCGACCTTGAGATGCGACGCGAGCGCGGCCAGGGCCGGGCGCTGCAGGCCGGCGAGGAAGCGGACTCGTGCGAGAAGAGCGATGCGCGCTCCGAGCTCGCGTTGCGCCGCCCGGGCCCGCCGTGATGCGGCGAGACGTGTCGCCGTCCGGACGGTGGCGACGCCCCGCGCGACCAGTGCGACCGCGAGCGGACCGACGAAAACCAGAGCGATGAGCGCGAGGATCAGCGCGCCGACCGGTCCGAGCGCGAGGAGCTCTCGGGCCGCGATTCCGATGCGCGTCTGCCAGATAAGAAGGGACAGTGCCAGCGTCGCAAGCGAAATGAAGATGGCCACTGTTCCGAAGATCGCGAGGCCGATCTCCTCCCGCGACCAGCGCGCGCGCCGGCGGAGCTTGTTGACGGCTTGCCCACGCACAAAGGCGAGCGCGCGCGGGCGCAGAAAAGGTGCGTCGAGTGCATCGACGAGCACGTGGTAGCCGTCGAGCTCCAGGATCGGGAGAAGGTTCAGAACGAACTGGAAGATAAGCAGGCTCGAGGCCTTGAACGCGATCGCGCCGGCCAGGCTGTCAGGGGCGATCTCGGTGACGAGGCCGCAGCCGGCAGCGACCGTGAGGCCAGCCAGGGGTCCAGCGAGCGACACGATCACACGTTGCCGTCGCGACCCAAGGCTCATGTCGGTCGAGTCGACGTAGAAGCACGGGAAGAGGTAATACATCGCGACCCCGAACTTGCGCACGTGGCGCCCGAAGTGGCGGATCGCGAGGGCGTGGCCGGCCTCGTGGATCGAGATCGACACGACCTGCAACAGCGTGAGTGCGATCAGACCAAGTACGTAGGACCCGTTGAGCGTGACGAGCTGGTGGATGGGCGATCGTGTCTGCTGGAACCAGAGCGCGAGGCCGAGAAGCGCGAACCCGATCAGGATCCCGGCGCCGACCCTCGTGAACGCCACCCACCCGATCAGACGGTAGACGCGGTCCACCGTTCCGTCAGCATTGGTCCAGCGGGCGATATCCCAGACGATCAGACGGCGTAACCAGAGCGACAGTCGCGTCAGAGGATCGCGCCGTGCGCGGATCGCCCCGAGCTTCTCGTAGAGCGGCGGCGGCTCCTCGCCGAAGAAGCCGTTCACGCGGAGCGCGCTCGTGAGTCGGGCGAGCCGCTCGAGCGCAAAGGTGCCCGAGCGCTCGAGGTGGTCGACCAGGATCTCCTGCACGGAGCGTCGGCCGTCCATGAGCTCATAGAGAGCGACATCGGCCGGTTCGAGCCGCGCGTAACGGCCCGCGCCCCCATCGCCGTGCGGGTTCTTCAGCACCGTGTACCGTCCGCCGCCGCGCCGAGTGAGATCGGCACGTTCGATGTCAGGCAGCGGTGTCGGAATGAAGGTCGCGTAGTCGAGGCGACTACGCAGGACCTCCCAGACGTCGACCATTCCCCTCCTCGTTCGCAGGGAGCGTACGACGGCGACGAGCACAGGTCTATGGAATGTCGACAACGTCGGCCGCCTGATGTAACAGAAAAACGCGAGCGAGCCTGAACCCGACACAACCACCTTCGTCGGATCGCATCCGATCGGCGTGGACCCGCTGTCACTCCGCGCGCAAGGCGTTCCGGCGGTTTCGTTACTGTGAGCGCTGATGGGGTCGGCCGAGACGCTCCCACTCCTCTTCTACGCCGACGCATACCGCTTCCCGGACGTGTACCACACGACCAAGTTCCTCTCACCCGATGCGATCATCGCGCTCGAAGATGTTGAGGAGCTCGTGATCGTCGCGAGCTCGCTCGAGGAAGGTCGCGTCCGCAAGGAGTCGCGCGCGACGAATGTCCTGAACATGAATGACTTCGGCGCGCAGGACCTCGCCGCCAAAGGCCTGAGTGGCGCGGAGTTCTTCGCGGAGATCATGAAGCGTTTTCTTGGGGAGCGCGGTCTTCGCCGCGTTGCGGTCGCGCCGTATTTCCCGGTCGCCGAAGCCGATCTGCTTCGCGAGGCTGGCATTGAGATCGTGATCGCGAAGGACCTTCGCGAGCGCCGCAGGGTCAAGCGTCCTGACGAGATCGCGGCGATCGAGGCGTCGCAGCGGGCGACCGAGGAGGCCTGGCGCGAGGGTGTCGCCGCGATCCGCCGCGCGAAAGTACGCCCGGACAGGACGCTCGAGCTCGACGGCGCCGTGTTCACGGCCGAGCGACTGCGGACGATCGTAGAGACCGCGCTCCTCGAGCGCGGCTGCGCCTCTGAGGGCGCGATCTGCGCCCCCGGACCTCAGGCCGCGGATCCGCACCAGATCGGGACCGGTCCTCTGCACGCCGGCGAGCCGATCGTCATGGACATCTTCCCGCAACACAAGACGACCCGGTATTGGGCGGATATGACGCGCACGGTCAGCAAGGGGGAACCCTCGAAGGAGATCCGCAAGATGTACGAGGTCGTGATGCATGCTCAGGACGAGGGCATCCGCGCGCTCCGTCCCGGCGTGACCGGACGCGAGGTGCACGAGCTCGTCGAGGACATCATCTGGGACGCCGGCTACGACACGCAGCGTTCCGGCCAGAAGCGCGACCCCACAGATAAGACGCCCCGCGGCTTCATTCACGGGACAGGGCACGGTGTCGGCCTCGAGATCCACGAGGCGCCGGCGATCTCTCGCTCGGGTGCGAAGCCGCTCGTAACCGGCGACGTTGTGACGATCGAGCCCGGCATCTACGACCCGGCCATTGGCGGCGTGCGTCTCGAGGACATGCTCGTCATCACCCCGGACGGCGCGCGCAACCTCACTCAAGCGCCTCGCGAGCTCGTCATCTAAAGCAAAGCAGCTGGAAGCGCTCCTCTTCGGCGTGGGCGCGGCGGTCGTCTGGGGTTTCGCCGATTACGCGGCGGCTCTCGCGGCGCGCCGGGTGGGCGCGGTGCGCACCGCTTTCGGGATGCAGACCACCGGGCTCCTCTCGTTCGCGATCGTGCTCGCGGCGCTCGGACGCTGGCCGTCGCTCGAGTCCGGCGAAGCTCCCTACGCACTCGCGCTCGGCGTCCTCGGCGTGGCCTCGGTCTCGGCGCTCTATCGCGCGCTCGCGCTCGGACCGGTCGCCGTGGTCGCGCCCGTCGTTGCGTCGTATGTCGCGGTCACCGTCTTCCTGGTCGTCATCTTCCTCGGCGAGCGGCTATCCGTAGCGCAGCTGGTCGCCGCGACGGTCGTCTTCATCGGTGTTGTGACCACCTCGACCGATTCGCGCCAGCTTCGCGCGACGCTGGGCCGTCCGATCCCCGGGGTGCAGGTCGGGTTACTCGCGACGGTCGGGTTCGGCATCTGGGGCGCGATCTTCGCCGCCGCGACGCGAGCCTACCCCTGGCCCGCGGTCATCCTCGTGCTCCGCGCCGCGAGCGTGCTGATCGTCAGCGCGTTCGTGATCCTTCGGCACATCGACCTCACCGTATTCCGGGATCGCCGCGCGCTCGCGCTCGCGACGACCGTCGGCGTGCTGGACACGTTCGCGAACGCGCTCTTCGCTTTGGGGATCCAGTCCGGCTCCGCGTCGATCGCCGCGAGCGGTAGCGGCGCGTACCCGATCATCCCGGCGATCCTCGGAGTAGTCGCGCTACGCGAGCGGCTCGCGCCGAACCAGTACGTCGGGATCGCGATCCTTATCTCGGGGCTCGTCGCGCTCGGCGCGGTGAGCTAAGCGGCGAGCTGAAGCTCGAGCGACGAGCTGGAGCGGGCGATCTTCGCCTTGAGGAACGCGACCGCTGCGTCCAGCTGCGAGTCGCCCTGCGCGCCGGTCGGTTGGTCGATGACCTGATCCGGGACGATGCCCCGCGTCGGCCCGTTCAGCTCGGCTCCGGTCTTAGCGTCCTGGATCTTCGTAATGGTCACGAGGAGCAGTCCGCCGTTCGGGAGATCGCGCGGCTGTCCCGTGCCGACGCACCCCGCCGTCTGGGTGCCCATGACGATGCCGGCGTCGTTCGCACGGATGCCTGCCGCGATGATCTCCGCGCCCGACGCCGAGTTGTGGTTGACCAGCACGACGAGCGGCTTCTGCTTCGGGAAGTAGAAGCGCTTGTTCACGTCAAGCGGCGTGCGGTTCCCGTCGCGGCCGGTCTGGTACACGAGCGTGCCCTGCCGCACGAAGATGCTCGCGATGTCGACCGCGGCCGAGAGATCGCCGCCCGGGTCGCTGCGCAGATCGAGAACGATCGCGTCGGCGCCGCCGGCGTCGAGGCGCTTCACCGCGGCCGAGACCTCGTCCGCCACCGCGCCAACGAGCTGCGGGACGACGATGCGCCCGATGTTCCCCTCGATCAGCGTGTCGGTCTCCAGCGGGACCGCGAAACGCGCGCGATTCATCGTGTAGGAGTAGCTAGCCTGTCCGCGCAGGACACCGATGGTCACCGGCGTGCCCTCCGCGCCGCGGACCTTGTTGGCGACCTCCTCCGTCTGCAGATTGGTGACGTCCTGCCCATCCACGGTGACGATCTTGTCGCCCTCTTTGAGCCCTGCGCGCTCCGCAGGGGTTCCCGGGTATACGCGCACGACCTCGATCGGCGCGTCTACGGCAGGCTTGTTGATCTGCACGCCGATCCCCGAGACCGGGGGCTGCGGCTGGTTGAAGCTCTTGGCTCGCGTCGGGTCGAGGTAATAGGTATGGCATTCGTTCATCGATTTCGCCATGCCGTCGACAGCCGCGCCTTCGATCTTGGTCTTGTCCGCGCTGGGTGTGGCGGCGGCGATCGCGTCCAGGCGGTCGGAGAACTTCGCGAAATCGGACCATGTGCTGCCGGTGAGGTTGAGCGGCGACGACGGCAACCCGGCGTCGGTCGCACCTTCCTTCTTCGCCTCCGCGACCGCCCCGTCCAGCGCTCCAGTGAGCAGCGTCTTGGACGAGGGCTTGTCGACATGCCGCTCGATCAGCACCTGATAGGCCGCCTCGGCGGTCTTGTACAACGTGTTGGAGGGGAGAAGCTCCCGCTGCAGCTCCGCTGGGACGAGCGAGCATGCCGCAGCGATGAATGCGATGAGGGGGAGCAACGTGCGGAGACGGATCACGGAATCTTTATCAAGCAGTCTACGGGCGGCGCCGATCAGCGGTTCAGGCGACCTCGGTCGTTAAGAGCTTTCTTAGGCGACCAAGCGCGCGGAACTGCAACGCGCGGATCGCGCCCTCGTTCTTGCCCAACACCTGCGCGACCTGACGGCTCGACATGTTCTCGACGAAACGCAGCACGATGACTTCCTGCTGCTCGGTGGTGAGATGCTTCACCGCACCGCGCAGGGCGTCGACTGCCTCGCCATGGACCGCGCGCTCGTGCGCGGTCGGTCCCTCTTCGGCGACGCCGAACGCGTTGTCCAGGTCGACGGTGGGCCGTTCACGCCGCCGTCGATCGGTGACCGCGTTGCGCGCGATCGTGTAGAGCCATGCGAGGAACGATTTGCCCTGCCAGCGATAGCGATGGATGTTCGCAAATGCGCGAGTGAAGACCTCGCTCGTGAGGTCCTCAGCGTCAGAAGGCTCGCGGACGCGGTACAGCAGATAGCGGTAGACGGAGTCCACGTGGCGGTCGTAGAGCTCGGCGAACGCGCCGCGATCGCCCGCGCGAGCGCGCGCGATGATGTCGGGGACCGGCCCGATGGCCTCGAGCGATAACGCGGTGACCTTGACCATGCCTTCGTTCAAGCGGTCGCTCTTCCCTTCCTCACCGACGCGTGCTCCGGGACCATATCGGCCCTCGGGCGAATTCGCCAATGACCCCCTGGTACCAAAACCGTCACAGGCCTGGCGAATCGGGCATTCCGCGTACGGTAGGGGACGAACGTACTAGAAGAAAAGAGGGCGGAAAAGACGGTCAGGCGTACCGCTCGGTTGTTCGATTGTCGCGCGCCACATCACGGTGGTCGTGACCCCGCCGCGACCTTGTCGAGCAGCAGCTTGGTCGCTACATCGACCGCCGATTGATCGTCCGCCGCGATGTCGGGTGCGATGCCGTTGTTGTTGTACTTCGTTCCCGTCACCGCGCCGGTGAACTCCTGCACCGTGACCGACAACTCGGAGTTGTCTGTCATGTGCGTCGGGCTCGTCGCGCCGAGGCACCCAATGCTCTGCTTGCCCACGATCGTCGCGCGCTTGTTCTCCTTGAGCGACGCGCTGAGGACCTCGGGAGCGGACCCGCCACGGTCGTTCAGGATCACCGCGATCGGAAGCTGATATGCGGCAGGGAGGCGCACGTCCTTGTTCGCCGTCGCGGTACCGGCGTTGCCGGTCTTCACGACGACACTGAGCGTCGGCTCGCCATTCAGGAACCAGCTCGCCATGAGGTCGGCGCCGTTGCCGCCAAGGTTGCCGCGAAGATCGAAGAGCCACGCCTTCGCGCCCTGCGCCAGCGCCTTGTCCAGCATCGCCTTCACCATGTCGGTGATGCGGTAGGTCCCGTCGATCGCGAACTCGTGCCAGGTTATGTAGGCGACGCCGCCTGTCAGCATCTTTCCGGTGAGTCCCGCCTGGTCAGGCCCGCCGAGACTGGTCCCCTGCGCGGGGATCATCGCGCCGGTCCCGGTCGGGATCTTTCCGGATGAGGTCCTCACCTGACCTGAGTTGTTCACGTAATACGTGTGGCAATCGGGACTCGCCCTGATCATCCCGGTGATCGCGGCGTCGGCGATCCGATTCGCCGAGAGCTGAGTGTTGCTCGAGGCGAGCTGGCCAACGACCTGAGCGAACTTGTTGAAGTCCGCGAGCTGCGGCTCGTCGGTGTCCTGGAATGCCGGTGTGTCGACGGCGTCCTTGCCTCCGGCCGCACGGACCTCCGCCTTCACTGCCTCGAGGGCCGCTTCGAGCGCTTTCTTGCTCGTGACGTGATGGACGTCCTGGTCGACGAAGCCGCTATAGGCGATGTCGAGCTTGGAACGCTTGATGTCCGTGGTCGCGGCGGGAGTGGGTGAGGAGGCCGGGGTCGCGCCGGAACAGGCGACCGCGAGCAGCCCGCACAAGGCAATGAAAAGGAGGGCGCGGCGCATCTCCTTCAAAGGATAGGGGGGCGGTCAGTCGGCGGGCGAGGTCACCGTCGCTGGCGCGTGCTGGGCATTCCACTCGCCGGGCGACGCGCAGAAGCCCTCGTAGTCGATGTATCCGGTGATCGTGGGGTGATCGCCGCAGACGGGGCATGCCGGGTCGCGGCGCAGGCGCACCTCGCGGAAGGATCCCTCCAGCGCATCGAACAGGAGGTACCGGCCGACGAGCGGCTCGCCGATCCCCAGGAGAAGCTTGATGGCCTCGGTCGCCTGTACCGTCCCGATCACGCCGGGCAGCACGCCGAGCACGCCGGCCTCTGCGCAGGAAGGCGCGAGCTCGGGCGGCGGTGGTTCGGGGAAAAGGCACCTGTAGCAGGGGCCTTCGAAGGGCTTGAACACGGTGACCTGACCTTCGAAGCGGTAGATCGCACCGTGCACCACGGGCTTGCGCCACTTGACCGAGGCGTCATTGAGGAGGTACCGCGTCGGGAAATTGTCCGCGCCATCGATCACCACGTCGTAGTCCTTGATGATGCGGTCGATGTTGTCGCTGGTGAGTCGCTCCTGGTACGGCACGATCTTCACGTCGGGATTGAGAGCCTCGAGCGTTCGCTTCGCCGATTCGACCTTCGGCTCGCCGATGCGATCGGTCGAGTGGAGGATCTGCCGCTGCAGGTTCGTGAGGTCAACCACATCGGAGTCGACGATGCCGAGCGTCCCGACTCCAGCGGAGGCAAGGTAGTACGCAGCCGGAGATCCGAGGCCCCCCGCGCCGATGAGCAGCACTTTGCTCTGCAACAGCTTCTGCTGGCCGGCCTCGCCGACCTCGGGGATCAGGAGATGGCGCGAATAGCGCTGCGCCTGCTCGGGCGTGAAGCTCGCGGGCTTCGTCCACGGCTTCCCCGAATCCTTCCAGCGGTTGAAGCCACCGACCATGGAGATGACGTTCGTGTAGCCAAGCTTCGCCAGCGTGTCGGCGGCCATGGCCGAGCGCACTCCGCCGGCGCAGTAAAGGACGGTCGTCTTGTCCTTGGACGGGAGCCGATCCTCGGCCCACTGTTCGAGATAGCTCTTTGGAACGTGGACCGCGTCGACGATGTGACCCTCGTCCCACTCGTTCTTCTCGCGGACATCGCCGAGCTGGACCTCATCCGAGCGCAGGAGCTCCTGCACCTGCTCGGGGGTGGCTTCCTTGATGCGCTTCTTTACGTCGGCGAAGTAGTCGCGATAGCTCGGCATTTGTTTGGCTCCCTTGGGTCAAATGCTAAACCGATCGGTGCGGTCGGAAATTCCCCGTATGCTCGATCGGCGAGTGGAGACGCTCTACTTCGACCTTCTCCAGTTCCTGTATCACCTGGCGCTCGCGGTGCTTGTCGGCGGCACGCTCGTCATCGGCACGGCTGTGGCCCCGGCGTTGTTCCGCACCGCGCGCTCTCGCTCCGAGGCCGGGGCGCTCTTCGGCACGGTGCTCGCGCGTTTCGACGGTTACGCGATCCTCGCCCTCGTCGTGCTCGTCGTCACGAGCGCACTCAAGTCGAGCTTCGAGGTGACCGGCACGCCTGAGCCGAGGCTCGTCGCGCGCTGGGTCTGCCTGGTACTCCTCGCGCTGGCCACGCTGTATTCGAGCGCGTGGGCGAATCCGGTCGCGCGATCGATCCGCGGTGCCACGGCGGGCTTCGACGACCTTCCCGCCGGTGCGCCAGCGAGGGTCGAGTTCGCACGCCTGCACGAGCGCTCGCGCCGGGCGATGTCAGTTGCGGCGATCCTCGGTCTTCTCGCCCTCTTCCTCAGCTAGCGATGCCTCATCGCCGAGCCGGCGCGCGAGCTCACGCAGCAGACGTTGGTCGCTGACCTCGGCGAACGCGGGGTCGCCATCGTCTTGAGGCGGCCCGGACGCCTCTTCTTCGGAGTCGGACACGACCTCGTCGTCGGAACCGCTGTCGTCGGCGAGCGCGGCATCCTGACAGCGCTCGCACACGAGGTCCGCGCGCTGGAGGACGTCCGCTGGGACATACACCTCGTGATACGTCGCCCCGAGGACCCAGTTCGTGACGATCGACGCATCGGTCGCGCCGCATTTTGGTCCGAGACTCGACGATCCCTTGAGGTGGACCAGTCGCCTTTCATTCATGTCTCTTCCACCTCCGTTTGCGGAATCGTCGCCGGCTCCCCAATGTCTGTCCAACGATGTCACGCTTGGACGCGACGGCTGCCCAGTATCGCCGACCGCCGGCTACACGCACGAGAGCTCCGGCCCGGGTGACCGAGCGTGCGCTCGAACGGCATCGCGAGCGGGTCGCCGCGCGGCACCAGGTCCGCACCGCCTAGGCACTCGTGAGGATGGTTGACGGGCTCGGCTTCTGCTTCGCTTTCACCGCGGAGCTCGCCTATCCGGTACCGGCGGCATTCGATCACCTCGACACCCGCAGCGACGGACGGAAGTGGGAATGGATGTGGGGTTGGAAGGATGAGCTAGCGGAAGCGAAGCGCCTCTACTACGGAAAGCTCCTCATCCGGAAACCGACGTTCGTCTCGATGAAGATGCTGCCAAGCTTTTACGCGACCTTCGGCCGCGCCGGTGAGGCCGACGACCATCTCGATGACGTGCGCGCCGGGCGGCTGTCGGAGATCGCGCGACGGATCATCGACTTTTTGGCGCAGAACGGCGAGACGCAGACCAAGAGGATGCGATCGGCCCTCGGCATCAGCTCGCAAGAAGGAAAGCTTCAATACGCGAAGGCGATCGAAGAGCTCCAGCGGCTCATGTACGTCGCGCGAGTCCGCGCCGTCGGGGAAGGGCGTGAGGACTACAACTACACGTACGATCTCTTCGTCCGCCGTTACCCGGAGATTGTTCGCACCGCGGAGCGGTACACCTCGGCCGAAGGGATGACGGCGTTGCTCTCCAGACTCGTCGACCTCGCGGGCGGCGTGACCGAACGTCAGGTCGCGAAGCTATTCGACTGGAGCGATGAGCGTGTTACGCATCTGTGCGCGCGACTCGAAGCGAAGAGAGCGATCGTGCGCTCCGACGGCTTGCTCGTTCTTCCGACGCTACGATAGGCCGGCCCCGTGGACATCCATCAGCTGCGCTCGTGGATCTTCGAGCTCTACGAGCCGCTCGAGAACGAGCGTCAGTACATCGTCTACGACGAGCAGCGCGGGAATCTTCTGATCGATGCGCCTCCCTTCAGTGAACGGGCGCTGCGGCTTGTGCGTGGCGCCGGTCCGGCATCGCTCCTCGTCGCGACGAACGCGGCCCGCGCCGCCGACGCCGACAAGTACCGCCAGGCCCTCGGCGTCCAGGTTGCGGCCCACCGCGACGACGCGGAGGGGATACCAGGCGGGCCGGATCTCGTCCTCGGCGACGAGGAGCTCGTCCGCCCGGACGCGCGAACGATCCGCGTTCGGGGCAACGGCAGCGGAGCGACAGTCGTATTGCTACGCAAGGCCGGCGGGGTCCTGGTCGCTGGCGATCTCGATCTCGAAAGCGACGCCGCCCGAGCCCTGCTCCCGCTCGATTTCTCGGCGGTCCTCTCGGCACGGCGCGCACCGGTCTGGAACGCCGGAAAAGACGATCTGCTGCAGCTTCAGAAGGAGCTGCCGAAGCCGCGTAAGCAGTTCGGCATCCTCCTGCAAGCGCCGTGGGATCGCGCCTATCGCGGCCGGCTCGACGACAAGCTCACCCCGAACGACCCGATCGTCCCGCGCGAGGTGACGGCGCCGCGCGAAGCGGCGATGGGTCCCGCGACCCTCGTGGTGGCCACCGCTGCACGCGAGCTCGTCGAACGGCCCCGCCGGCCACTCCAGCGTGGGGGCTTGCCCCCAGATGAGCGTGGGGGCTTGCCCCCACACCCCCTCAGGGACGCCACCGACAAGCCCCCAGCGAAATCTGAACGGCCGCGCAACTTTGCCGAGGACTGGAGCGCTGCCGCCACCGCGCGACCGCCGACGACGATCGCCAACCCCGAGACCGACATCCGCCCCGCCCCGGCGGTGATCGCGCCCCGCTCGATCGGCTCGCGCTATCGCCGCCTTTCCGTTGACGAGCTCGCGGGCGTCCCGTACGTCGACGACATCTGGGGCGGGATCGACCTCGCGCCCGACGGCACCGAGGTCGCCTTCTCGTGGAACCGCTCAGGGACCTTTGAGATCTACAGCGCGCCCGTCGAGGGCGAGCGCATCTTCCAGCTTACGGACGCGAAGGAGCGCTCGGTATCGCCGCGCTGGTCGCCGGACGCGCGATGGGTTGCGTTCATGCGCGACGCGGGCGGCAATGAACGATTCGACGTCTGGCTGGTCGACCGCGACGGCGAGCAGGAGCGCAACCTCACGAGCGAGCCAGGGGTGACGCACCGCGACATCGCGTGGTCCCCGGACGGTACCAAGATTGCGTTCACCGCAAACGCTGGCGGCAAGGGGTTCGCAATCCACATCATCGATGTCACGACTGGAGCAAAGCGCGTGCTGACCGATGGTGCGCGCGACGACGTGCAGCCACGCTGGTCACCGGACGGCGCGCTGATCCTCTTCAGCTCGTGGCGCGAGGCTGTGCGGACCAACGCGGACTTGTTCGTCGTGCCAGCCTCGGGTGGAGAAGCGAACAAGCTCGGGACACGCGGGGAAGTCGACGGGGAATCGCTCGAGGGCCGGTGGTCGCCCGATGGCTCACGCATCTCGTTCACGACCGACAGTCGTGGACGGCAGGAGATCGCGGTGGCGACCTATCAAGCCGGGAAGCTCGGACGCATCGAGCGCATGACCGCGGGCATCCACGACGAGTACCAGGCTGTCTGGCGCCCGGACGGTCGCGCGCTCGACTATCTCCACAACGAAGACGCATCGGTTTCGATCCGGCGCGTGTTCGCTGTCTCGCACGCCGACCACGCGGTCGCGGACCTGCCCGGAGTTCACAGCTCACAGCAGATCGGCCCCGACAACGACCGCACGGTCTACCTCTTCCAAAGCCCAACGCGACCGGTGGACGTGTTCGTGACCGGCGAGCGGATGACCGAACCGCGACCGATCACACGATCGCTGCCATCCCACGTCGACCCGTCCACGCTGGTCGATCCGGTCCACGTCCGCTATCCGGGTGCGAACGGCGAGATGGTCCCCGCGCTCCTATTTGTTCCGTACGTCGAGGCCCTGCGAGGGTCGGGTGCACCGCCGGCGATCATCTTCATCCACGGGGGCCCGACGGCGCAGTACCGGCGCGAGTGGATCGTCGGGACGCAAGTCTTCGTCAACGCCGGCTACGTGGTCCTGGCGCCGAACGTGCGCGGCTCGACCGGTTACGGGAAGAAGTGGCGCGAGGCGAACCGTCACGACTGGGGCGGAAAGGATCTCGAGGACGTCGCGCGCGGCGCGGCGTGGCTCGGCGACGCCAAGATCGCCGACCCGGGGCGCGTCGGCGCGTACGGCGCGAGCTACGGCGGCTACCTCACGCTGATGTCGCTTGCGCTGCGCCCGGAGCAGTTCGCCGCGGGCGTTTCGGTCGTGGGCGTGGTCTCGTGGAAAACGATGTACGAGACGGCGCGCGGCGATGTACGCGACTATCTCGTCCGCGAGTTCGCCGATCCGGAGAAGGATGCGGAGCTGTACCGCGAGCGATCACCGCTTACGCACGCAGCCAAGATCCGCGCCCCGCTTCTCATCCTGCAGGGCGCGAACGATCCACGCGTACCGCAGAGCGAGGCCGAGCAGGTCGTGAAGGCGCTGCGCGAAGGCGGGAAGGAGCACGAGTACCACGTGTACGAGGGCGAGGGCCACGGCTTCCGCGTCACCGAGAACCGCATCGACTCGCTCCGCCGTGCGCTCGACTGGTTCGACCGGCACCTCAGACTGGACTAGTCCGCACCATGCTCGATAGGCGACTACCTTCTTTCGCATGAGCGACGGCAACGTCGGCCGAAATCTTCGAGCTCAGCAGATCAGCGTTCGCAGGTCGCCGACCGCAACCGGGGAAAGCGGCCCGACTAACAGGCAGTGACTTCTGACGCGATAGTCGTCGGCTCGGGCCCGAATGGTCTCTCCGCCGCCATCGAGCTCGCCCGAAACGGCCTTTCGGTCACGGTCTACGAAGCGAATGACACGATCGGCGGAGGCTGCCGCTCCGCGGCGCTGACCCTCCCCGGTTTCATCCACGATCTCTGCTCCGCGATCCATCCGCTGGGCGCCGCGTCTCCGTTCTTCCGCGGGCTCGGCCTGGTGAAGGAAGGCCTGGAATGGATCGAGCCACCCGTCGCCCTCGCCCACCCGCTTGACGACGGCACCGCCGTCCTCCTCGAGCGCTCGCTGGATGCCACCGCCGCAGGGCTTGGTGCGGATGGTCGCGCGTACCGGCGGCTCGTCGAACCATTGGTCGGCGAGTGGGACGATCTCGCGGCGGATGCTCTCGGTCCGTTGATCCGAATCCCGCGACATCCGCTCGTCCTCGCGCGGCTCGGGCTTCCCGGTCTGCTTCCGGCCCGTCTGCTCGCGCGACGCGCGTTCAGCACCGAACGAGCCCGTGCGCTCTTCGCTGGTCTCGCCGCGCACTCGGTCCTGCCGCTCGACGCGCCGCTCACCGCGTCGTTCGCGCTGATGTTCTTGGTGACCACGCACGTCGCGAACTGGCCGCTTCCGCGCGGAGGCTCCCAGCGCATCGCGGACGCGCTCGCAGCGCGACTCCGCGCGCTGGGCGGAACGATCGAGACCGGCCGACGCATCCGGACGCTCGACGAATTACCGGGCGCGCGCGCGTACCTCTGCGACGTGACGCCGCTCCAGCTCGATCGCATCGCCGGGCGGCGGCTCTCGGATGGTTACCGGAAGCGCCTGCGCTCGTTCCGCTACGGACCCGGTGTCTTCAAGCTCGACTACGCGATCGACGGTCCGATCCCGTGGCGAGCGGAGGACTGTCTGCGGGCGGGGACCGTTCATCTGGGTGGGACCCTCGACGAGATCGCCGCGAGCGAAGCCGCGGTCGCGCACGGCGAGCCGCCTCCTCGGCCTTTCGTGCTCGTCGCGCAGCAGAGCCTCTTCGATGTCTCGCGCGCGCCGGCGGGAAAGCACACGGTATGGGCGTACTGCCATGTCCCGAACGGTTCGACTGTCGACATGACGGACCGCATCGAGGCGCAGTTCGAGCGCTTCGCTCCCGGCTTTCGCGATCGCGTCCTCGCGCGCAGCGTGATGCCGCCGGCGGAGGTCGAGCGCCACAACGAGAACTACATCGGCGGTGACATCGGCGGCGGGTCCAACTCCCTGCTGCAGTTCATGACCCGCCCGTTTCCCCGCCTCGACCCGTACGCGACTTCAGCGCGCGAGGTGTTCCTCTGTTCGTCGTCGACTCCCCCGGGTGGGGGCGTGCACGGCATGTGTGGCTACCACGCCGCGCGCAGCGCTCTGCGTCGTACGCTCGCGTAGCCCCCGTTCGGGGGCTTTTTCTGCCGAACAGGGCTCGTAGGGTTGTAGCCCTGCCAGACCAAGGGACGAGTACAGAAAGCGTGACCGAGTTCGGCAGACGGCCGAGCGAGAACGTGCGCACGCCTCCTTCCCGATGGGTCGCCGACACGCTCCCGAGCCTCACGCAACGGGTCCGCGAGCTCGAGGCGCGGCTCAGCTCGATGCAAGCCGACCTCGACGCCGAGCGCAGCCGCCTCAGGGCCTACGTAGAGCTCGATCCCGATGTGAATGACGGCGCCGTCGACGCGTCCCGCTCTGCGGACGCGATCCGTTCGCGAGCTCGGGACGAAGCCAATGAGATCCTCGAACGTGCGACCGACCAACGCAGGGTGCTCCTCAGGGAGATGGACCGGCTCCGCGCGGAGCACGACGAGCTGCTCGAGGAGATCGCTTCGGTCCGCGGTGTCGGCTCGACGCCAGCCGCTTTTGCGCCAGACGATCTGCGGCCCGAATCCGATCTTCAGGCCGCGGTCGCCGCGGAGATGCGGGCGATCCTCGCCCAGATGCTTCAACAGGTCCGTGCGCAGAAGGCGACGCCACCGGGCGCAGCCGCGATCCCCGCCGAGATCGATGTCAGCACGCCCGAGCCAAGCGAGCCGATCGTCGATGAGTTCGTCGAGGAGCTCCACCGGACCGCGCCACCGCTGTCGCCGCCCACAAACGAGGTCGGGCTCGAAGGTCCCGTAGAAACGGCTCAGGAGCTCGTCGAGCATGTCGAAGACCTGCTCAGGCCTGAGCCAAGCGAGCCGATCATTGACGAATTCGTCGAGGAGCTCGGCCGGCCCGCGCCACCACCACCGCCGTCCTCGAACGAGATCGGGCTCGAGGGTCCCGTCGAAACGGCACAGGAGCTGGTCGAGCACATCGAGGAGCTGCGGAGGCCCGAGCTGGCCGCTCCGATCCTCGATGAGTACGTCGAGGACCTGCGCAGGCCGGACTCGACCGAGCCTATCGTCGATGGCGAACTCGAGGGCCTGCGAGCATCTGGCGCGGAGTCGACTCCAACGCTGCGCGCCGATTCCGCACCTCTTCCAGCTCCCGACGCGGATGTTCCACCGTTGTCCGAAGAACCCATCGAGCAGGTCACAGACGCCGACCCTCCCGTGGTGATTTCGCAGCTCGAAGGTCTCTCTTTCTTCGCCGACGAATCCATCAGCGACCCGCGTGGCGCCGCGCTCGAATCGACCGAGGCGCCGCCTGCTGACGAGCCGAGCACGTCGGAGGCCCTCGTGGATGTCGCGGGGTCTCACCCGATCGTGGAGACGAACGCGCTTGCCGATATCGCGGACGCCGTTGCTCCGCATCTGGTTGCCAAGCCGGCGTCGGCGCCCGAAGCGCCAAGCGCCGAGCCCGCGATCGGCGAGAGCCTCGGAATCCGGCAGATCGAAGTCGTTATCGCTCCCGTTGGATCGTTTCTCCAGCTGATCGAGATCCAGCGCCGGATCCAGTCGCTCTCCAGCGTGGAAGCTCTGCATCTGGGCGACTTCCGGGACGGTGTCGCAGCCTTTGCGGTGAATCTCGCCGAGGCGATCAGCCCGAAGGAGTTCGGCGCGGCGATACAGATGCTCGAGGATCTCCATCTGCGCGTCGAGGGCACAAGCCGGAACAGCGTCGAGCTGCGCGCGGGTGAGCCCTCCGTAGCAAAGACCGCTGGCAGAAGCGCCTCAGTCGGGCTCGACTTTTCTGGGACGTACGGGCGCCCGCTCAGGCCCCGTCGCCGACGCCTCTCCATAAGGTTTGGGCGCAGACGCCCCCGTGAGGGTTGACCGCCAGGCGTAACAGGCCGGATATGA
>VBIL01000153.1 GCA_005879975.1 Chloroflexota bacterium
AAGGTGGTCGCGAGCTTCAAGTTCGCCGGCACGCCGGCGGGCGCCGCGCAGGCGCACGCGTCGGCGGTCACGCCGGCGAATGACGCGATCATCGTCGCGAACCAGGGTGCGAAGAAGCTGCAGCGGATCAAAGCCGACTTCGCGAACGACAAGTACTCGCTCGATCCCGCCGGCGACCTGGATCTCGCCGCGATCGAGGATGCTGACCACACCGGTAACCTGCCGGTCATCCCGGTCTTCAGCAAGGACGGGAAGTTCATGTACGTGCCGCAGCGCGGCGGCGGGTCGTACGCGATCGATGCGACAGCGACGCCAATGAAGGTGCTCGGCACCGTCGCCAAGAGCGCCATCGGACTCCAGTCGTGCTGCGCCACGTTCGTCGGGGATGCGGTGTGGACGACCGCACAGGGCGGGTCCACGTCGACGACCACGTCCTTCAACCTCTACAAGGTCACTGGGCTTCCGAACGCGCCGTCCGCCAAGAGGATCCTTTCGCGCACCGGCAACGTTGAGTCGCACGGCGTCCTTCTTGTCGGGAGGTACCTCTGGGTCGTGGACCGCTTCGCGAACACGCTGGACATCTTCGATACGTCGAGCGAGGCGCCCGAGCCGGTGAGATCTTTGAGCCTCGCAACGGGTCCGCTCGCGGGCAGAGACCCGGCGCCCGACATCATGGACATCAGTCCCGATGGGAAGACGGTCTTCCTGACGCTGCGCGGCAAGACACCGGTCACGAGCAACATCAAGGACCTGAATAACGCGGTCGGCGACGTCGGTGGCTTCGCGATCCTCTCCGTGAAGGACGACGGACGCGACGCGGCCATCGCATCAGTCGTCGCGCTCCCCCTCTCCGCTGGTGCAAGCGTCGTCGACCCGCACGGACTCCGCGTCCGCGTCATCAAATAGCACCTGCGAGCGGCGCCCGCCCGAGCGCCGCTCCGCCTACGACCCGATGAGGGTCAGCGGGTCGACCGCCTCGCCGTTGTGGATGAGCGCGAAGTGCAGGTGCGGACCGGTGGTGATCCCGGTGAGGCCAACGAAACCGATCACCTGCCCGGCCTTGACCATCTGGCCGGCCCTGACGGGGGGCATGACGAACGCGTCGTCCAGATGCGCGTACTCCGAGACGAATCCACCGGCATGCGCGATGAGCACGATCATCGCGCCATCGGGCAGGTGGCCGACGAACGTGACCTGCCCGTCCGCGGCGGCGACGACAGGCGAACCGAGCGGGGCCGCGATGTCGATCGCGTCGTGGAAGTGCTCGAAGTAGGCGCCGCCATACATCCGCGCCGGCTCGAGCGCCAGCGCCGTCGGACCAAACGCCTGTGTGATGGGACCGCGAAGCGGGAACGACCACGCGGTCGTGGCCTCCCCCTCCCGGACCATCGCGGAGGCGACGAGCTGCGCGAGGGACGTCTGTGCGGCCGCTGCATCCTGGGCGAGGGCCTGAAGGACCGCCACCTGCGCGGCACGCGCCTCGGAGTCGCTGCGGGCGGCGGCCGCGGCGAGGACGCGCGCGCGATCGCGGAGGCGACCGAGCTGCGCTTGCTTTGCACCGACCGACTCGGTGAGCTGCGAGAGCACGGCCGCGCGGTCGGTGAGCTTGGCCTGGGCCGCCGCGAGACCCGCCTCAAGCGACCGGAGCTCGTCGAGCGCGTCGCGTTGTGCCTGGCTGATGGCCACCGGTCCCGGGCTCGCGGAAAGCGCGGCGAGGCGGAAGGCGTCGCGGGCGAGACGTTCATGGAGGCTTCCGCGCTCGGCGGATCTCGTCTGCAGGGTGGCGATGTCCGCGTTTACCTCGTCGAGATCCTTGCTCACCTGCGTCACCTGCTCGTCCAACGCCGCAAGCTCGTCACGGGCGACCCGGGCCTGGGCGTCGATGATCTGCGCCAGTGACGTCGCGTTCGCGAGGAGCGCCGCGTCGCGGGCCCGCGCCTCAGCCGGATCGATGGTCGGTGACGGGCTCGGGCTTGTTGACGGGATCGGCGTCGCCGGAGCGGCCGATTTCGGGGCCGGCGTCGGGATCGGCGCGGCTGTCTGCCAAGTCGTCAGACCCGGGGGCGGCGTCGGGGTCGGTGTTGGCGATCCTGAAGGAGGCGGGCTTGACCCATCGGCGCTCGCCGGCGAGGCCAGAAGCCAGGCCAGCAGCCCGATCGCGAAGGTCATAGTGAGGACCGGTCCTCGGAACAACGTACGGTGAGGTTGCCCGAAAAGCCTCATTCACCGGTCGCCGGAGCGGCAGGCGGTCGACCGGGGTCTCGTGCTCAGTTCATTGAGAAGATGCAGAAATTCTCAAGGAGCTCTTAGCGACGCGGCCGCTTTTGGCGTAGGACAGTCCGGCGATAGCCGAGCTGCTCGATCCATTGGCGTGATGCGCCCGTGATCACCAGGCCGGCCTTCGGGAGATCCACGACACGGCGAACGCCCGCCAGAAAAACAGCCGTCCGGAGCTCGAGTTCGAACTCGCTGATCCACTGCTCGACGCTCTGCTCGCCACGGAGAGCCGCCTGCAAGAGAGGACGTCCGACGCCGACGAGCGTGGCTCCGAGCGCGATCGCCTTCGCCGCGTCGAGACCGCTACGCACACCCCCCGTCGCGATCAGCGGAAGACCCACGCCAGCGACGCCGGCGACGGCGACCGCGGTCGGCACGCCCCAGTCGCGGAAGCGGTTGCCGAGGCTCATGCGCGCCATGTCGGATTGCGCCGCCGCGCGCATCGCCTCGACCGCGGCGATCGAGGTCCCGCCGACGCCGCCGACATCGATCGCCTTGACCCCGGCGCGTCGCAGCCGCAGCGCGACCTCTTTGGTGATGCCCGCGCCCGTTTCCTTGGCGATGACCGGCACGCGCGATCGTTTGGTCAGCGCGCGAATCGCGGCGAGAGCGCCGCGTGCGCGCGTCTGCCCTTCGGGCTGCACCGATTCCTCCAGGTAGTTGAGGTGGACCGCGAGCGCATTCGCTTTGATCATCGAGACGATCTCGTTCAGGTCGCGGGCCCCGAGTGCGGCCTCGCGATCCTGCTTCACGAGCTGTGAAATGCCGACGTTCGCGATCACGAACGCCGTCGGGGCGCTCTGTCGCACGACCGAGTAGGTCGGCACGAGCATCGGATCGCGCAACGCCGCGCGCTGGCTGCCCACTCCCATCGCGATCCCGCGTTTTTCCGCGACGCGTGCAAGGAGCTCGTTCACCGCGAGCGCGCGGCCATGGCCACCCGTCATCCCCGAGATGACGAGCGGGAGCGCGAGCTTGCGCCCGAGGAATGTCGCATGGAGATCCACCTCGGCCGCGTCGACGTCCGGCAGGGCGTCGTGCACGATCTGGACGTCGTCCCAGCCCGCGGGTGTTCGCGTCTCGACGTCGGCTTCGGCGGCGAGCTTCAGATGCTCGCCCTTGCGCCGCGCGATGTCCTCGGCCTCGCTCAGTCGAACACCCCTTCCGCCGCCAGCGCACGGTACTCGGACTTGTCGAGCCCACCAAGTCCGCGCCAGACCTCATCGTTGTGCTCGCCGAGCGTCGGGCCGGCATGCTCGAGGACCGCAGGCGTGCGAGAGAGGATGAACGGCGGCGCCATCGCCACAACTGTGCCGAGCACCGGGTGCGTCGTTGGCCGCCAGAACCCACGATGGACCAGCTGCGGCTCGGTCGCGAGCTCGGCGATCGTCGTGACCGGTGCGGCCCGTAGGGCGTGCTCACGGAGAGTGGCAACGACCTCGTCCCGTGGGCGCGCGGACGTCCATTGCTCGATGCAGGCATCGAGATCAGGGTCGTCGCGCGACCATTCCGAGTGGCCGACGAGGGCGCGGAACAGCTCCCACTCGGGCTCGGTCCAGATGCTGAGCGCGACCCACCGGTCGTCGCCCGCGCACCGGTACACGCCGTGCGGCCGGGCAACCTGGTCGCGGTTGCCGTCGCGAGTCGGAAGCGTCCCGTTCGCGGAGTGCTCGAGGAGCGCCGGCGCGATGAACTGGAGTCCGGCCTCGTACTGCGAAAGGTCAATGACAGAGCCCTCGCCCGTGAGGCGACGGCGCTCGAGCGCGGCGAGGATCGCGATCACCCCGTAGCCGACCGCGATGTAGTCGATGTACGGCCCGTAGAGGATCACCGGAGTGCGTCCGCGCTCGCCGAGCAGCTCGTTGAAGCCGGCGAGCGCCGTGAGCTGGCTCCCATAGCCCGGGTGTTGCGCGTGTGGTCCGGTCTGTCCCTGATTGCAGCTCGAGAGGACGATCAGGTCGGGGCGCGCGCGCAGAAGGGCGTCGTGTGAGAGCCCGCGCCGCGCGAGCGTCCCCGCCGGGAAGCTCTCGACCAGAACGTCGGCCTTCGCGACGAGCCGGAGCGCGAGCTCCGCCGCTTTGTTGTTTCGCAAGTTGAGCGTCGCGCCCTTCTTGCCTTCGTTGTAGAACGCGAACATCGCCGCGGTATCCGGCGAGGGCTCGCCCTTGAATGGCGGATACGTGGAGCGGAACGGGTCCAAGACGGTCGCCGATTCGATGTGGATGACTTCCGCGCCATGATCGGCGAGGTATTTGCCGACGAGCGGACCGGCAGCGGCCCATCCGAGCTCGACGACGCGGATCCCATCCAACGCTGACCGATTCCGGCTCGCGGCGGGGCCGGGGGCCTCCTCGTGCTCGCGGGGCCCCTGGCTCCGTGCTTGGTCCGCTGCGTCGGGTTCGGCACCCCGCTGCGCCGCGGAGGCCCCCTTCCCCGCCCCGCGCCACTCGACGGCCTTGTCGTCTCGCGTCGATGCGCGGATTCTGGGCCGCTCGCCGTCGAAGAGAGCGAAGCCTCCTGGGAACCTCACGCGGCGCCCTGTCATTTCGATCTCTTGCCAGAAGTCGCGAGCCTTGAGCTGCTCGTTCTCGAAGATGTCACGGGCGTCGGAGACGGGATAACCGAGCATGTTGCGCGCGATCACGCCCGCGAAGAATTCTCGCTTCGTCAGCGTCAGCAGGAACTTGCCGATCGATGCCTCGAGGCGGTCGACCTCTGCCTGCGAGAGCGTGCGATTGTCGAAGCGCTCCCAGTCGACCGCGCCGACGACGTCATCTACCGCACCCTTCTCGCGCATCCACTCCGCCAGCATCCGTCCGGTATGCCTTCCGACCGGGCCTCCCTGCACCGCAAAGGCGACGTAGCCGTCGCGGCAAGGCCAGATGTTCCGGAACATCGCGCCGACGATGCTGCGGCCGATCAGGTAGGGACCGAGCCGCCGATGCTCCTCGCGCAGCGTCTCCCAAAAAACGATGGCTGGGGGATGGATCGTCGCCATCGCGGCCTGAGCCGAAACATCGACCTCTTGACCGCGCCCGGTGTGGGCGCGTGCAGCGAGCGCTGTCAGGGCGCCCATCGCCGCGTACATACCGGTCCAGAACGGCGACTGCGGAATGGTCGAACGCATCGGCGTGCGCCCCGGCTCGCCCGCGAGCCAGAGGCTGCCGCTCGCGGCTGTCACCTCGAGATCGGAGCCGGCGACGCCTGCGAGCGGACCGCTCCGCCCATACGGAGTGATCGTCACGAGAATCCCGCGCGGGTTCCTCTTCGCGAGCTCGTCATATCCGATGCGCCCGTCCGTCTGGATCACGACGTCCGCGCGATCGAGAAGATCGCTCGGATCGGCGGTCTCGCGCTTCCCGGCATTGAGCGCGGCCGCGAGGTAGGGACGGCCCTCGACCGCCATGGCACGCGCGACCACGTCCGCGCCGAGATCCGCCAGGATGCGAGCGCAGAACGCACCGGACGAATCCGCGAGGTCCAGGACGCGCAGAGCGTCGAGCATCATCGAGCGTGCGGACCGGACAGTGACGCGGGGCTCAGCG
>VBIL01000154.1 GCA_005879975.1 Chloroflexota bacterium
AGAACTCACGCTTCGCGTTCGTGAAGTTCAGCGCGACGAACATCCTCTCGCCGTCGGCCTCGCGCGCGTACGCGTACACGCCGCGTGGTGAACGAAGCGTCCGGTATGAGCCGCGCCGGAGGGCCACGGATGCCTTGCGTAGCCGAATGAGACGGCGGTAGAGCGAGAAGAGCGAGGCCGGATCGTCTCGCTGCGCGGCTACGTTGCGCTCGCGATAGTCCGGCGGCAGCGGCAGCCAGGGCTCGCTGCTCGAGAAGCCCGCGTTCTGTGTGGCGTCCCACTGCATGGGTGTGCGCTCGGGGTCCCGGCCGTCGACGTCGCGGACGTGCTCGGGCCGGATCGGGACGTCGGTCATGCCGATCTCCTCGCCGTAATACAGGAACGGACTGCCACGGAGCGTCAGGAGCATCGTCGCGGCGACGCCCGCGTGCTCGAGCCCGTAGCGGGTCGCGGCGCGGGAGCGGTCGTGGTTCGAGAGCGTGTAGTCGGGCCACGCCGCCTCCGGCAAGAGCGCCTCCCATTGTTCGACCACCGCGCGGAAGCGTTCGGCGCGCCAGGGCTGCTCGAGGAAGTGGAAGTTGAAGGAGAGCTGCAGCTCGTCGTCCTGGCCGTAGTAGCGTGCGAGCCGTCGGAGGTTTCGCACGCCGATCTCCCCGACGGCCATACGATCGCCCGGGTAGGAGTCGAGGATCTTGCGCCAGCGCCGATGGATCTCGTGCACTTCCTCGAGGTCCCAGTTCCGAAGGCGCGGCCAGCCGAACATACGGAAGCGTGGATTGTTCCGGAGGTCGCGGTCCCTGACCAGGCCATGCGCCACGTCGACGCGGAAGCCATCGACGCCGCGATCGAGCCAGAACCGCATCACGTCGTCCATCACGGCCCGGACCTCTTCGTTCCACCAATTGAGGTCCGGTTGCTGCGGGAGGAAGTGATGCAAGTAGTACTGTCCGGTCGGCGCATCGAACGTCCACGCGCTGCCGACGCGCCGGAACGCCGACCGCCAGTTGTTCGGCGGTCCGCCGCCGCGCCTGGGATCTGCCCATTTGTACCAATCTCGTTTGGGGGCAGTGCGCGCGGAGCGCGAGTCTTCGAACCACGGATGCCGGTCCGAGGTGTGATTCGGTACGAGATCGACGATGACGTGGATCCCTCGCCGGTGCGCTTCGGCCAGCAGCCGATCGAAGTCGGCGAGCGAGCCGAACAGTCGGTCGACGTCCAGGTAATCGGAAACGTCGTAACCGAAGTCGGCCATGGGAGAGCGATAGAAAGGAGAGAGCCAGATGGCGTCGATGCCGAGCGATCCTTCGGCGCCGTTCAGATGGTCGAGACGCGCGATGATCCCGGGCAGATCGCCGACCCCGTCGCCGGTCAAATCCTGGAACGAGCGCGGGTAGATCTGGTAGAAGACGGCCTCCCGCCACCACGTCGAGCGCATGCACCGATTCTGCCGATTAGCCTCGTCCCGTGAGCGACGAGGCACTTCAGGACCGGTACTCACCGAATGGCGCGTGCTTCGGCTGCGGTCCGCGAAACGACAAGGGACTTCGGATCAAGAGCGTCGTCAAAGGCGACGAGGTCGTCGCGAGCTGGCGCGCCGAAAAGCACCATGAGGCATTCGAGGGCATGCTCTCGGGCGGGATCACGGGCACGCTGCTCGACTGCCACTCGAACTGGACCGCCGCGTATCACCTGATGCGGCGAGCGAGCGCCTTGACTCCGCCCCCGGTGGTCACGGCTGAGTACGCCGTGAAACTCCTGCGCCCGACGCCGACGGACGGGCCGATCGACCTCGTCGCCCGGCCGGTCGAAGTCGGAGATGACCGAGCCGTCGTCGAGGCGGAGCTCTGGGCCGGCGGGAAGGTGTGCGCGACGTGTCGCGGCACGTTCGTCGCGGTAAAGCCGGGCCACCCCGCGTATCACCGCTGGTGACATGCGAAGGCTGCAGACCGTCATTGCGGGACTCGGACTCCTCTATCTCGCGTTGCTGATCGGAACAAATCTCGGATGCGCGCCGAAGTACTTCCTCCGCGCGGACGTCCTTGCCGGCCTCGCCGTCACCGTCTGCGCGCTCGGGCTCCTGGCGTTAGCCGTCGGCGGCGATGGGGGCCATGTTCTGCCGGATGTCGGTACGTTCCTCCTCAGCCCCGACCAGTTCCGCTGCCCGTGATCGCGCCGTACCTCCGACGAAGCCCTGCGTAATAGCGCACGTACGTGATCGCCCAGACCGCCGCATAACCGAATAGGAAGTGGCCTTCGCGTCTGCGGATCGTGCGCGCGAAGATCATGCCGAACGCGCCGGCACCGAGCGCGACGAGAAGGAAGCGCCAGAGCCGAGCCGGCGGGGTCCAGAGCACGAGCTCTTGGAGTGGGCGGCCGTCGAGCGCGCTTCGCGCCGCGTAGATCTTGTACGGAATCCCGTCGAGCGGGGCCCGCATCACCGCGCCCCAGCTCTCTAGGGCGAAGCGCTCCGCCGCGTCGTCGAGCATCGCGTCCGAGATCCCCGGGATCTCTGTCAGGTGCGCCTGCTGCGCGGCGGCGTCGCGATGCACCGCCGCTCCGCCGAGCACCGCGCCGGCGGTCGCCGCGAACGCGCTGGCAAATCCGACCCGCGGGCCGTGCAGCGCGATCCAGCCGACGAGCACGTCGGGCACGATGAAAAAGCGCGTCGCCTCGGCGTAGCCCCACACCGCCGACGCGGCGAGCGCGGCACGTGACTCCGCCCCCGGTGGTCACGGCTGAGTACGCCGTGAAACTCCTGCGCCCGACGCCGACGGACGGGCCGATCGACCTCGTCGCCCGGCCGGTCGAAGTCGGAGATGACCGAGCCGTCGTCGAGGCGGAGCTCTGGGCCGGCGGGAAGGTGTGCGCGACGTGTCGCGGCACGTTCGTCGCGGTAGAGCCGGGCCACCCCGCGTATCACCGCTGGTGACATGCGAAGGCTGCAGACCGTCATTGCGGGACTCGGACTCCTCTATCTCGCGTTGCTGATCGGAACAAATCTCGGATGCGCGCCGAAGTACTTCCTCCGCGCGGACGTCCTTGCCGGCCTCGCCGTCACCGTCTGCGCGCTCGGGCTCCTGGCGTTAGCCGTCGGCGGCGATGGGGGCCATGTTCTGCCGGATGTCGGTACGTTCCTCCTCAGCCCCGACCAGTTCCGCTGCCCGTGATCGTGCCGTACCTCCGACGAAGCCCTGCGTAATAGCGCACGTACGTGATCGCCCAGACCGCCGCATAACCGAATAGGAAGTGGCCTTCGCGTCTGCGGATCGTGCGCGCGAAGATCATGCCGAACGCGCCGGCACCGAGCGCGACGAGAAGGAAGCGCCAGAGCCGAGCCGGCGGGGTCCAGAGCACGAGCTCTTGGAGTGGGCGACCGTCGAGCGCGCTTCGCGCCGCGTAGATCTTGTACGGAATCCCGTCGAGCGGGGCCCGCATCACCGCGCCCCAGCTCTCTAGGGCGAAGCGCTCCGCCGCGTCGTCGAGCATCGCGTCCGAGATCCCCGGGATCTCTGTCAGGTGCGCCTGCTGCGCGGCGGCGTCGCGATGCACCGCCGCTCCGCCGAGCACCGCGCCGGCGGTCGCCGCGAACGCGCTGGCAAATCCGACCCGCGGGCCGTGCAGCGCGATCCAGCCGACGAGCACGTCGGGCACGATGAAAAAGCGCGTCGCCTCGGCGTAGCCCCACACCGCCGACGCGGAGAGCGCGGCAGTGGAGCGTGCGATCGCGCCGAGCACTTAAGCGCGCAGCTCGCGGACGGAGCGCGAGACGCGACGGGTCGCCGTGATGACGCTCAGCACGACGATTAGCCCGCAAAGGATGGTCCAGTCGATCGGCCAGACGATCGCGACGAGCGACGCGCCGAGCACGATCGCGAGCCGGTCGGCCTGACCCGCGGGGCCCGTCCACTGTATCGAACCACCCGCGACCGGACCGAGCACTCCGGCGACGTTGACGATCCACGCGGCCGCGATCGCGAGCGTGACCCATAACGCGTCCGCCTGGCCCAGCAGGCCGAGCAGGACGATGGCGTCGGCGACCTCCGTGACGATGCGGTTGAGATACGCGCCGAGTGGCGTGCGCCGCTCGAAACGCTCGGCGATGTAGCCATCGAGCGTCGCGAGGACCATGCGACCGGCCGCGCCGATCGCGGCGAGGATCCACCAGCCCTGCCAGAGCGATACGCCGGCGACGACCGCCGGAATGAGGATGGCCACCGTCACGACGTTCGGGTCGAGCCGATCGAGCCCGGGAATGAGCGCCAAGGCGCGCCGTATGACGCGTTTGCCCTCGTAGACCGAGGCGTCGGCTTTCACAGGTTCGCCTTCCAGAACTCGCCAAGCGCCGCGGCGAGGTCCCGGGTCGGCACGTCGGACAAGGGCGCGCCGAAGGTGAGGCGGACCCGGCGGAAGGGCCGCGGGAGCGCGGCGCCGACCGGCCAGGCTGCCGCCGTGCCTGCGATCGCGACGGGCACGATCGTCCATCCGCTCTTCGCAAGCACGAAAAGAATGGCGTCGTGGGCTTCCGACCGGCGGCGGCTGCCCGACGGGAACACGAGGAGACACCCGCGCTGCTGGTCCCTGAGGATGCGACTCCAGCGGCGCAGCTCGGTGTACTTCGTGCGGTCGAAGCTCACCGCCATCGCGAAAAGCGATCCGCCGAGCGCAATCGGAAGCCGTTCGAAGAAGTAGTCCTTCGCGGCAAGACAAGCGATCTCGCGGCGGCGCCGCTCGGAGAGGGCGGCAAGGACGACGAGGGAGTCGAGATGGCTTTGATGATTCGCGACGAGGGCGATGCGTTCTCCGGCGGGTAGGCTGCCGCGCACCTCCGTCGGGAACTGCAGCTTGACCAGCCCGACGACGATCCAGCGTGCCGCCGTCCGCAGAGCATCGATCGTGAGGTCCGGCTCGCGCGGGTACTGCCCAAGCCGTTCGCGCAGCGGCAGCCCGAGGTCCGGCATCGGCCGGTACTCGAAGCTCACGGAAAACCGTCGAAGAAGAAGCGCACGAAGTGGAGCGCCACCGGGGCCACCAACGTCAGCGAGTTGAGGCGGTCCAGGACGCCGCCATGCCCGGGAAGGAGATTGCCGAAATCCTTGATCCCGACGTTGCGCTTGAAGTTCGCGAGGGTCAGGTCGCCGATCTGCCCGCCCGCGCCGACGATCACGCCGAGACCTAACGCTCCCCACCACGGGAGCTCCGGGAATGCGAGGGGCCAGTTGACGAAGGCGAACGCGATGCTGAAGGCGAGCGCTCCGAGCGAGCCCTCGACCGTTTTGTTGGGCGAGAGGACGGTCCAGTGCCGGCGCCCCAGTAGCTTTCCGAAGAGGAACGCGATGACGTCGTTGAGCTGCGTCGCCAGGACGATGTAGAGAACGAGCCCGAGACCCCCGGTCCAGATCGCGAGATACGTGAGGTGCGCGAGGAACCAGCCGAAGTAAACGATCCCGACGACCGAGAGTGCAAAGCCCTGCAACATGCCTTCGGTGCGGTTACGGATGATCGGCACGAGCGTCAGCGCGCCCACCGTCCAGACGGGCACGACCATGAAGAGACCGAAACGGCCGAAGTACCCGGCGAGATTCGCGGCGACCATGGCGGCGTACACGACGAGCACGAACAGCCGCTCGCGATAGAGGCCGGTCGCGCGCGCGAATTCCTTGAAGCCGTAGATAGACAGGATCGTTACGAGGAGTGCCCAGGCCCAGATGCCGAGCCACAGCGCGCCGAAGATGATCGGCAGCATGACCAGCCAGGTGCGGTACGGGGTCCAACCGGCGCGCAGCCGTGTCGCAGTCAAAAGTGCCCCGAACACCACGACACCCAGCGCCGCGAGCGCTGTGTACGCGGCGAGCGGCTGTGCGAGCGCTTCCATCCCGTCCTCACGGGGATGCTAGACGGCTCTTCTCCTCGCGCGGACGAATCTGAAGACGAAGAAGGCGATGACCACGAGCGGCAGCCCGATCAGCACGTACTCGATATACGGATCGACGACGCGGCGGATCGAGGGTCCCAGCGTCGCACCGATGGCGACCCAGAAGGTCCAATAGATGAGCGCTGCAGCGAACACCGCCGGCGAGAATTCGCGGACCGGCACCTTCGCTGTGCCCGCGATCAGCGACATCACCACACGCGCCCCAGGCACAAGGCGCCCAATGAACACGGCGCGGAATCCGTGGCGGTGGATGCGCTCGGTCCATTTGTCGACCTGGGCCGGGTCGACGTCCACCCAGCGCGCAAGCTTGTGGGCGACGGGGACGCCGAAGCGGCGCGCGAGCGTGTACGGGACGAGCGTTCCGGCGGTCGACGCGAGCGCGCAGATGAGCACGACCTGCGCGAGCTCGGGGAGATCGCCTCGTGCGCGGTACCCAAAAAACGCGATCACCACATCGGTGGGCGCGGGCAGAGGCACGCCGGCCTCCTCGATCGCGACGACGAAGAAGAGCACCACGTACTGATGCGCGAGCACGGCCGCGAACAGCCAGCGGACCGCGTCGCGGATGAACGCGGGGAGCTGCAAAGCGGGGCAGAGCCTAGAAGGTCTAAATTTCCCGTGACACATCGGGCACGGGGGAGGCCACGAAATGCCAGCAAAGCGTAGTTCGACGTCCAGTCGCCGCTCGCGCTCGCGCGCCGGAGGCGCGACCGTCACGAACTTCTTCGACCGACTCGAATGGCGTTGTGCCGGCCCATATCGCGGCGGCCGCGTGGGCGCCGTCGCGGGCGATCCGCGCGAGCGCAACACCTTCTATTTCGGGTCGACCGGCGGCGGAGTCTGGAAAACGATGGACGGCGGTGTCTACTGGGAGAACACAACCGACCGCTTCTTTAAGCGGGCGTCGGTCGGCGGGATCGCCGTCGCCCAGTCGGATCCGAACGTGGTGTACGTCGGGATGGGCGAGAGCTGCATCCGCGGCAACGTCTCGCACGGGGACGGCGTGTACCGCACGACCGACGCGGGGAAGACCTGGACGCACCTCGGGCTCGAGCGCACCCGCAACATCGCCAAGGTCCGGGTCCATCCGGACGACGCGGACACGGTCTATGTCGCGGCTCTCGGGCACGCGCACGGGGCGAACCCGGAGCGCGGGGTGTATCGCTCGCGCGACGGCGGCAAGACGTGGAAGCGCGTGCTGAGTCGCGGCGAGAAGGCTGGCGCGAGCGACCTCGCGATGGATCCGAACAACCCGCGGATCCTCTACGCGACGTTCTGGGAAGCGATCCGGCGACCCTGGGAGCTCGTGTCGGGCGGCCCAGGAAGCGGCATGTTCCGGTCGACGGACGGCGGGGACACCTGGACCGAGAT